>SPCU01000027.1 GCA_004525545.1 Methanomassiliicoccus sp. | reverse complement strand
GGCTATCTCCCCTACGGCCTTGATGTCCTGCAGCGTGCCTATCTCCTGATTGGCCTGCTGCACCGAGACCAGGATGGTCTCCTTCCCCACCTCTTTCTTCAACGCTTCCATGTCCAGCAGTCCATCAGGTCCCACCGGGATGAGCGTCACGCGGAAACCTTCTCTCTCAAGTGCTCTGGCCGAGTTGAGCACCGGGAAGTCCTCGATGGCGCTGACCACGATGTGCTTGCCCCTCTTGCTGCCGAGCGCCATGGCCACTCCCTTCAAGGCCATGTTGCTCGCCTCGGTGTCCCCGGAGGTGAACACCAGTTCCCCCTCCTTCACTCCAAGGGATCGGACCATCTTCTGTCGAGCCTCCATCAACGTTTCCCGGGCCTCCAGGCCCATGGTGTGGCCGAACTCGGATGTGGCGACGGCGTACGAATCAAGGAAGTAGGGACGCATGGCCTCTAGCACTCTCTCATCCAGGCGGGTGGCGGCGGCGTTGTCCATGTATATCGTCATTTCATGACCTCAGATGAATAGGGTTATCTGTGAGCTCTTGGCCTCGTTCACGTAGGTGCCGACGGCCCCGTACTCGTCTATCAGGTCCTCCCGCAGATCGGAACGGGATATGCCCATTACATCCATGGTCATGTCACAGGCAATTATCTTTCCCCCGAGCTCGCGGAAGTCCGCCATGAGCTTGTACAGTTCCTCCACGCCGGCGGCCTTCATACGCTTCTTGATCATCCATCGGCCCAACCCGAGCATGTTCATCTTGGAAAGCGGGCCTTTGTCCAGTCCATTCTTCTTCAGACGCTGCAGTCCCCAGAAGGTGAAATAGAGCGAAACGTCCATGCCCATGGACAAAGAACCGCTGCCGATGATGAGGGCGCTGTATATCTTGTCCATGTCTCCGCTGTGCACGACTATGGTGGTCTTATCGGCCATGTTATCACTCCTTGACCTTGCGGATGCGGATGGTCCACATGCCGCCCGATTCAGTTACACCCACCAGCTCCTGTCCCAACGACTCCACGGCCATTGGTATCTCCTTCTTCGATGCTGGATGGTCACCGGTGATCTCCACCACGTCACCTTTGGCAGCCTTCTTAATAGCCTTCCTCATCTCGATAAGCGGTACCGGACAGTTCTTTCCGGCACAATCGACCTTTAATTCCACCATCGTAAACCCCAGGTATTATTGGTCGCTGATGGCTTTTATATTTGTCCGTCCCGATAGGAAAAATGGGAACGGTGTTCCTAAGGCCTTATGCCGGCCTCCTGGACCAAACGGGGCACGATCTCCTCCCAGGCGATAGCGGTTATGTGAACGCCGTGCACCCCTGGTATGCTCTTTAGGGAGTCAATGGTCTCCAGGCATAGTTTGATGCCTTCCTCCTTGGGATCGCTCGCTCTTCGTAGACGGTCGACGATGTGATCTGGCACGCACATTCCGGCCACCTTGTTCTTCATGAACAGCGCCGCCTTGTGCGAACGCAGGGGGATGACGCCGGCGATGACGTGCACCTCCTCGTCCAACCCCCGTTCCCTTACGTATCCCATGAACCTCTGGAAGCGCTCAACGTCCAGAACGCACTGTGTCTGCACGAACTGCGCCCCAGCACTGACCTTCTTGGCCAACCGAGCCACCCGGAACTCGAAGGGATCGGCGAAAGGATTGGCCGCCGCTCCCAGGAAGGGCTGCGGCGGCTGAGGCAGCGGTTCTCCACCCCAGTTCATTCCCTCGTCCCGCATGCGGCGAAAGATCATCAACTGTTGTATCGGATCGACATCGTACACGTTCTTGGCCTGTGGATGGTTGCCGAACACCTGATGGTCGCCGCTGATGCACAGGACGTTGTGCACGCCCAAAGCGCAAGCGCCCAGCAGATCGCTCTGCATGGCTATGCGGTTCCGGTCCCGGCAGGTCATCTGCATCACCGGCTCCAGCCCTTCCTGCAGACATAGCACCGAGGATGCCAGACTGGACATGCGCACGTTGGCCGCCTGGTTGTCGGTCAGATTGAAGGCGTGGGCGCTGCCCTTGAGCATTCGCGCCAACTTCCTGACCTGCTCTGGCTCGCATGACTTGGGCGGACCGATCTCCGCAGTGACCGCGAACCGACCGGCGTCGAGCATCTCCTGAAGCATGCTTACGCTCATTCAGTATCCCTCCAGGCCTTCTGAGAATCACCGGGCATGGCCTCGACGTTGACAGTTCGTCGGGGACCGCCGCTGCGGCTGGGGCGCCAGTCCTTGGGTGGAATGTTCCGTTCCAATAGGTCCAGGCGTCCTTGCGTGGTGAGTGACCGAACGATCTGGTCCCAGGCGCAGGCGGTGTCCGGAGAGACCTCGCATTTTCCGTTCTGACTTCCTCCGCAGGGACCGTTGAGCAGGCTTTTCGCGCATCGGGCGATTGGGCAGATACCGGCTGTCAGATGCAGTATACAATCACCGCAACCAGCGCATTTTTCCACGAACACCCCGATCCCCTCGGGCGCCCCCATGTTGGATGTGTTGACGCCGGGAAGCACCTGGAGCATCGGGAACATCTCCTGGACCACTTGGGCGCCGACCCCGCAGGCCAGACTTAGGACCGTCCCTTTTACCCCCTGTAGGGGGAGGATGAACTCCTTTTCGCAGGCCCTCTCCACCGTGATGGGGCGGACGCTCCAGCCCTTCCCTTTCAGCTCGGAGTGCAGAGACAATGCCTCGGACATCTCCTTGGCCTCCTTCTCCCCTCCGGCCAGGCAGATCGCCGTACAGGACCTGCAACCCAGGACCGTTATCTCTCCCGACCCGTCCAGCATCTCCAGGACCTCCGTCAACGGCTTCCGTTCCGCGATGATCATTTCTCTTCCTCCGAGGTGCTGCGCACCGTCGCCCGCATGGCCTCCACGGCTTGTCTGAACCTATGGGGCTGGTGCTCGGCCAAATGCACCAACACCACCTTTCCCGGGGAGAGACCCAGATCCACCAACGTCCTTTCCAGCGTCTCCGCTCTCCTACCGGCGATCTCGTTGCCATAATGGTGGGCGCAGTTCTCCAGCAGGCAACCTACCAGCAGGACCCCCTCGGCTCCTTGGCGGAAGGCGTGCAACACTTCCCACCTCTCCACCGAGCCAGCACAGGGAACCTCCCTCAATACGACGTCATCCATATCCTCGACCTCCATGGCCTTCAGGGCAGCTGGCATTCCGGACCTGGAGCAACAATAACAGATGATCATGAGGAGTTCCCCCCATAACCCAACTTGGTTCCGTCCATCTCCCCGCGCAGGTCGGCCGGCGGCATCTCTATGGCCTGGCTGGGACACAACGACAAACACATACCGCAGCCCTGGCAACGTTCGGTGGATATGATCATCCCCTCCTCGACTATGAACGGCGCCTGGTAAGGACAAAGGCGCAGGCATGTCAGACATAGGGAGCACTTCTCCTTATCGATCGAGGCCAGTATGGAATATGATGGAGCGCTGCGCTGCAGTGCGTCCGCGATGGTCATCACTGTCGCCAGCGTAGCTTCCTCGATATCGTGGCCCATGAAAGTGGTGAACGCGGAACCACCCATGAACACCCCTGGCTGTCCGCTCTCTCCTGGCCTCATGTCCTTGACCCTTGTTCCGGGCGGAAGACCGAAGACCTTGAGCACGGCCTCGCTTCCGAAGGGGGGCGATGAACTTATGGTGACAAGCTCAGCTATCGGCAGGACCAGTTCCTCTCCGAGGTGCTGGTCCTTCACGAACGCGCCTTCCGGGGTGATGGTGACCTCTGCGGCCCTCAGGAACGTCGCTCCCCTCCTCTGCAGTTCAGCGTAACGCAGCTCCGAACACCCGGTGAAAGGCATCTCCTGAGCTGCTGCGAAGACCTTTCCGCCTGTGTTCACGGCCGATTCGAGCTCTTGCAAGAAAGCGTCTTCGCATTCCTCCCCGCCGGCCAACAGGACCATCGTTCCCTGTCCATCGTTCCATCGCTCCCGCTCCAGCGTCACCTGCTGGTCCATTACCAGCAGTGCCGCACCGAACCTATAGATGGACTCGCCGACCTCTAGGGAGAACCGACCTGGTCCTCCCAAGAGCCGGGCCTGCCCTTCGACGAGATCGAACGGAGTGAGCGACTGGACCGCGAGGTCTTCCTTCTTTGCCTGCTCCAAGGCAGCATCGGCATTTCGGCCTTCACCGATCAACAGCAGACCGTTTTCGGTCCGCGCCGGCGGGAACAGCGCCTCCCTGGGATCGAGGATGTGGGCCAGGGAGCGTTCGGTCATGCCAACGGTGCGGCAGGCCGCCGCCGGCACCACGGCCACCCGGGCCGGGGACATGGCGGTTGAGACGGCCAGCGCCTGATAGTCCTTCAGTAACTCCCCGGGGCAGCCGATCACCAGCAGCGCCTGGGTGGTCCTTCCTCTCAAGTGCAGCTGTATCTGGTCACGACCTTCTGGGGTGCAGCATCTCGACAGTATCTCGGCGTGCCCTATCCGCGGGTCCTTCAATAAGGACCTCAAGGCCGAGAGATCGACCCCATGACCACGGCATATGAAGACGGCCGCTTTCATCGGTTCAGTCATCCCCACCCTCCAAATGGTCCTGGGCGCGTCTTGCCGCCAGTATGCCGTCGGAGACGCAGTGCTTGATGTCCTTCGGCTCGATACAGCTTCCTGCCAGGAAGATGCCCCGGTCCCCTCCGTCCGGGAATGTCGCATAGCCCTGGGCATTTCGTTGTAAGGACAGGTGTCCGGCCAAGGCGTCATCGATGTCCGGCACCAGGCCGATGGCCAGTACTACCTGGTCGAACGGTTCTGAAAATATATGGCCATCACTGGCATACCTGACCAGAGGCCTTCCTTCTTCAGCGAGTATTTCCGCGGGACGCGAACGCACTATCTTAATGTCCGTGCGTCTCAGCTCAATTAGTAACGGGTCGTCCTGGGCCATCCCCCTCCAGTCCATGACGAACATCGTCATGTCCAGGGCGGGGTACCTCTCTTTGAGGCACAAGGCCTGACGTAGAGCGTACTTGCAGCATATGGCAGAGCAGATGGACGTACCAACACGGCAGCTGCGCGAACCCACGCAAAGCAGGAAGGCGACCTTCGACCGTTCCCCGATCTCAAGGGGCGATCGAGCCTCCAGCTGCGACTCCAATTGCATGGAGGTCATCACTCCGGGCACCTCACCCCATCCCAGACGAGCATCCTCCTCCGCGGGAAAGGTCAAGCTGCCGGTGGCCATGACCACGGCGTCGCCGTTGACGCTCAGGTGGTCCTCCCCGAACAGATCGATGGCCACGGTGGGGCACACGCTGACACACCTCTCACACTCCAGACCTTGAAGGGAACGACATTTCTGGCGGTCCAGCCGGATCTTCCCGCCCTCCTTGGTCATGGCACCTGTGGGACACGCTTCGACGCACTTGCCGCAACGGGAGCAACGACCTGTGTCGATGGCCCCCCTCTTACGGCTGATATCGAAACGGTATCGGCTTCCGTGCCGCTCCACCTGATCCAGCTCTACACCCAAGTAGACGCTGATCAGTTCTGAGCATGATACCTCGTCCCGCAATCGATGCACCCGGCAAACGTCGCACTGCCGGCAGAGGCGCTGTCCTTTGCATGATAGCTCATCGACCCTTCCGCCCAGACTGTCCCTCTTCTCCAGTATGGCGCAGCTGAACCCCCTCCCGGATAGTTCCTTGGCACAGGCCAGACCGGCAGGGCCGCCGCCGACGATGATCACCTTTGGCAATGGTCCACCCCCTTTCCGGCAGCGATGCGCCGCGTTGACCTGGCGTGGCGATCAGATGATCCGGGGGTGTCGGCCATAATATGTTTGCCACCATTAGCCAGATATTAAAAACTTTTGCGGGGGACCGTACCTCTTAAGTCCCTCGGCCGGGATATCCTCCACGTGCGCTCAGTGGCCTTCACCGTGGATGTCGATCGGGACGTCAATCTGGCCTGCCATGGTGAGATATGTTCTATCTCCAACGCCCAGAACGGGGACCGCAGCCCTCGCTTCACATCCTCGGCTCAAGGATTGCAGAGGATCCTGGAACTGCTGCGTGAGTCCGGAGTGAAAGGAACGTTCTTCTGGGAGGGACGGACCGCTGATGAAATGTCCGATAGGTTGGACCTGGCCAAGATCATGGAAGACCATGAGACGGCCGTTCACGGCTACGACCACGAGGACTTTCCCGGAAAGGAGACCGGGATACCATTGGATGAAGGGCAGGTAAGGGAGGTGCTTGACAGGGCGGAGATGGCCCTGGACCGAACGTTCGGCCGGAACAGAAGAGGTTTCCGAGCGCCTTACCAGAGAACGAGCGCACCGTTACTGGCGGAGCTTTGTCGCCGTCGATATCTCTATGATTCCTCCGATACCGCGCCGATGGTGAGCGGAAAGGTATCCCCGTACCGACGTCCCGATGGACTGCTGGAAGCCCCGGTATGCTGGTCACTTGACCGGAAAGGTCACAAGATCGTCTCCTATCTATGGCCGTACCACGAGGGCAAGCGCCCTATGACCGACTACCAGGAAATGATGGACCAGCTGGACGAAGGATTGCTGGTGATCGCCACTCATTCATGGCACCTGGTGGAAAGCTTCAGCGGCGGACTGTTGTCCAAGGATATGGTCCAGCGAGGCACGGAGGACCTGCTCTCCTTCCTACGTCACGGTCAGGAGACCGGGGTGGAGTTCGTGACCTTGGCCGACCATCTTCGGAGGACGAATGAACTGTAACCCCGCATATGGACAGGCAATGGCGCTGGCCTGGAAAGCCTTGGAAGGGATCGCCCCTCGGGAGCTGGCTAAAAGCTCCGGGGCTTCTCTGCAGGGCGATGACATCTCGCTACCCGCACTAGGAAGCACCATCCTGATATCAATGACCGACCAGATGGTCACCGTGCCCCCGGAGCTCAGCGGGGGATGGGGGCTGATCGCCCTGCATCACCTCATGGGTTGCAGGGATTGGAAGAGAGATGATGAATGGATGTCGTTCGAACAGTTGAAGGACGCTTCCCCTTTCGCAACAGCCTTCCGACAAAGGGCGGTAACCCCGTTAGCGTCGCGTTTCGGAAAAGCGCCAAAAGAGCTATCGAAGGTCGGTCGGCCGCTCGGAGGTCGATCTCTGAATATGGGGGATGCCGCCGCCCTCTTCCATGTTTTCCCACGATTACGTCTGGCGGCCATCGTATGGCAGGGTGACGGGGAAGTTCCATCTGGAGCCAATATGCTCTTTGATAAGGGCGGTGCCGGGACGTTGCCGGCCGAAGACCTGGCCGAGCTGGGCATTTGTCTGTGCCATATGCTGATCAGTACAGACCGGTGATCCGCCCGTCCTCGTCGATGTCCATGCTCAATGCCGCCGGCTGCGAGGGCAGTCCGGGTATGAGCATGATACGGCCGCATATGGGCACCACGAACCCCGCCCCTGCGGACACGAATATCTCCCTGACGTTCAATATCCAGTCCCGGGGCGCTCCTTTAAGTTCCGACTTGTCAGTGAGCGATAGTTGGGTCTTGGCCATGCACACCATGAAATGGCCCAGGCCGGACTCCTCGATGGTCTTGAGGTGCCTCTGGGCGGCGCCCTCATAGACCACGTACTTCGCTCCGTACATCTCGGTGGCGATGACCTTGATCTTGTCCTTGAGGGGTTGATCGACATCGTATAGGAAGCGGAAATTAGAGGTCTCCTTTTCCAGTATCTCGCCCACCTGGTTGGCCAGCTCCTGTCCTCCTTCACCGCCCTTGTCGAATACATAGGACACGGCACAACGCACCCCGAGTTCACGGCAGTGCTCTCTGACCATCGCTATCTCCTGCTCCGTATCGACACTAAAATGGTTGATGGCGACCACCATGGGAACACCGAACTTGCGGATGTTATCCACATGCTTGTCCAGGTTGGAGAAGCCCTCCTTGAGGGTCTTAAGGTCCTCGCAGGCCGCTTGGGAAAGGTGACATCCGCCATGCATCTTCAACGCCCGGATGGAGCAGACCAGAACAACGCAGTCAGGACGGAAGCCGTTGTTCCGGCAGACGATGTCGAAGAACTTCTCCGCACCCAGGTCGGCCCCGAAGCCGGCCTCGGTGACCACCATGTCGCACATCTTCAACGCGTACTTGGTGGCGATGATACTGCTGTTACCGTGGGCAATATTGGCGAAGGGGAATCCGTGAATGAAGAAGGGTTGTCCTTCCAATGTCTGCACCAGGTTCGGATTTATGGTGTCCTTGAGCAAAATGGCCATCGCCCCGACGCATCCCAGTTCCTTGGCCTCCACCGGGCGGTTGTCGTAGGTGTAGCCGACGATGATCCTTCCCAGCCGCTCCTTGAGGTCTGTCAGTGAGGTCGTCAGAGCCAATATGGCGCTGATCTCCGACGCCACGGTGATGAGGAATCCGCTCTCATGCGGTATTCCTCCCTCCTTGCGCCCCCCGAGGCCGATGACGATATTGCGCAGTTCCCGGCAGTTCATGTCTATGGCCTTCATCAGAAAGATTCGGGTGGGATCGATGTTCAGCTTGTTCCCTTTGGCGATGTGGTTCTCCAGGATGGCCGAGAGAAGGTTGTGGGCCGCCCCCACGGCGTGGATGTCCCCGGTGAAATGCAGGTCGATGTCCCACATAGGATAGACCTGGGAGAGACCTCCCCCGGTAGCGCCGCCCTTCAGACCGAAGGTCGGTCCCAGAGACGGTTCGCGTATCGCGCCCATGACATTATGTCCCTGAAGCCCCAGGGCCTGGACCAACCCTATGGTGGTGACTGTCTTGCCCTCACCGGCCGGAGTGGGGGTGATCGCCGTGATAAGGATCAGTTTCCCGTTCTCCTGGCCTTCGAAGCGGCGCAGCACGGACAAAGGCACCTTGGCCATATGCCGCCCGTATGGTACGATCTCCTCCGCCGAGATATCCAATTTGGCGGCGATCTTATCGATGGGGAGGACCTGGGCCTCCTGGGCGATCTCAATATTGCTCTTCATGGGCTCCCTGACCGATTCCGATATCCAGCCTGAAGATAAAGTATTTTTTTACCCGCGTCCCCAATTTTTATTAATATTGCTATGCCATCAAGAGCCTGGACTGGAAATGGGCGCAAAGATCATCGATGGTAAGGAGATCGCAGACCAGATCCGGAAGGACCTGACCAGGAGGATCGCCAAGCTGCGATCCGAAGGGGTGACCCCCGGGCTGACGGTCATATTGGTGGGCGATGATCCGGCCTCTTCGTCCTACGTCAGGATGAAGGGTAAGGCCTGCAAGGAACTGGGCATCTATTCCCATACATTGCTTAAACCCCCGGATTACAGCGAGGGTTCCCTTCTCGGATTGATTGAGAAGCTCAATGACGATCCCATGATCCACGGCATATTGGTGCAGATGCCCGTGCCCGAGCACATCGATGTCAGCAAGATCGTTCGGGCCATAGACCCGGACAAGGACGTGGATGCCTTCCACCCGGTGAACGTGGGCAAGATGCTCATCGGGGAGAGCGACGGTTTCCTTCCGGCCACCCCCCACGGCATTCAGGAGCTCCTTTCGCGCAGCGGTCATAAAGTGGCCGGGAAGCATGTGGTCATCGTAGGCCGCAGCAACATAGTAGGCAAACCGCTGGCGGCCATATTGATGCAGAAGAACCAGGCGGCCGACGCCACGGTCACCGTGTGTCATTCGCGGACCGAGAACTTGAAGGATATCACACTGCAAGCGGATGTGCTCGTCTCGGCCATAGGGAAGGTCAACTTCATCAAGGCCGACATGGTGAAGGAAGGAGCGGTGGTGGTGGATGTCGGTTCCAACCGCATCGATGATCCGACCGCGCCTAGAGGGTACCGCTTCGTGGGCGATGTGGATTTCGCAGCGGTGAAAGAAAAGGCATCGGCGATCACACCGGTGCCCGGCGGAGTGGGGCCGATGACCATAATCATGCTGATGCAGAACACGGTGCAGGCGGCGGAGAAGGCTCTGGAACGCCAGGGGCGGCCTAAAGTTTAAGTTCAACTTTGTATGTTCGAGGGTTCGTTATGTTAAGGGAATGCGGCGAGCACGGTTATTATCGCGGGGAGAATTGTCCCATCTGCGGAGAGCCTGGTAAGTTCTTGATGAGCGAGCAGGAGCTCGAGCAATTGGGACGTACACTGGCCGGTGTGCTGCGCCACTTTCCGGAGCGGTTCGGCCTGGACATGGACGAGCAGGGATTCGTGAACCTGCGTGATTTCATCAGCGTCATGCGCGACAGCAACCGCAGATATCACTGGCTCAGACCTCATCATGTTGTGGCCATAATCGAGACCGACCCCAAGGGCCGTTACCAGATAAGCAACGACCTCATGCGCGCCACTTACGGTCACTCCCTGGACCTGGACCTTAAGCTGCCCACGGACAACATCCCGGACTTCCTATACTACCCCACCACTCCGGAGGAGACGGACATCATCTTGGAAACGGGCCTGCATCCCTCGGACCGCAAGATGGTCCATTTGTCCAGGACGTACCAGGATGCATTTAATGCGGGCAAGGTAAGGGTGGAAACCCCGGTCATACTGGAGATCGATGCTACGGCGGCCATAGAGGCCGGCAACGTGATATTCCAGGCCGGGAAGACCGTCTTCCTTGCCTATGAGATACCGCCGGAGTTCCTTTCTAAGAAGGAAGAGGAAGAGAGCCTATAGTCTCGTTAAGGACCTGGACCCAAAGGGTCCTGTTCACCATTTTAGAAACTGTGCCCTATCGCTTGAATTTACACTTTAAGAGAATAGTGGAACCAGGTCATTTGATAGTTAATGATCGAGAGACCCGTTCATTGAACGATGTCCTCATACGTTGATCGTGCCAACGATCTCCAGGACCTGGAAGACTATGGTCAGAGAGAATACCACCAGCAGAGGGACGATGGCCGCGTCCAACGTGGCCAAGACCTTTTTAGAATTCTTGCTGGATGCGGAGATAAGCTCACGCGAGGACAGCAGCATTATCAACAGGATAGCGATCAAGGCACCGCCTACACCCACACCTATGGCGGTGGAGAGGGATATAGCGCTGCTTGAAGCACTTGTCGTAGTTATGGTGATAATGCTTAGCATCTGGATTCATCAGAGCATATCTAATATAAAATTATTATCCGTTTATTTCTATTACTGAAACGTTGTTGGTATAGCGATTCGCCTTCATGCTCGTTCCACCGGAACAGAGCTTTTTAATCTTCGTTGACCAGTTGAAGTAGTGTGTTCGAGACCGCGGACGTCATCCTGCGGCGTCAGGGACTGATGGCCTATGCTGGCCACGCCATCTCCTGGGAATGGGATGGTTTCCAGCCAAAGCTGGTGATCTTCGATTTTAAAAAGAACGGGATAGAGGAGGGTGTGCCTGCCGAGTTCAACCCAGGAGATCGTCTGGACCTTACGGTGTCCGAGGCTCGCCGCTGCGTAGGTTCGTTCAGCGAGAACGGCCATCAACCCTGCCCCATGCGTCGCGAGGTCAAAGGGCAGCACGACCAGTGCCCGCAATGCGCTTCCTCCTGGATACCGGTGCAGAACTGTATCTTCGAACCGGCATGCGATGGTGTGAACACGGATTGTCCAGGGGGAAAGATATGCGCCCGAGAGCATCACGTCTACGCGGCGTTCTATGGGGACATGATCAAGGTAGGCATGACCCTCTCCTCCCGGTTTATGGAAAGGGGCATAGAGCAGGGCGCAGACGCCATAGCTCAGCTAGGCACATATCCCAATAGATTGGAGGCTAGGAAGGCTGAGAACGTCCTTTCCAAGGCTTTGAAGGCCACGCAGTGGGTCCGCCGCAATGCGTTCCTAAAGGCCCAAGGGCGAAGGATCGACCGCGATGCCTACCAAGAGATGCTCGATCGGGCACTTTCCTCGGTGAACG
Source organism: Methanomassiliicoccus sp. (assembly GCA_004525545.1). GTDB lineage: Archaea > Thermoplasmatota > Thermoplasmata > Methanomassiliicoccales > UBA472 > UBA472. Next base: position 4,435 of record SPCU01000027.1, on the reverse strand, counting down.
GTGATCTGATCAGACCGACCAAGGTTCGATCGCTGAACGATTATCCCCTGCCACCAGTGGACCTGTCCCGGGCGCAGTTCGACACGCTCCCTGGCCGCCATCGTGGCGAGGTCCTCGGTTGCAAAGGCAAATTCCTCGTCTACAAGAACAAAGGGGGAGAAGTATTGCTGCTGGCAATGTCATCCCTCCCTTCCAGGCTCGTCACCCTGGACCAGGGAAACCATAATAAAGCCCAAGGGTATGCTTCCACACCTCCAGTCAATGGAGCATAGGGATGTCATCATGGTGCAAAGGCTCTCACCGGAAGAGGTCACTAAGAAGTACGGAAGATTGTTCTGTCGCGGTATCTTTACCCTGATCGATGAAAAGAACGGAGTGGCCCAGGTCATCGAGGAATGCTCTGCTAAAGGCCCAGTGGAATGGGATGCCTGCAATCGCAAGCGTGCCGGGGGCGCCATCACCAACATCACCGTGGAGGGCAACACCATCACCATGGACACCATCATCGGTGAACGAGAGGTGCGTTTCGGACCGGCCTCCAAGGACGTTGGCGGACAAGGTTTGAGATCGGTCGTGGTCGACGGTGAGCAGGTTAGGACCACCTGGGTCGGTCTTGCCGGCGCCAGCGTGGGAGTGGGCGCATGCATGCCCCAGGGACCGGGGACCATCGCCACCGAATATCCCGATGACGTCCTGATAGGGGGAGGACATCGGGTGGAAGTGACCATCATAACCCCGAAGATGGTGCGGGTGATAATTTCGGTGGACGATACCGACACCAAGCAGAAGGGGGCCACCTGGTCCATGATGCTGAAGGTGGCGCAAGCATGTCCGATCGGACACCTGCTGAAGCACAAGATCATTCAACTCAACCCCAACGTGCCGGAGAAGACCACCAACTGCTCATCGGTAGGGGTCAGCTTCGCCATAAAGGAAAATGAGCTTCCGGCCTTGCTGGAACATTTCAAGGAGGAGCTGCGGAAGAACACCCTATCCTCTGAGACCACCATGGCCTATTATGTAGGCCTCAAAGTACCGCCGGAGCTGGAAGACTATGGATGGAAGGCCAAGAGCGTCATCTATATACCGCAGCAAGCGGTGGATGTGGCCCAGCGCAACGGGGTCGATATCGTGGAGATAACCGGAAAGCGGGGCATCATCGGCGCCGTGGCAGCCATAGGATGCTTCGATATGGGCTTGAAGGCCGCGGGACTGCCAGAAGACTTAGAAAGTTAGAACGTTCATAGGATTTAGGTAACATCACATGTCCAATGAAATCACCCGAGTGATCGCCAACACCGCTTACCAGACATACGAGAAGCGGCTTCTAAAGGAGGTCATGGAGGGTGAAATCCCTGAACATGTGGCCATCATCATGGATGGAAACCGGCGCTTCGCTATGGAAATAGGGCTGGTCGCCCACGAAGGCCACGTCAAGGGAAAGGAGAAGCTTGAGGAGGTCATGGAGTGGTGCCTGGAAATGGGCATCAAGGTGTTGACGGTGTATGCGTTCTCCACCGAGAACCTCGGCCGTGACGAGGTTGAGGTGCATTACCTGATGGACCTGTTCGAGGAGAACTTCCTCAAACTGGCGGAGGACCAACGCATCCACAAAAATAAGATCAAGGTGACCGTGCTCGGGCAGCGGGAACTGTTGCCGGAGAGGGTCATCCACTCCATCGAGGTGGCCGAGAAGAGGACCATGGATTATAGCGACTACTATTACAATATCGCCCTGGCCTACGGCAGCCGTCAAGAGATGATCTCGGCCATACGCCGAATAGCCACTAAGGTGAAGGAAGGGGATCTGGAGGTGGAGGACATCAACGAGCAGATGTTCTCTAGCTTCCTCTACACCGCCGATTTCCCCGATCCTGATCTGGTGCTGCGTACGTCCGGAGAGGAACGGGTCTCAAATTTCCTGCTCTGGCAACTGGCTTATTCAGAGCTTTACTTTACCGACGTTTTCTGGCCCGGTTTCCGCAAGGTCGATTTTCTGCGAGCTATCCGCACCTTCCAGGCCAGGAAGAGGCGCTTCGGGAAGTGATCTCCGTAAAAGGACTTTGGAACGTCTGACATGTTTAAATATCTCCGAGTTTGTCAGCGTGCCAGAGGCGCGATGGCATGAGCAAAGAGGATATTATTTTCCTGCACGCACCAAGCGTTTACGATTTCCGCAAGGAGTTCCTGTTCTACGGACCAGTGAGCGACATGGTCCCGTCCACCCCGGTCTTCGAGATGTACCCGTTCGGCTTCACCACTATGGCCGCGTATCTGGCCAAGAACGGTCACAAGGTGCGGATCATCAATCTGGCCAGCATGATGCTGAACCACCGAAAGCTGGACGTGGAGAAGCTCATAGCCAAGCTGGACTCCAAGGTCTTCGGCATCGATCTGCACTGGCTGCCCCACGCCCACGGCGCCTTGGAGATAGCCAAGCTGGTCAAGAAGCATCACCCTGACGCGAAGGTGCTCATGGGGGGATTCTCTGCCACCTACTACCACGAAGAACTGCTCACCTATCCCCAGGTGGACATGGTCTTGAAGGGCGATTCGACCGAGATCCCATTGCAGCAGCTGATGGAGGCGCTGAATAACGGCACGCCACTGGAGAAGGTGGAGAACCTCAGCTGGAAGGAGAACGGCCAGCATCATCACAACCCCATCACCTTCGTCCCTGAGGACCTGGATTACCAGGATGTGGATTACGGCTGGATCGTGCGCTCGGTCATCAAGCACTGCGATCTGGAAGGTCATAAGCCCTTCAAGGACTGGGACCGCTACCACATCACGATGGTCTTCTCCATCAAGGGCTGCCACCTTCAATGCACGGTATGTGGCGGCTCTTGCCCGGCCATGCACAAGTTCCTCAACCGAAAGAAACCGGCGTTCCGCTCCCCGGAGAAGCTTGCGCAGGACGTTCACAACATTCAACGGTACATCAAGGCGCCCACCTTCATCGTGGGCGACCCCAGGCGCGGTGGCAAGCAGTATATGGAACGATTCTTCAAAGAGGTCAAGCGCTTAAAGGTCACCAATCCGCTGGTCTTCGAGTTCTTCACCCCTCCGGACGAGGAGTTCTATAAATTGGCGAGCACCCACACCAAGGGTTTCTCGGTAGAGATATCACCGGACTCGCACGACCCGATGGTGCGCGAGGCCCTGGGACGCAAATACTCCAATCAGGAGCTGGAGGAATCGATAAGGAACGCCCTGAAGTACGGGGCGGAACGATTCGATGTCTTCTTCATGATCGGCCTGCCGCAGCAGACCAGGGAATCGGCGGTAAAGAGCGCCGAGTACGCCAAGGAGCTTTACCTGGTGGCGAACAAGGACCCCCGGCTATGCGTGTTCATCTCCCCGTTGGCCCCTTTCCTGGACCCCGGCTCCATGGCCTTCGAGGATCCGGAACGTTACGGCTACGTATCCTTGGCCCGCACCTTGGAAGAGCATCGGGTCCGACTGCCCTCCCCCAGCTGGAAGTACGTGCTGTCCTATGAGACCAAGTGGATGACCCGGGACGATATCGCCGAGGTGAGCTACGAGGCGGCCGATGCCATAAACAAGGCCCGCTTCGATTGCGGGCTCATCACCCGGGAGGAGCTGGACTATCGCCTGCAGCGCTCCAAGGAGGCGGCGGATATGATGAAGAGAGTCGACAAGGCCGTGGCCATCGAAGATCCAGAGGAGCGCAGGAAGGAGTTCCAGGAGCTGCAAAGGCGTTCCGAAGAGCTGATGGAGAGCACCATCACGCATAAGCGGGAGATGGAATGGGCGTCCAAGGGGCTGATCCGCAGCATCCCTCGCGCGCTCATCTCCATGATACGCGGTGTCTAAGGCAGTATGCGCTTGCAGCGGATGATATTGTTCATCCTCCGCTCACCCAAAAAGCGCATGGCCATCTCTAAACGCCAGCTGCTTCCGAAGCATAGCTCCGCCAGGAACTTGGTGCGCACCGCGGTCCGCAGGGGTTTATAGACCAGTCTGCGCCACTCCTCCTCATACTTGGTCAGGGGAGTACCTTTGAGAACGTTCTCGGCGATCACCTGACCGGCCACCCTTCCAGTGATCCGGGCGATAGGTATTCCACCGCCGTTCACCGCCATTACCTGGCCAGCGGCGTCGCCAACGACCAAGGCCTGCCCGGCCACCGTCCTGCTGATCGGACCGGACATGGGAACGAACTTGCCGTGAGGCTTTTCGGATGTCAGACCCTTCGTCTTCATGAAGGTGTCGAAGTACTCCATCACCGGGGCGTTCCCGAACTTCCGGGATACACCTAGGCCGATGTTCGCCGCCCCTTTCTTTGGGATAACCCAGGCGTATCCGCCTGGAGCGACCGTACCGAAGTACATCTCCGGGACGGGGTCGAAATCCCCCGGAACTTGAACGGTCACTGCGGGGCAGAGGTCCTTGGACCGCTCCAGCCCGAAGG
>SPCU01000148.1 GCA_004525545.1 Methanomassiliicoccus sp. | reverse complement strand
TGGTGGGCCTGGTCCTCTTCGCCATCACCTTCGTCATCAATTTCATCGCCGACCTCATCTCCAAGCGCTTCCTGGAGGAGTACCGATGAACCGCCGTAACAAGGAGGTGCTGCTCTTCTCCCTGTTCCGGGGCTGCGCCCTGCTGGTGGTGCTAGCGCTCGTCGTGCTCGTGGGGTACATCGTCACCGGCGGGTTGGACAGATTGAGCCTGGAGTTCCTCACCGAGATGCCCAGGCGCGCCAATACGCAGGGGGGCATACTTCCGGCCATCGTCGGTACGTTCTACCTAATGCTCATTGTGATGGCTGTCTCCGTTCCCATAGGGATACTCTCGGCCATCTATCTGGTTGAATATGAAAAGTCTTCCTGGAGAGGCCGCATGTTCAAGCTGGCGGTGCATAATCTGGCCGGGGTGCCTTCCATAGTATACGGACTGCTTGGGCTGGGCATATTCGTGGCCTTCCTAGGGTTCGGTTTCTCGCTGATCTCCGCCGGTCTTACCCTGAGCATAATGACACTGCCGCTGATGATCGCCGCTTCCCGCGAAGCCATTGCTGCCGTGCCCTATTCCGTGAGGGAGGCATCGTTAGCGCTGGGAGCGTCCAAATGGCAGACCATATGGCATCATGTCCTGCCCTACGCCTTGCCTGGCATATTCACCGGGTTCATCCTATCCGTGTCCCGCGCGGCCGGCGAGACCGCCCCGCTCATGCTGACCGGTGTGGCCATGTCCCTGCAGCGTTTGCCGGACGGGTTCTTCGACAGCTTCATGGCCCTGCCATATCACGTGTTCTACATGGCCACGCAGTCATCCGACCTGATAGCCACCCGACCTCTGCAGTACGCTGCCGCACTGGTCCTGCTCCTGATGGTGCTGGGCATGAACCTGGTGGCCATAGTGATGAGGAAAAGATATCGTGACAAGTACAAGTGGTAATATGACAACCGAAATTCACGCTGAGGACCTCCATGTATACTTCGAGAAGAACCACGCCCTGAAGGGTGTGGACATGGACATCAACAAGAACGAGGTGACCGCCGTCATCGGCCCTTCCGGTTGCGGCAAATCGACCTTCATCCGTTGCATCAACCGCATGAACGACCTGATACCAGGTTGCGTGGTGAAGGGAAAGATCATGGTGAACGGTACCGACATCAACGAGGATACGGTGGACGTGGTGGATGTCCGCCGCCACATCGGCATGGTGTTCCAGAAGCCCAATCCGTTCCCCAAGAGCATCTACGAGAACGTGGCCTATGCACCGCGCCTGCATGGTGTCATTGAGAACGTGGACGGCAAGTTACGGCGGCGCAAGCACACCAAGAGCGAGCTGGACGAGATCGTCGAACGTTCTTTACGCCGGGCGGCGCTATGGGATGAGGTCAAGGACCGCATGGACAAGGGCGGCATGACCCTTTCCGGCGGGCAGCAGCAGAGGCTGTGCATCGCCAGGACGCTTTCCATCGACCCGGAGATCATCCTGTTCGATGAGCCGTGCTCTGCGCTGGACCCCATTGCCACGGCGAAGATAGAGGACCTGCTGGTGGACCTGAAGAAGGATTACACTGTGGTCATCGTCACTCACAGCATGCAGCAGGCCGCGCGCATTTCTGACCGGACCGCCTTCTTCTACCTGGGTGAAATGATAGAGATGGGGGAGACCAGGCAGATATTCGAGAGGCCACAGAAGGAGCTTACTGAGCAGTACATCACCGGGAGGATGGGTTAATGGTTCCAAGGACGACGTTCAATCGTGAGATGGATGAGCTGAACCGGGAGATCACCGAGATGGCCAACGCCTCTAAGACGGACATAGAGAAGGCGGTACAGATGATCGCCGACATGGACTTCTCCCTGCGGGACGAGGTGCGAGAGCTGGACGGCCGCATATATGTGCTCAACGGGCAGATCGACAAACACTGCCTGGACATCATCGCGCTCCATTCACCGGTGGCCGGGGACCTGCGCATGATATCAGCATGCCTGAAGATGGTGGAGGACCTGAACCGTTTCGGCCGCTATGCCAGAGACATCGCCGAACTGATCGATGACTTCGAAGAGGGGAAGGCGTTCAAGAAGTTCGAATCGCTGAGGAACATCGCCTGCCTGGTGGTGGGTCTGGTCGACGACGCAGTGTACTCGTTCCTGCAGAGGGATGCGGAGAAGGCCTCTCACCTTCACGAGAGGGATGACGCCGTGGACGCCCTTTATGACACCATCTTCCGGGAGATACTGACCTACATGATGGAGGACCCCAGGAAGATCACCGTGGG
>SPCU01000097.1 GCA_004525545.1 Methanomassiliicoccus sp. | reverse complement strand
GAATAGTTGATGGTTCATAAGGAACATATAAGGGAGATATTAGGGGCTTATCGGTACTATAATAAATTTATTATCTAATAAGCCTGATCGACCAAGACTGAAGCTTCTTCTGTCGTCCTTCAATTAACTTCGTTCTCTTTATCTGCCATCTTTCTAATGACTCCGCCCTCTTAATCTTACTTTCCCTGTTCTCTCTTTCCCATCGGCTGACATTATTCCAAGCTTTATTATTATGTACGAAATCATGAAAGTTGGGTCTTATTGTGCGCCTTAACGAGCGAGGTTCAGCATCATCATCCACATGGATAGAAAATGTCATGGTTCCCAATTTTACTAGAATCAACGCGGGCAGTATAAAAATGAGCAGCTGATAGTTACTATTTATACGGGTCTCTACGAGCAAAAAAAGTCCGATAGTAATGCCTACCCAGATAAATGTGATACCAATGATGCCAGCAGCCTTGTTGCCTTTCAAGGGGTGAATATTAAGTGATCGGGTCGTTCAAAACACCTCTGATAATATTTTTTCAATTTTAATGATGTGTTCTGCAACTTGCTTTCCTTTCTCTGTCAATGTTACATGTTTTGTGAATGGTGCATTCTCATGGATCGTTTCTTCGATCAGCCCCAAGGCGATCAGTTCATTCACTCGTTTCATCGGCGCAGTTGTAGTTTTTGAAATTGCATTGTATAAGTTTGACCTATTTGATTTTCCATTCAGATACAAACATGAAAGTAATCTCAAAGCATGCTTTTGTTCTAGCATGGTGAGTTTGTCATCTGCGCATTTCATAAAACACGAATGGCAATTCATTAATAAATAGGTAACAATTGTTTTACATAAAACATAAGCCATATATTGTTATTCGATATACGCTTTACATAAAACATATATCATATTACAACACATGTATGAATAGAGGCGATGTCAATGTCGATATCGATAACGGCCCCCGCTGTTGAAGTTCCATATATTGACGTTAGAAAATCCCCCCGTAAATACAAGGTTCAGAATAATATTTCCATTTGGAAAAAAAATCTGGGAAGAGTAAGAAGAGAAGCCCTCAATAATGCCCGCCATTTGCATGAAGTAGGAAAGCATGATCATGGGCCGAACGTTGCAGAAGTCTATCAGGGGAATAAAATACAACATCTCATAAATATTGAATCGACTCTTGTGATAATCTGCATAATCATTGCTGGATTATCTGCCATCGGTACCGTGTTTGTGCCAATCCTCATAATCATTACAATAGTTTCAGCATGGATTGCATCGATCGTCTACAGATTCTATATGCACCATAAGACATGTTATAATTATTTGCTGGAGTTAAATGCCCAACGGTGTCCTTACTGCCATAAAGCATTGATAGTACAATACGGAAAAAGCATTAAATCCTCTTAGCTTGGACTGCCCGGGAAAACCGTTTGGTAAATCGTAATACCATCGCGGCTATCTTCTCAGGGCTCCCGTAAGGGTGCCCGCTTAACGGCGCGATAAGCACCGGTTTTAAAAAATTAAGATATATAATTAAATGAGAAAAATGTAAGGCGGGGGAGACGGGGCCTGTTGTCCCCCTCCGCCTTGGGATGGTCGTCATAGTCAGGGGCACGAAGCCCGTATTTTATGGTAGCTCTTACTGATATTAAAGACAAGAAGGGGAGAGATGAGTGAAAATAGAAGAGGGGCAATAAAAGACTGGCCCGGCTTCAATATCAGTGAAAATGCTTTCTCACTTTCGCTTGTGCCGCACCTTGACCGCTTCACCCCGACGCATCTCCACCATTTCTCGACCGCCCATTGTGGCCACACCGACGCCGGCCAACTGTCCGTTGCGAATGATGGCCACCTCCTCCCCGGCCCGGATGGAATGATCGGCCTCTTGGACGCCGACGGCGAACAGGCTGCCTTTGAGCTCGAAGTCGGCCATGACCACCTTGGGCATCACCGGTGATATCGATTCCGCGCCTTCAATGGTCAGGGAGATCATTCCCCGCTCCGGGTTCAGCATGCCCCTCTGCTCCTTTCGATGCATGATCTTCATGAAGGGATAGTTGCCTAGGACGTGAGCGTCCTGCAACAATGCTTCGCCCCCGGGCCCGAACTGGAAACCGGCGACGGAGGACATGGCCGCCCAACGGTCCAACGATGGATCGATGCGATCGTAAGTTCCGCAGAGCGCCACCAATGTCTCCTTGAGCTTTCCCAAAGAAGCGTTGGATGTGGGGGAGCCGTCCGAGGTGATGGTCCCGTCCAGCACCTCCTGGATGATGGGGGCTTCGTCACCCAAATGGATGATGACGTGATCGTAGCCCTGCTTGGCCACGGACAGGACCATGTCCTGTACCATGGCCTGCTCCTCCCGGTCCCAGTGACCGGTGACGGGTATGTCGTACTGCGCTGCCGGATAGAACAGCTCCATTTCTCGGGGGACCGCCCCTAGTGGTGAGGTGATGATCATCTCTTGGACCACTGCGCCGTTGGGGACTTCCCATAGCACCTGACGGAAGAGCCTATGGCTCTTCGACGTATAGTAGGGCTTCTTGGCCGAGCAGGGGATGAGCAGCAATATCTTACGGTGGTCGGGACGATGGAAACGTGTTTTGACCATCTCCCTGAAACGTTTGACGTCCGGTCGGACCAGGGATTGCTTGGCGTTGCAGTAGAAACGTGGGCCGATCACCGAGAAGTCCGCCTCCTGAAAGGCGTAATGATCGTCATCACAAATGCGCAGTGCGGTCACGTTCCAAGGGGTGGCCTGGGAACGGAGCTCGACCAGTTCTCTCATCCTGCCGGCAGATATCATATGCTTGATCAGACCGATCTCGTTCATCATCTGTTGTCGATTGAACTGCTTCATGTCGGCCTTCCCATCGATAAGCCAGGAGGCCTTGTCCGCCGATATCGCCCCTTCCGGGAGGGATATCTGCCCTAATGCCGCCCGGTGATCGATCAATGTACTGTCCACAAGGTCCACGCCAAGATAGGCCAGTATGGCTAAGTTGGCGTTATCGGCCATGCCGGGAGCGTATATCAGCTTGGAACGTCCCACTTCGTTCCTAAAGGACACAATGGCATTCACGAAAGTTCGGGCGTCCCGACGCAGTTCGAAGGCGTTCTGCAGGACGGCGACCTCGGTCGCCTCCGGCTCCGGTGACAGGCAGCTTTCATTAAGGACGTTCCTGGCCCTCAGCGATGGGACCAGACCATCGCTCCATATCTTTAGGACCTCGTGGCCGCCCATTTTCAGTTCTGGACCTTCCTCGCCCATGCGGACGCTCAGCCCTTGATCTCCACCTACCATGAAGACCCCAGGGGTCTCGACCGAGCTGTCCTCTAAAGACCATAGGCAGCGGCGGGCAGTTCCGGACCGGGCCAGCAGTTCCAACATAAAACGGTGATTACTCTATCTATTAAAAAGGATGGTGAAAGGGGTTTCAGAAGGTCGTCACCAAATCGTGCTCGGCGATCACCTGACGGGCCCTTTCCCAATCTATGACCTCAACACCATCTATCAAAGGTACGTCGCCGACCACTTTCAGCAGGTCCTCGCGAACCACGTATATCTTGGCCTCGAAGTCCAGAAGGTCGGATATAGCTTCCGCGTTGGAGGGCATCTTCACCGCCTCCGGCCTCTGAGCCTTCACGGCGTTCAGCGTGCCTTCCCCGACCAGCAGTGCGTCGGATACCGGGACCAGTCCCGAGACCAGCATTCCCAATCCTGCCCGCAGACCAGCGAAGGCCTCCTCGAACCCATACGGAGGTTTGGTGACCAATATCAACATGCTCTCTGCCATCTCATCACCTCGCTATGGTCACCATGCGATCGCTCTCCGTTACGAACCTTGACAGGTCGTTGGTGAGACTTCCGATCTTGGTGCCCTCGATCTCTTCTCCACGAACGATGCCACGAGCCTTGCAGCAGGTCTCGCAGACCACCACCTCCAGCCCCTTCCCCAACAGCTCTATGGTCTCGTTGCCCACATTGGGGAAGCGCTTGGGGTCCTGGCCGTTCTTGATGAGCGTCACGCCCTCTCCATAGCCGAAGATGCGCACCCCGTACCCTTTGTCCAAAGCAGCCCGTGCCAATTTGACCGCGACGTTCGTGTCCATGTTCATCATGGTGCCGGTCCTTACTTGGATCGTCATTGTCTTCATTTCCTCACCTCACACCGTTATGGTCTGTTCGAACCTCTCCATGATGAGGTCGACCGCTTCGGAGTAGTCGACGATCTTGAACCCAGGCATTGCCAGAGGTAGACCCCTTGCTTCCCAGTCGTCCTTTATGACATAGACATCCTTGACGACCGAACCTATCTCCTTCCCTTTCTTGGCATTGGCGGCGAACAGCACCGCGTCCTCGAAAAGCAAGGCGGCGCTGGGGGCGCCCTCGCCCATCGATCTCACAAGGTCGTAACCGGTGAACTCGTGGGGCGATTTCAGCATTATGAACAGTTTGGACCTCAAGTCATCACCTTCAGCCGAGGAACAGCTGCATGTCCGAGTCAGCTCCGATGTCCAGGAAGGCTGCGGCACCTAATATGGTGACACCGTCGATCAGGTCTTCCTTCTTAATGCCCATCAGCTCCATGGAGGTGTTGCAGGCGTACAGGTGTATGCCCAGGTCCTTGGCCATAGCTAGCTGTGCTTGGAAGGCCTCTATCCCCATGCCCTTCATCTTCTTGATCATCATCCCGGTGAAGAAACGGAACATACCCGGCATTTTTGGATTGGATCCCTTCTTCAATAGTTTCAGGCCGAAGAAGGTGAAGAAGATGTGAGTATCCAACCCCATGCTGGCCGCAGTATTGCCCATCATCATGGACATCATGGCCTTGTCGAAGGTGCCTTCGGACACCACCATCGCGAACTTCTTTGTCTCTGCCATTGTCATCACCTACCGTTGATATGATTTAATTCG
>SPCU01000002.1 GCA_004525545.1 Methanomassiliicoccus sp. | reverse complement strand
TAACATGGTGCAGAACGTGACCCTGGACGCATCAGTGTCCTACAGCGGGACCGTCACCGTGGCCGGTTCTCCAGCCACCGGTGTGAGTGCTTATTTGGTGGACAAGAACGACCCTCTATCCGCTCCGGACATGAAGGTCATCTCGGCCACAGTCACCTCCAACTACTTCCGCTTTGACGCCTACCCAGGGGACTTCACCCTAATGGTCGACGCCAGCGGAGCCCTGACGAAAATAACTGATGTCACCATCAGCGGCAACAGCATGGTATCGGTCGTCCTCAACGCGCAGAATCTGCAGAGCGTGGAGAACGCCTTCGCCTTCGACGCCGATGACTGGAACTCAGCGGTAATGACCAAGACCATGAACGTTGACTATGACTACACCATACCCGGTCTGGACTACGCCTATCTGCCCTCCGCAAGGATGCAGATCGACCTGGCCCTCGGTGACGGTGACGGCATGGTAAATGCCACTGAACTAGCAGCGTTCGAGGTCGAGATGACCTCCTATGGCCCTGTGGATGTTACCACTGAGGGCATGATGACAGTGTCCGCCAAGGTATTCGTTTCCGAGGACGCGGTCGTCATTAACACCACCGATCTATCTGGCCCGATCAACAGTACCACCGGCTTCCAAATGGAGATGATGGCCAATTACGTTACGACCGGCATTACCAATGCTCTGAGCAGCTACGAGGCCAAGGTCTTCACCGCCGCGAGCACTGCCTCTATGGGATACAGCTACAATCTGGCCTTCCCCAGCGGGACTGACAAGTATGAGATGGTGAAGAACGTCACCAGCCCGACCAGCATCAGTGTCTCTGGATATACCGAGGTCACCGTTGTGGCAGCCTCTATTCCCGGCTACGCCACTTTGACGGTCCAGAAGTCCCTGGCCCCGACGGCCAATGCCGCTATAGTCACCGGCGTAGACGCCTATAAGGTGATGAACGGGTCCGCACTGCTACACTACGTCGTGGCCGCGAACGTCAACGTCACCTTCAGCGCAAGTGGGTCCAGCGACCCCAACGGCAACCCGTTGAGCTACACTTGGAACTTTGGCGACGGCAATAGCACCACAGTGACAACCGTCACCGCCGTGCATGTCTACACAGCCGCTGAGCAGTACGCTGTTAACCTGACCGTGACCGATAAGTCCGGCCTGAACGCCTATATGGAGTTCGAAGTCAAGGTCGATGGCGTCGCACCCGTGGTCATGACGACCGAGAACGGTACTGCGGTCGGCAACGCTCTGACCGTGGACCAGAATACGGCCGTTAAGCTCACCAGTGTGGATTCCTACGATCGTTTGAACGCCTCCACCGAGGCCGGCCTCATAGCCAGCTACAAGTGGGTGTTCGGCGACGGCAACAGCACCACCGTCTTGATGGGCGAGAACCAGACCGTCAGTCACATCTGGTCCCAGCCTGGGACCTACAGCATGTATCTGAACGTGACCGACGTGGCCAACCACACCTCTAGCAAGATGGTCACCGTCACCGTGAACGACTCTGTAGCGCCCACCGTCAAGTTCTCCGTGAAGCTGAACGACACCGTGGTCACCAGCGCCAAGGAGAACCAGACCCTGGTCTTCGATTCCTCGGCCTCTTACGACTACAGTGGCATAGCCAGCTACTTGTGGGACTTCGGCGACGGAACCAGTAGCAACCTGTCAACCCCGAGCCACTCCTTCAGCAGCATCAAGACCTTCGCGGTCAAGTTGACGCTGATCGACAACGCCGGGAACACGGCCAACACGACCTTCAACCTGATGATCGGGTCCTCAGCCCGCCCGGACCTCCGGGTAGGCACTGTGATATTCGATCCCACGACCTTCACCGAGGGTGAGGCTGGCTACATATACATCAACGTCACCAACGTTGGTACCGCCAGGGCCGAGGGATTGTTCGCCCAGCTGTGGAAGATCAACCTGGACGGCAGCAGGACCGGGCTCAGTGATATCGGTGTGCTTCTGGTGAATGACACTGAGGTCACCTATCTCGAGCCAGGCGAAAGCGGTGTCATCCGCATGCAGGTCAGCCTCGGGTCAAAAGGTGACTACACCCTGCAGATGAACGTCACTGCCAACAACGAGGTCGCCTCCAAGATGAGCGACAACTCAGCCACCGTCTCCCTGACGGTCAACGAGGCCGGATGGAAGGCGTGGTTGTTGTATGGTGGGATATTCGCCGTGATCATCGTGGTCATCGTGCTCTTCTTCTTCCGGAAGAAGCTGCCCATGATGCCCGGTAAGAAGCCTACGACCCCGCCGGCCAAGAAGAAATAAGCCGCAAACCCTTTAACCATCCTCTTTCTTTTTTTTATTCAATGCTTAGGCTAATCGACTCCGGCATCTGTCATCCACTTTATTCCGTCGCATTGGAGGAAGCCATAATGGAATCGTGTGCCAAGGGGCTCATGCCTCCCACACTGCACTTTTATATAAGGGACCGACCGACGGTCTCCTTGGGCTACTTCGAAAGGGTGTCAGAGACAGTGGACATGGACGCACTGTTGCAGGAGAACATCTTCCTGGTCAGACGAATGTCCGGGGGGAGCACCATATTTACCGATCGGGGACAGTTGATTTTCTCCCTAACGATAGATCAGGGTTCGCTTCCCCGCCCGGACCAGGCCTATGCCCTCGCCTGCTCCGTTCTGGTATCCGCCTTGAAAAGTTTAGGCGTGGAGGCGGAGCACAAACCACCCAATGACGTCCTGGTCCAAGGAAAGAAGATATCAGGCAGCGCCCAGACCCGGAAGCACGGCATGCTCCTGATACACGGCACGATGCTGGTGGATACGGATCTGGACCTCATGGTCAAGGTCCTTCGTCCCCACGGGGATAAGAGGTCAAGGACCCGCTACGAGATGACCTGTCTGCGCGAGGAGATGGGACGATCGGTGGAAATGGGCGAGGTCAAGCACGTTATTATGCAGGCCTTTGCAGCCGCTATCGATCAAAGGGCCGTCACGATCCCGGTCAACGAGCGGGAGAACGGACGGGTCAAGGAGCTGATCGAAGAAAAATATGGAAGGGAGGAGTTCATCCTCCAGTTCTAACTACTGAAAGTTTTCCAGGTCCAGGAAGGCGAACTTCCTGCCGTCCATGAAAAAACCCACCTTCTTGTGCAGCATCACGGCGTTCTTGCTGTCAGGCATAATGACGCTCTGAACGGCCTTCGCGCCTTTCTTTTTGGAGTCTAACGCCGCTTTCCTCAGCAGTTTCAGCCCGACCCCCTTGCGCCGGTGGTCCGGGTGTACGCCCACGTTCTCGATCCAAAGCACCTTCTCGATGTTGTTGACGTATTGGATCATCTGTGAGAAGAGGAATCCGATCACTTGCCCCTTCTCCATGGCCACGTAGCTCATGCCGCTTTCCCTGTAGAACTCGAAAGAATCCTTGGCCGAGGCCCCCAGTTGTTCCATCAGTTCTGATGGTAGATCATCCCAACTCTTCTGTAAGGAGCTCTCCATGTAATCCCTGATACAGAACAGTTCTAAGGTCCTCACGTGCGACCTGTCCTCTTCCTTGATCTTCCTTATCTCTACCATTACATCTCCTCCGGAGCAGCTATTCCCATAGTGATCAGGGCATTATGCAAAGCCCAGCGCGTCGCCTCCACCAAGCAGAGCCGGGCATCCTGATGCTCAGACCTCAACACCTGCACCGCCCCATAGAACTGGTTAAGGGCCGAGGCTAGCTCGTGACCATAGATCGGGAGCATATTGATGCGTCGCTTCTCCCCCGCCTGCATGACCACTTCCGGGAACTGTGCCAGTGTCCATATGAGCCTACGCTCGAATGGGTCCGATAGTACCGAAAGGTCGGCCTGTTTATTATATTCTCCTATCTTCCTTAGAATGCTGCAGCAACGGGCATGGGCGTACTGCACGAAGGGGGCACTGTTGCCCTCAAAGTTCAACGCCTCCTCCCATTTGAATATGAGCTGCTTCTCTGCCTGAACTCGGATCATGTTGTAGCGGACCGCGCTCACACCGATGTCCTTGGCGATCTGCCTCTTCTTATCGTCGTCCAGGTCCGGGCGCCTGGTGCACACTTCGTTATAGGCGCGCTCCACCGCCTCGTCCAGTAGGTCATCCAGGTAGACCACCAGGCCTTTCCTGGTGGACATTCGCCCCTCTGGAAGGGAGACGAAGGAATAGTATATGCATTCCGGTATTCGCTCCGAGCCAAGTATCTGCAATGCTGAGGCAAGCTGTTTCTGGCCCAGTTTTTGATCCTCACCAAGTATGTTCAGCAGTTGCTCCGCTCGGCGGAACTTGTCCAAATGGTATGCCAGGTCCCTGGTGGTGTACAGTGTTGTTCCATCCTTGCGGGTGAAGAAGAAGCGGGTATCACGTCCATGCACCCCGAACTCCTCCAGGTTTAGGTAGTCGGCACCATCCTCGACCATGGCGTAATCCGAGGCCTTCAATCTCTCCACCACATCCCGGGCGCTGCCATCTAGGATGTACTGCGATTCAAAAGTGTAATGGTCCAGAGTGACGTTGATGCTGCTCAGGCTCTCCCGGATGCCGTCAAGCATCATGTCCACGGTTCGCCGCACGTTCATGATGGTATCTGGGTCACCAGCCTCAAAGCGCTGGGTCATCTGCGATATCTCCGCCGCCACCTCGGTCGACGATTCCATGAGCTTGTTTGCGACCTGGTAATATCCCACCAACTTGTAGTCCGTCTTCTCCCGGTCAGCTGGGGGCACATCCTTCTCTGTGAGATGCGCCAAGGCCCATGTCAGCAACACCACCTGCTTCCCCACATCGTTCACGTAATACTCGGTGATGACCTGATGTCCGCACATGCGGAGGCATCTCGCCAGGGTGTCTCCGATCAGGGGATTGCGCGCCCTGCCGACGTGAATGGGGCCAGTTGGATTTACCGAAGTGTGCTCCAGCAATATCCGTCCAGGACGAGGGACTCCCCGTCCGAAATTCTCTCGGTGGTCCAAAGCTTCATGGATCACCAAAGGGCCCAGCAATGACTCGTTCACCCGGAAGTTCAGATATCCTCGGTCCTCCCACACCTTGCCGATGTGTTCGTCTGGCGATAATGATGCGCAGAGCTCCTTTGCAATGACCTGGGGCGCCTTGCGCAAAGACTTGGCGAACTGGAAGCACGGTAGGGCGAGATCGGCCATCTCATGGTCCGGTCGTTCCAACGTGAAATCCCCGGTGAACCCTAACGATGTCAGTTCTTTAGACAAACGTTCCTTGATACTCGATTCGAAATGACCCAGAGCGTCCATTTAAGCACCTATGCTAAATCTCAGGAGTCCGACGATGCCACCGAAGGCCTTCAAGAGCATATCCCCCTCTTCGGATTCGTGGGAGATCAATTCCACCTTGGTGCCCATAAGACCTGCCTGGTCGAACATGTCATCGACCAGATCGATATCCTTGACCACATTGCCTATGCCATTGCACTTGGGACAGGGCATGCTGCTACCTTCCGGATGATTGTCGAAGGTCTTTTCCACAGTACCGCAGGCGGGGCATTCGATGGTGATACGCCTCTTTCTCAGTCCCTCGGACAATAGCAGTGTGTCCACCGCCCCGATCATTATGGCGTTGCGCACATGGTCCTCGCCATAGACTGCCAGGCTATCATCGGTCTTGCGCACTTCTTCCAGAAACTTTTGGAAGAAGCGCTTCTCCCTCATGAGGTCAAGGTCGTAAAGCTTGTCCTTGGCCTTGTCCACCAGCTCTTTCAAGCCGTATTCGTCGGTGTAGCCGATGTCGAACGAATCGATCACTTTTTTAGCGAGCTCATGGTGCAGATACCCTTCCTTGACGAAGAACTCCTTACTGGGGCCAGGTCCTCCGACCAGGATCCCCTCCAGTCCCTCAAGGTTCAGCATGGAGTCGGCCACGATGTCGGCGACCTTCTTGTAATACTCATTGGCCGCGATCTCGATGAGCCTTTCGAAACGTTGGGCCGACTGACCTCCCATCCGATGCTTGCTGGGCACCAAGGAGGGTAGGTTGCGGATGACGGTGATGGTCCTCCCCCTTAGCAAGCCCACAGTGGCCTCGCCACGGTCTATCACCACAAGACCGTACACCTTCTTTTCCAGAAGCATGTCCTTCAGTGGTTCCAGATGGAAGTCGGAATCGCATCGGTAGAGGAAGGTGGTGATCGGTTCTGGTGGTTCCAGCACGTACTGGACCATCCTTGTTTGATCACCTGAGGCGGAGATCTCTCCCACGAAGAAAATAATGCCGTTGGCCGGGGGATGCTTAAAGTATTTCAGTCTGGCCAATATGGATTGGATGGCTCCCTGCACGTTCTTGCGCGTGCTCGCCGACTTGATGTTGGATGATTGGGAGAACTCCTCTCGGAGATATGCTGCAACGTCGGAGATCTGCTTGCCGGACGGCACGTAAACTGAGATGAGCTCTGTGCCCCGTCCTTTCAGGTCCATGATCTCTTCCAGAGCCCTCTTGAAATCGTATTTCTGCCGATCCGAGAGGATATCGCCTGTTATTCCAACCATTATCTGAAACCTATCCTTTTTTTAGGTGAAAACGATTCCTGACTTATATCTGTTGGTATACTAATGGACAAGGTAGTGGTCTCCCTCGGCGGCTCCGTGATCGTGCCAGATGACAAGGACGACGTCTTTTTGAAGCGCTTAGCGAAGATGGTGAGCGAGCTATGCGATAACTATCAAATTTACCTGGTCTGCGGAGGTGGCAAGGTCGCTCGATACTACATCCGCCTAGGGCGCTCCCTTGATCTTTCCGAGGATCAACTGGATGATATGGGCATCATGGCCACGCGTTTGAACGCTAAGTTGGTGTCCTATACTTTGGGGGAGATTTCGGCGATCAAGATCCCTGAAGACATCATCGAAGCCCAACGTCTGGAATGCAAAGGAAAGGTCGTGGTCATGGGAGGTACCGTTCCCGGACACACCACAGACGCTGTCTCATCAATGCTAGCAAAGGAGGTGGGAGCGGTACGGATCATTAATGGAACCTCGGTCGACGCCGCATACACCGCCGATCCTAAGAAGGACCCTAAGGCTGAACGCCTTTCGTCGATAACCCATCAGCATCTGTACGAACTGGTCAATATGGGGCTGCACGGTGCCGGCCCATCCAACGTCTTTGACAAGCTGGGCGCGCAGATCGCCCGGGACAATCATATTGATATCTATATTGTCAATGGCCGCGATATGGAAGAGATGCGATCGGCCATTGAGGGAAAGCCCATCAAAGGGACGGTGGTTTCAGATTAGCATCTTTGGAAAGAGGAAGCCTGACAAGAAGAAACAGCAGGCCAAAAAAAAGAAGCAGCCGGCTTCTAAAAAAGAGTTGGTCAAGGCGGCAGCTCCCTCCCCTAAGAAGGTCCAGTCGAAGTCATCTTCAAAGCTTACCCAGGTGCAGCATGACGCCCTATTGACCGGAGGCGCCTTCACCATCCTAGGCGGTCTATTGATCTCCTTGTCCTCCTTGCTTCCATGGATCGATATGCAGGGCAGCTTCGTGTACACGCTGGGATTACTGGACATCGATATCCTATACATCACCGCGCTGTGCGTCCCGATACTGGGAGCACTGCTGATGGTTTTTTCAGCGATCTCATTAATTCACGTCTACCGACCATCCAAAGGGAGGAGGAAGGCCCCCTTGATGCAAGTGGTGGTGGCAATCGGCGTATCCATGTTGATAATCCTTGTGATATTGCTATTGCAGAAGGAATACCAAGGACAGGATGTAAAATACGGTATCGGGGCTTTCCTGAACGTCATCGGGGCTATATTGGTCATGTCCGGTTCTTTGATGAACACGACAATATCCCAAAAAGGGGCAAAGCCAGCATCAGGATTCCAGGGGTTGACCCAACGCAGCATGCGCCCCATTGGTCAAAAGGAATGGAAACCACCAGAGACATCCGTCAAGCTACCTCGATGTCCATCCTGCCAGGAGGAGATGCAGCCCGGATGGAAGGCTTGCCCATCGTGCGGTTATGCCCTAATTTCCGAGGACAGGAACGAGTGGGATCAACTCTGAAGGTCTTCCAGGTTCTCGCTCTCCAGCACCCTGAAGCCCGCTCCCTCGATCAGGTCCTTGATGCGACGGGCCTCCGGTCGGGAGAACGATTTCTTGTGCACATAGGCGATGTCAGTTCCGCTAGCCTTCATTGCCAAGGTGATCGAGGATAAGATGTGTTCGTCACCCCCTGCTTCCAGGACGTGCTTTGCCACCATGTGCCCAAAGTTCAACTTCTTCGCCAGGGTGACCTCGGTGAACCTGGGGGCGTAATGCCCTCCGCCGACCCCGATGACGACAGGGCCATCGATCGCCCGCCAGTTCAAAATAGCCTCCGCCAGAGCCTTAGCGGCGCCCAGATGCCCCCACTTGCTCTCATCGCTGCCTATCTCGACATAGGTCGTAGGAACCTCCAAGTATGGTCCGTGGTGGGTGACCTCATAGGATATCTGGAAGGGAAGTTCTTTCCCCCTGATGGCCAGTTCTCGGAGAATTCCGCTGAGGAACGCCGGGGACGACGGCACCAGGGTCCTCTCCCTCCCCCCATGGTCCGCCTTTCCGAAGTTGCCTATGGGGTGCATGGTCAAGGTAGGCATTCCCGAAGCGGCGCGATGCTTTGATAGGAAGACCACCTCGTTCACGATCACCCCGGTCGCTTCATTCACCAGCCGATCGACGTGATCCAGATCAAGGTGCAAGGTATCGCTTGTCACTAGATACAGATCCTTCAGCAGATAACAGGGCCGTCCCTGGAACTGACCCTCTTCCTTCCAATCAGCGATCTCCAGCAAACGGTCGCGCAGATTAACGCTGGCAACATCTGGCGTTGAGCACACTAGGAGTCGCATGACCGGCCAATTCCCTCAGAGCATATTACCGTTATGGAAGTTCTCCCCATCATTTCAGGGCGCTCAGCATTTTTTTCTGATTATCAATCATGCTACATGTAACCGCATGGGGTATAAGGCGACCGATCATTGAACGATTGGATTGAAATGGCGACGCCAATCACGGTCGGGGAAAGGATAGTGCTCCATCTGGCTCAATATTCAAAGAATCAGAACGATTTCGATGTACCGTTCGAGGTGAGTCAGGATGGCATCGGTGAGGCCTTAAGGATATCCAGGGCGCACGCTGCTATAGAGCTGAAGAAGCTGAAAGGGGCGGGAACCGTGGCGGAGAGAATATCCCACATTAAGGCCGGAGCGGTCAAGCGCAAGGTGTACTTCCTCACCCAATCAGGTGAGGATAGGGCTAGGAACCTCAAGGATTTCGCCACTCGCCAGGGCATCGAGATCATGCCCTTGCTGGATCTCAAGAAATGCAAGGGGGAGGAACTTTGGACCCAGCTCAATCCTGAACTGAAAGCATTAATGGCTAAGTCGGTGGTCTTTCGCAAACCATTCAAACGCTCGGCTTTACCGGCGGCCAATGTAAGCCTGCTGCCCGAGAATAAGGAGGGTATGGTGGACATCCCAGCGTCACTGCGAAGTTCCATACCAGCTTTGTTGGATAAGACGTCATTACGGGAGGCACACAGTTTTGCTGCCGATTATTGGTTGTCAGAGGGAGATTTCATAGAACGATTGCACCACCTTCTGGAGGCGAGCCGGTGCATGGAGGCGCAAATGCTCCTGGCAAACCGAGGATGGCAAATGGCCCGGTCTGCGGGACCGGAGATGCTAGAATCGCTGAAAAGGATGGACGATATCCTACCCCGGTACGCTCGTGAGGTACGCCGCACAAGGGGCGAATCGGCCAGAAGGAACCAGGACCTGACCTACGGCCTGAAGATGGCCGAGGAAATGTTCCTGACCGGCGATCCAGAGGAGATCCAAAACGCCTTGGTGTTAAAAGGTAGATTGCTTTTGGCCGAAGGAAAGGCGCAGGAGGCATTGGAGAACCTGAGGCAGGCCGGAGAACAAAGATCGTCACCATTGGTGGACTGCGATATCGCTATCTGCTTGGGGAAACTAGGGCAGAATGGTGAGGCCTTGCGTCTGCTGGAATCGGTGAACCGGAGAGGAGGGATCAACGATCCCGACCTGCTGGAGGAGGTATACACCCGCAAGGGTGAGGCACTGGTTTTCCTTGATCGCAAGGAGGAAGCATTGGCCAACTACAGCAAGGCACTGGGTCTAGCAAGGTCCGGCGACAAGCGGGGCATCTACAAAGCCATGGCCGCCTGCTATGACGCTTTGGAAATGAGGGAAAAGGCCCGGGAGTACGCTAAAAAGGCCTCCGTTAAAAGATCGGGTTCTGTCTGAGGAGGTCCAGATCGGTTACGTACAGCTCTCGGATGTCCTTGAGGTTCCATTTCAACATAGCTAGCCTTTCGAATCCCAAACCCCAGGCCAGCACTGGGTGTTTGATCCCCAGGGGACCGGTGACCTCCGGTCTGAAAACGCCCGCGCCTCCTAGTTCCATCCAGGAGCCGTTGAAGTAAATGTCCACCTCCAATGATGGCTCGGTATATGGAAACGGTCCTGGCCGCACTCTTACCTTGTCGAAGCCCATGCGGTGGTAGAATTCCTTGAGCATGCTGACCAGCATATCGAAGCTGGCACCTTCTTCCATGATGATGCCTTCGATCTGCACGAACTCCGGCAGATGGGTCATATCAATGCTCTCATTACGGAATATGCGAGAGATGGAGAAGACCTTCAACGGGGGGTCGGGGTTCTTGGAAAGGTAGCGGATCGTGTTGACGGTGGTGTGCGTTCTGAGCAGGGCCCTTTCGGCCTCCTCCCTGGACCAGGCGTAACGCCATCCCATTGATCCGGTGTCGCCGCCATCCTCGTGCACTGCCTTGACCTTCCGCACCACCTCCTCGTCCTCCAAAGGGAGTCGGCAGGGGTTCTTCAGGTAGAAGGTGTCCTGCAGGTCGCGGGCCGGGTGGTCCTGGGGAGTGAATAACGCATCCATGTTCCAGAACGCCGGCTGAACGTACTCGTCATCGATCTCGGTGAACCCCATCTGAATGAAGATACGGCGCACCTCATCGGCCACTCTGGTAAGGGGATGCTTCTTGGCCGGGTATTGACTAGGGGCGAACGTCCTGATATCATAGCGGCGGAAATCCACATCCTTCCATTTTCCGGTCTGAAGCAGCTCAGGGGTGAGCTGGGCAACTTCCTCGGTCAGCTGCACTCCTAATGACAATATCTCGGTACCGAGCTTGCTTAGACGCAGAGTCCGGGACACTAACAGCTTCTCCTGTAGTACACCCTTGCGCGCCTTGAGGAGGTCCAGCGCCTTCGGGTCCACCTCTCCTTCATCGAGATCCCTGACGCCCAACTGCTGAAGCAGCGATTCGTCCAACATCTCTTTGTCCTGAAATCTCTCCCCCTCTTGGGTAAGGTGCAATATCGGCTCTGGACCCGATTTATCCAAATGGGCGAGCTTTTTCTTCATAAGCCAGCCGATGGCCATGGAAGATTCATCCTTCCCCATGACGGATTCGAGCTCCTTTACTCCCATGCTCCCTGTTTTTTGAGATATGGCGATCAATGCCCTCCTTTCAGGCACGCCCTTCTCCACCAAGGAGCGGTCCTTCAGGCAATAGGTCTTGCGGGCGCTCTCCTCGATCTCCAGGGCGCCTTTTGATTGCAACCAGGAGGCGGCGTTCATGACCTCCACCAGCTGCTGGAATCCCCCCTCATCGAAGACCTTGTCCGGTGATGCCCTGCCATTAAGTCTCTGCAGGGTCACCAGCACGTTCTTCTCGGAATAGCTGAGACCTTCCAACACATCGGTGGCCTTCATGTTCTGGGAGATTTTGTCCTCGATATAAGTCATTTATGTACTCGGCGCACGACCGGTCGCTTGACGGTTTTCCGGCATTCAGCGGGGTCCCAGGAAAATCCCTTGCTCATCACTCCCTTGATGTCCAGGACGGGTGTGTCCAGGAAAGCGTCCAGCCCTTTGACCTTAAGGCGATCCCCCTTACGCTCCAGTAATCGTACTCGCGTGAGGCCTATACGGTTTGGGCGGCGCGGACTGCGGGTACCGAAGACCCCGGTCAGTGGAATGTTTGCATCCCCGCGAGGATGCACGTGCAGATCGAACCCCTGGCTGTGATCAAAGACGAAGAGCACGTCCAGTTCCTTCAGCAGTTCTATGCGGTACAGCCCTTCGACATACTCCGGCAGGACCTCTATCACTGAGATATCGTCCTCCACTGAAACTACCTTCCCTATCGGCGTCAACAGGTAGGGGGGAGCATGAACTCGTGGAGGCGCTCCTTGGCCTCCTCCCTCTTCCTCTGATGTTCCTCCAGGAACTCGTTGATCCGCTGGGTCAGCAGTTGCTTGCACTCTCCGCAAAGTATCTCTCCCTTACGGCATCTTTCTGACAGATCGTCCAAAGCTCTATCGTCCTTTTCAAAGAGGAAGTACTGGTACTTGAAGACCGAACAGACCTCCGGTCGGCCACCTAGTTTGCGTTGCTCATCCACCGAGGCCTGTCCCCCGGTGAAGGCGTTGCCGATCTTCTTCTTTACTTCCCTGGGCTTGTCCGTGGTGAATATGGTGGTCAGTGGCTGTGAGGAGGACATCTTGTCATTGCCAGTGAGGCCCGGGAACATCTTATTGTGAATTAGGGCCGGCTTATGATATCCCAGCAGTGGAGCTACGTCCCTGGCCACTCTGAAATGAGCATCTTGGTCTATGCCACAGGGAATAAGGCAGGGGGTGTTCTTTCCGTACAGAGCATCCTCGATGAAGCATGGCGCCGCCTGCATGCTGGTATAGAATATGCTGCCGATGTTGTTGCTGTTGTCGAAGCCGAATACCGCCTTGGCGGTGGAGAATGTAACACGTTTTGCCACCTTCAAAGCCAACGGGTATAACAGCTTGATCTGCTCGGTGTCGATGACGATCTTGGTCTTTTCTGGGTCGAAGCCAAGAGCGATGAAGTCCAAGGCGTTATCATAGGCCGCCCGGCGCGTATCATCCAAGCTCAGGTTCTCGTTGAACAGGTATTTCTCATCGTCGGTCATCTGGAAGTACAAATTGACATGGAAGAGGTCTTGCAGATACTTGGTGAATATCCAGGGCATTAGGTGGCCAAGGTGAGTGCCCCCGGAAGGACCGCGACCGGTGTAAAGGAAGAACTTCTGCCCCTTGTCGTACAGGTCCAGCAACCATCCCAGGTCCCTTTGTGAATAGACCACGCTGCGGCGCAACATGGGGTGCAGTTCGCCGTAGCCAGACAAACGGTCCAGCATTTCGCGGTCGATCTTCTTGGTCCCGAAACGGGTGATGAGCTGATCGTAGTCGATCTCCCCCGTGACCTCCCAGGGTGTGACCTTGAAATCGTCGTTCATCTTCTTTCAGCCAGCTGGAACGGCATACTGGTTCAAAAGGATTATTGAAGTTTCGCCGCTGGACCATTACTTCTTGCCAGCTGCAGTGTCCTAGCCAGGAACCTTTCCAGGTTGGCCGTGCCGCAGGGCCGGTTCTCGTGCCTCAGCCCCAGGTCCTCGGCGAACTGGCGGGATAATGCTTCGTAATGCTCCGCATCGCCCACATCCGTATCGACGTATATGCACCTCTCGTAGTTCTCGAAGAGCATGTCTAGAAAGTACTTCGGCTCGTATCCTTGGTCTATGAGCATATCCAGGTGTAGCTCCTTGATCGCTCCCTCTACCCCTCTCAAGGCCCATCCAGGCGTATTGAACCAGGTGCCTCCGCACAAACGCTTCTGGTGCTCGTACTCTACTGGCCCCAGGATGGCGGCGATACAATCATCTCCCTCCAACATGACCGTCGGCACTTTCAAAAGACCAGTTATGCCGGACAGTGATTGACAGACCGCATATCCTAAGAACACGGCGTCGACCTGACCATGCAAGGCGTTGACCTTGTCCTGGACCTTGACCCTCAGATCGTCGGCGTTGATATGCAGGGCGAACTCTAGATATTCTCTGTGGACCACCTCGTCCCAACCCTCTGTGAGCTTCTCAAGTTCAGGTTTCAGGATCTCGCAGGCAATAATGGCCAAACGCCCCTTCTTGGCTGAATCGTTCTCGGTCATGGTATCATCCGTCATTCAAATGTGTGGGAAGGGCGAACAGGCGCCGGAGATATGCCAACGCAGTCTCCCAATCGTCGCAATCGAGGATGGAATCGGATATGGGATTATCATCGTCCAATGTCCACATGTGCTCGGGAGCGGGAGAGTCGAATCGAATTAACATGATGCGATAGCCCCCCTTCCTCTTCGGATCGTTCTTGGGACTGGACACTACAGAGGCCCCATAGTTATTTGGGAACCGATAGATGTTATGGAACCGATCGCCCTCCATGCACCCGCAGGTACACTTTGCGTTCAGGTCGATCACGTATTCATCGAACTCCAAGATGCTCCCTCATTCTTTACTTAAGCCTTTCCCAAATGTTCCGACCAAAGGGCGCATCGGGACGGGCTTGACCAATTAACGCGCATCACGCTGATATCTTTTCCGTGTTAGAGCGAATCATTTAATAATCCAATTTAGTAGTAATGATTACTATTATGAATTCATATCCGACCAGATGGACAAGGCAGATGAAGGTCACCGTGGACATCGTTTATGATAGCAAGGGACCGCTCATGGCGGACCAGGTCTATGAACTGGCCCGAGAGATACTTCCCCGTATCAGCCTGGGCACGGTATATCGAAACCTCAACCGATTGGTGGCCATCGGATTGATATCCGAGACCAATGTCGGATCGATGCAATGCTTCTTTGCTCATCCCTATTCCAACACCCATCTGGAATGCCGGGTCTGTGGCCGTTTACAAAGCGTACCGTTCGACCTATCCTTGACCCAAATTGCCAAGGATACCGGGCTGACATTGGACGGATATGAACTGCGTCTCAAGGGCGTATGCCAGGAGTGTGCCGATAAATGCACATAATGGAAGGTTACCTGGACCCATGGTGGTGTCTCCTTTGGACCATGCTCTCCGCTCCTTTCCTGGTCTACGGTTTCTATACGATCCGCCGTCTCATCAGGGAGGACCCAGCGCAGAAGACGTTGTTAGCTCTGTCCGGAGCCTTCATATTCGTGCTCTCATCCTTCAAGCTGCCTTCGGTAACTGGCTCATCCTCTCATCCTACTGGCACTGGGTTTTCCACTATGTTCTTTGGCGTTGGTGTGACCGCTGTCATGTCCTTCATCGTACTGATCTTCCAGGCTTTGCTTCTGGCGCACGGGGGGCTCACTACCATGGGGGCGAACGTGTTCTCCATGGGCGTGGCCGGCCCGTTCGTGGCCTACATGGCCTTCAAAACAATGAGCAAGGCTGGGGTTCGCACTCCTATCACTGTTTTCACCACCGTGTTCTTGGCCGGTATAATAACCTACATGACCACCGCTGTACAGCTGGCCTTGGCCTATGGCACATTCTCCGAGTCCCTGGTAAGTTTTCTTTCGGTCTTCGCCGTAACCCAGATCCCCCTGGGGATCGTTGAGGGCATACTCTTCACCATCTTCGTGGATTATCTGCAGAGAGCGAGACCGGATCTGACGGACAGGGTGTTTCCCAGGAGGGTGACCGATGAATCATAGACACTATTACATTCTGGGTTTTGTCATCATGGCCGCGATCCTGGTGTCGGCGGTGCTTCTCAATCCCAATTCGGATTTCTCGGGCACCGACGACAGTGGTGGGGATGTCATCAATGATACGGATCCGGACTATCAGCCTTGGTTCAACAGTCTATGGGAACCCTCTGGGGAGCTGGCGACGCTTTTATTCACTTTGCAGGCAGCCATCGGCGCCCTTGTGATCGGTTATTTCCTGGGGATCAACAAGGCCCGTAAAGCACTAGACCGTTCACAGGAGAAGTAAAATGTTCGAACTGGACGAACTCGCCTATCGTTCTTCGGCCTTAAAATGGTCACCGACCGGTAAGTTCCTCTTCGTTCTGACGCTGCTCATGTCCTCATTGCTGGCCAAGTCCATGATCGTTCCGATGCTGGTCCTGGTGGCGGGGGTGCTATTGCTGGGATACTTCATACGTTTCCGCTTCCCAAAGATCATCGGGATCATCATTCTGGAATCTTTAGGGATGATCGTTCTAGGTGGGGTCGTAATCGCTGCGGTGACCCCCGGTTTAACCATCTGGAGCGTCGACCTGGGGGTTTTCGTTCTCACCTTTTCGGATACCGGGATCAGTACCGCATCCCTTGTGACGTTGCGGGCCTTGGCCGGCGTGAGCGTCATGCTCTTTTTCGCCACATCCACTCCGATCCCGCACTTCGCAGATATGCTGGTGCGTTTAAAAGTACCTAAGGAGTTCACCGAGCTAATGGTGCTGGTCTATCGCTACTCCTTTATGCTGCTGGATGAGGCGGGTAGAATGCATCTCGCTGCCCAATGCCGGTTGGGCTTTCACGGACGCCTGAACAGCGTGAAGACATATGCCAAGATGATGACTGGTATTTTCATTCGTTCCATCGAGACCGCCGAGAGGTCCAATTTGGGCATGCAGTGCCGCAACTATCAGAGCAACATCGGGATGCTCAGGGAGCCGAAAGGTATGAGTTACGCATGGGCCGCTATCTGTGTGATGAGCTTCCTCCTCCTATTGCAATTGAACGACATCTGTGTCCGATCGGGCATTCTTATGGGGTGAAAGGTTGGCCAGGTCCCTTCTGGAATGCCAGAACCTATGCTTCGAATACCCCGGGCGGGGGATGGCTCTACGGGATATCAGCCTGACGATCGAAGAGGGAAGGAAGACGGCTATATTGGGACCCAACGGTGCCGGCAAATCCACATTGTTCCTGCACTTCAATGGGGTTTTCAAACCCAAGAGCGGTCAAATGTTGTACCAGGGTTCGCCGCTGGTATACCGCAACAAGGAGCTGAGCCAGCTGCGCAAGGAGGTGGCGGTGATATTGCAGAATCCGGACGATCAGATATTTTCCGCCACCGTCGAGGAGGATGTAGCCTTTGGTCCACTGAACCTGGGACTCCCTCGGGATGAGGTCGAGGCTAGAGTGGATGAGGCCCTGGCATTGGTGGACCTCACGCACAATAGGGAACGACCCTCCCAGCAGCTGTCCTTCGGTCAGAGGAAGCGACTAGCTCTGGCTGGCGCTTTGGCCATGAGGCCCAAGGTCCTCATCATGGACGAGCCCACCGCCGGGCTGGACCCTCATATGGTCCAGGAGGTACTGGAATTGACCGAGGAGTTGCACATGAAAGGGATAACGCTCATCATGTCAACCCATGAGATGGAGGTGGCCTATTCCTGGGCGGACGATTTCAAGGTGGTCCACCAAGGACGTCTCCTCTACTCCGGACCAGCGGAAGAGCTTTTCGCCAACCGAACCTTGCTGGAGCTTTTGGGCTTCCAAGCCCCGTCGGTCTACCGAATGAACGAGGAGATGCACCGTTCCGGCCTGATGGAACGGGAACCTGTGCCTAGGGATATGACGGAAATGAGACTGAAGATGTGCCGTATGAACCGGCGGCAGGTGGGCGGCCTCCATATCCGTGAAGTGGACCAGGAACACGTGCCATCGGTTCGAGATGTTCACGGAATGCTCTCCAACGGCAAGGCCGTGGGATACTACGGTTCAAGGGCCAAGCATCTACTGGCCATGACCCTGCCCACCGACGTTCGGCTCCCCGGGCTCACTGCATGCCTAGATAAGATGATCGACGGCAGGGAAGCGGTCCTTTTCGCGGAGCCAGATCTGGTACCGGCGATTGTGCATCATATTAATAATTTAGCCCGCAAATACCAGGTCGGGATAGAGGTGGAAAAGGAATGAAATGGATATGTGCCAGTCATCTGAATATAGTGTAGATATTAACGATTGATTTATAAATGATTGAGGAATTGGGATTGTATATCGTATTTAATTATCGGAGGGGATGCAAATGGACCTAGGGTTGGGAATCGATACCGGAGGCACGTACACTGACACAGCATTGATAGACCTTGCTGATGGCAGAGTTATAGCCAAGGCCAAGGCATTGACCACCAGGAACGATCTGAGCATCGGCATTTCCGGCTCGATAAAGAACCTAGGGTCGATACCGGTCAAAGACATCCGGCTGGTCTCCTTATCGTCCACATTGGCAACGAATTCGGTAGTGGAGGGCAAGGGTTGCCGGGTGGCTCTGATAATCGCCGGTGAGGAGTATAAACAAAGCATCCCTGTAGAGCACGTCGTCCAGGTTCAGGGAGGACACACCATTCGTGGGAAGGCCAACTGTGATATCGACCTGGTCGCAGCCATGGATTTCGTGAAAGGGGTAGCCAACCAGGTGGACGCCATCGCGATCTCCACCTTTTTCAGCGTACGAAATCCGGAGCACGAGATCGCTTTAAAGAACATGATATCCAGTAACTGGGGGATCCCGGTGGTCTGTGGTCATGAGCTGTCTACTCAGCTGGGCTTCCATGAGAGGACCCTGACCGCGGTGCTGAACGCCAAGTTGATACCGATAATGGCCGACCTCATACAATCGGTCATTAAGGTGCTGAAAGAGAACTCCATATCAGCCCCTTTGATGATCGTCAAAGGCGATGGATCGCTGATGGGTGAACAACAGGGAAAGGAGCGGCCGGTGGAGACCATATTATCCGGTCCGGCAGCCAGCCTGATCGGGGCGAAGAATTTGACCGGTGAGGAAGAGGCGGTGGTGGTCGACATCGGAGGGACGACCACCGACATTGGCGTGCTGCGCGGGGGGAAACCCCGTTTGGACCCCGAAGGGGCGATAATAGGAGGGTGGCGCACCCGTGTCAAGGCCGCGGACATATCCACATCTGGTATCGGTGGTGACAGCCGGGTAGTCGTGGTCAACGGCCACATACTGCTGGGGGCGCTTCGGGTCATGCCGCTATGCATTGCATCCACTCAATACCCTCGAATACTCGAGAGCCTGAAGAAGGTCAAGGGGCTCAAGCCGACCCCCCAGGCCACTCACATCGCCATGGAGAACATACTGCAGGCCGATGAGTTCTTCATCTTCTCTCGCACGGTCAAGGGATACGAGCTCTCTCAGAACGAGAAATTCCTGGTGGAGAGCATCAAGGATGAACCGAAGACCTTGATGGAGTTATCCGAAGGCACCGGTGTGCACCCCTACAGTTTTAATGTTCGCAAGCTTGAGGAATTGGGCATCATCACTCGCATCGGCTTTACCCCCACAGACGCCCTGCACGCCTCCGGGGAGTATGTGGAATACGATGCGGAAGCGTCGACCCTGGCCGCTGATTATCGGGCCGAACTATGTGACGTAGGCATCAAGGAGTTCTGCGCAACGGTAAAAGAGGCGGCCATCCAAAAGATAGCCAAGGAGATCATCTTCCGTCTGGTCTACGAGGACTGCGGAAAGATGGCCCATTGTGATGTCTGCAACGTACTATTCGAAAAGATGACCACCCAGCGTCCAGGAATCGATTTCTCTGCTGACATCAGGGTGCACAAGAAGATAATAGGCATCGGGGCGCCCATCGCCGCCTATCTCCCGTCCGTGGCCCAGAGATTGCATACCGAGCTGCTCATGCCTGTGAACTCGGACGTGGGGAACGCCGTTGGAGCAATCACCAGCAGTATAATGGAATCGGTAGAGGTGCTGATCAAGCCCAAGCCTGGACTGGGAGTCATGGAGGACCCACCTTGCACCATGCACTCCATGGATGAGATGAGGGAGTTCGAGACGATCACCGAGGCCACCAACTATGCCAGGTCCTGGGGGGAGAGCAAGGTACGGCAGATGTCCGTAATGGCCGGGGCCGACGAGATCGAGGTTATAGTGGAGAACGAACGGATCATGGGTCAGATCGGAAAATCATGGGGTGAAGGCCTGCTTCTGGAGATCCATATGAAAGTAACAGCAGTGGGCAAGCCCCGCATGTACTTCGAGGTGGAGCATGAGCGAACAGATTGATGTGGCCATATGCAGCGGGTACAGCCCTGGGGCTAGGGTGCTGAGGGCAGCGGTGAGGGAGCTGACCAAGGAAGAAAATATTAGGGTGGTGACCGTCGCTCCCGCCCTGGCTGAATTGCCGAAGGCTATGGAAGAGATGCGATCCCTTCAATTCCGTAAGGTATTGTTAGTGGACGGTTGCGAGGGAGGTTGCGGCCTTCTGGTGTTAAATCGATTTGAAGTGTTGCCCTCTTCCATGATCATGATCGACAAGCATTTCAACGTCTCTCGTAAAGGCATCGATGAAACGAAAGAACGCATCCGCCAGACGCTGAAGGAGATGCGAGGATGAGAAAAGGGGTGGTAGTATGCGGGGCCAACGGGGAAAGGGGGTACTTGCTGGAGAAAGTGACCGAGGCGTTCGCCAAGGACAACATGAGCAAGGTCATCCAGTTCTCGGTATGCACCGTAGGACTTAGTCCAATAATGTTGGAGATGGGCGGGGTGGACATGTCTTCACTGGTGACGGTCAACGGCTGCCGCAACCGTTGCTGCGACCGGATGATGGAGAAGAACGGGTTGGAGATCGGAAGTTCCATTACGATCGACGATCACGTGGCACGGGGATTGTTGCCCTGCCAGTTCACAACGTCCTTCGATTTCCCGGAGCCCTCGGAAGAGGAAGTGAAGGCCGTGGTCAAGGCCATGGAAGCGGCGATCCGCTGATCAGCGGCTCTTTTTCCAACCCTGTTCCTGATAGTAGCTGTTGACCACCGATGAGATATGATTGGAGATCTCTCGTTCCCTCATCTTTCCATTCACATGCGGCGCTTCCCGTATGTAGAACTCATGATCGCACTTGCCACAACGCACCTTGGGGCAGGAGTTCATGACCTCTGGGCAGCCGCGGCAGGCAAAGGTACGCGCGTAGGTTATTGAGAATTCGAACCCACAGTTAGGGCATTTGAACTTGCGGATGGAGTCCACGCTGTTCCGGGAGATGCCCTTCGCCTTCATGTATTGATAGTAGGTTTCCATTGGTCAACCTCCGTGGTGCTCCACGCTCTTTTCCGTCTCGTAATAGTCCTTGATAACCTGAAAGGTGACCTCTCGAGCC
Source organism: Methanomassiliicoccus sp. (assembly GCA_004525545.1). Classification (GTDB taxonomy): domain Archaea; phylum Thermoplasmatota; class Thermoplasmata; order Methanomassiliicoccales; family UBA472; genus UBA472. Next base: position 25,465 of record SPCU01000002.1, on the reverse strand, counting down.
TTGGTCAGACCATCTAGGACGCCCATGGTCAGATCGCGGACCTCCGGGTCCCAAATGCCGTGGACAATGATGTGCACGATCACATCTGCCCTCTCTATGTTGTCACCCTTCAGGTGCCTGGTGATGTTCACCTGCATATTCTGGTTTATGATAGAGAATCCTACATTGGAGTCCTCATCTACCATCATGAACGCTTTAACGTGCCCGATCAGGTCCGCTCCGTGGTGAAGGCAGGCATCGGTCACCTGGATGAGCAGCTCCTCAATAAAGGAGATGGCCTTGCTGGCCGGTGCGCCCTTCCCGAAATCCATCCGCATGTGGAGGGAGAACTTGCCCAGCTCATCCACCGCACGATGCATTTCCAAATGAAGGTCGTCATCTTCATCAAGTTCGGTCATCAGGCGCCCCCTCCGTAGTCCCTCTTAAGCATCTCCTTCTCATACGACTCGTCGTAGCGGGGCGAGGTCCTGGTCTCTATCAACGTGGCCGCTTCCTTTACCCCCTGGTTATTGCGACCGGAACCGAACATGATCTCAGCGTTAGGGTTGATGGCCTTAGAGAACTGTACCGATAGGTCGATCTTCTCCTTGGTGGCGCTGTCCACCTTATTGATGAATACCACGTCCGCCTCGCGTATCTGCGTCTCGACCAGGCGGCGCACCGACTGCATGAGCTCCTCGATCCTGAGTGAGTCGACCAAGGTAATGACCGGAGCATGGACGATGACGTCGTCCATCTCCTCTTCGGAGTATTCCGCGGCACGTTTCAGTCCCCAAGGGATCGCAACACCAGATGGCTCCACGATGACGATGTCAGGTTTGAAAGTGTTGTAAAGGATGGCGATGGTATTGGCGAAGTTACCGGCTACCTGGCAGCAAATGCATCCGCCGGATATCTCCTTGGCCTTCAGTCCGTACATCTCGATGAATTTGGCATCTACGTTTATCTCCCCCACGTCATTGACGATGATAGCGATCCTATGGCCACGATCCACCAGGATCTTGGCCAATTCTATGAGGAAGGTGGTCTTTCCACTTCCAAGAAAACCTGCGACCTGAGCAATTTTCATCGGTTCACCAGTATATCCAGAAATCTGATTTCAAGTATGAATAGGTTGTTAAAATTTTGGAAAAAGGAAAAAATAAAGATGATGGCCGGAGCCATCGTTCAGCAGGTGACCTGACCGTACTGCTTGACGGTGTCAACCATTGTCTTGATGTTCTCAAGGCGGGTAGTGACTGACGGGGGTACCTCGCATCCGGAAGCGATGCAATACTTAGACTTCAGGCCGCGGGCGCACAAGGCCGTCTTGACCTCTTGGCACAAGTTCATGGTGGTCTTCTGCATCTTCTCCTGGCTCCAGCGCACGTAGCCCTGGGGGTCAATGTTACCGCATACCACGCAATTGTCCGCGTATCCCTTTCCGATGACCTCGGAGGCCGACGGCGAGCCGGGTATCAGCGGGTAGTAGGCCATGGTATAGGCTGCGGGCTTCATCGCCTTGATCTGGGTGTCCAGGTGGGGCAGGTCGGCGCAGTTGTGTATGGCCAAGGCCATGCCCTCCTTGCCGACCAGCTCGTTCAGGCCGCCAGCGTACTTGTACTGCCCCTCGAACTCATCGTACTCGTTGTCGCCTAGGCAGCTGTAGGAAGCCCAGAGATAGTCCCACATACACGCGGCAGGCTTGGACTGTCCCATCCCCTTGACCATATCCCTTAAATACTCGGTGAAGGTCCCCAGGGCCTTGTGGACCGCCGAGCGGTTGTTGTACATGTCCATGAAGACCTTCTCTGCGCTGGCCGACTGGGTCAGTGCCAATAATGGGCCCTCAAGGAACCCCGATGTGATGGTCTCATTCTTCAGGGCATCGGCGAAGATCTTGGTGCCTTCGAGGATAACACCAGACCTACCCTTATTTATGTCCGGAGCCTGCAGTTTCTCATAGTCCTCCGGCCCTTTGATCACTGGATCGTCCACGAACGGTGTGTTCTGCTCGTCCATGCGCACATGGGACCCAAAGTCCCCGGCTATGACCGACAGGTCCATCAGGCCGACGGTTAAGTCCAGGTCGAAGTACTTCTGCCCGGATATTAACCCCTGTGCGTAGTTCTTGGGGTCCGAGCACCAGTCCTTGTACAGCATTGTCCCGTCCCCGATCGTCCGGCGGGAGACGCCGCATGCGATGGGGTATACCGTCAGCCTGTCAACCGGCTGGTCGCCCAAGGATGCCAAGACCCGCTCTATATGAGTCATCTTCTCAGTCATTTCACAACACCTCCTTTACTTTCTTGACCGCTTCCTGGGCATTGATGGCGTGCATGTCCGCCCCGATGTCGTCCGCGAACGGCTGGGACGTTGGTGCGCCACCGATTATGATCTTCACCGTCGTGCGGTCCCCGTTCTCGATCAATCCGTCGACGACCGACTTCATACCGTCCATGGTCGGCGTCATCAAGGTGCTCATCGCCAGTATGAAAGCCCCATCCTTCTTCACCGAATTGACGAAGTTCTCGACGGGCACATCCTTGCCGTAATCGTGCATGTCTAGTCCGGCCGCGGTCAACATGGTCTTCACGATGTTTTTACCGATGTCGTGCACGTCACCCTCGACGACCCCAATGACTCCCACCACCCTTTTGGCGGTTCCGTCCGTTGGAATATGGGGTAGCAAAATGTCCAACCCGCCGTACAATGACGCCGCGGCCAGTAGTACCTGGGGTAAGAAGAATTCGTGCTTGGCGTACTTGTCACCGACGATGGTCATACCCTTGACCAATCCATTATCGATGGCGTCCAAGGCCTTAACTCCGTTTTCCAATGCCTCCTTGGCGAATTTAATAGAGTCAGCCTTGTTACCAGTGATAACCGCGTTCTCCAATGCTGCCAGAATTTCCTGTCCTTGCATTTGTTACTCACCTCTCCAATACTTTTCAGTTTTGGTAAAAGACAAAACATCGTTGGGATTATAAACTATTGTTATGGATGGATTAACCATCCAAGTGTATTAACATGTATTAAAGATGAGCCAGCATATTAAAAAGTGTCCTGGGTGGTTATTCGTTTCATAAAATAGAGATGTATATAACAATCATTAAATATCATATTTGAAAACGAAATTCAAACGATGTTTTTCGTACCCATATCCGATTCGATCAATATATTACGAACAGATCTGTGAAACGATATTCTCACATAATCACTTAAGCTCAGATGTCTAGATCATCTTTCTTGAATGGGCCTTCAAGGACTCGATGCCCCCATCCAGGACAACGATATCGTGGAAACCCATTCTAATAAGCTGGTCATAAGCCCGATTGCTCCGCTTGCCGGCCTTGCAGTATATGAGCAGGGAGGTATCGCGGTCCAGTTGATCGAGCTTGTTCCGGATGTCGTCCACCGGCACGTTCTTGGCCCCAGTGATCCTCTCGGCATTAAATTCATCAGGATCGCGCACGTCCAGAAGTAAACATTCCCCGTTCTCGACCTTTTCCAACAATATTATGAATTGGTCGGCCGGAACGATGACCATCTTACCGTCCGACTGTTGCTTCACGGGGTAATACCTTGACGGATGAATAGATGAAGTTTATCATTCCGTCGAGTAACGATTATCTAGACCCCGCTACGTATCATGGCTCGATATGACGATAGAGCAGGGGCTGGTCAAGGAGATCGCGTCCATCGTGGGGGAGGAGAACTGCTCGACGAGGGCGGCGGACCTCTATACCTACGGTTTTGATTCATCCATCCACCACCACAACCCGGACATCGTAGTACGTCCTAAGAGCACATCCGAGGTCTCGGAGCTGATCAGGATCGCCGCTAGGGAAGGTATTCCTGTGGTCCCCCGCGGAGGAGGGACAGGCCTTTGCGGAGCGGCGGTGCCCATCATGGGTGGCATGGTCATGGACCTCACCCGCATGAACGAGATCAAGAAGGTACGGGTGAACGATCTCTATTGCGTGACGCAGGCCGGCGTGGTCTACGATAGATTGAACGAGGCGTTGGCGCCATACAAGTTCTTCTTCCCCCCGACCCCGGGCAGCGGGGAGGCCTGCACCATCGGCGGCATGGTGGCCACGAACGCTTCGGGCATGAGGGCGGTGAAGTACGGGGCGAGCAGGGATTACGTTCTCGGCTTGGAGGTCGTCCTGGCCGACGGTTCGGTCATACACGTGGGTACCAACACCATCAAGAACTCCTCCGGTTACCAGTTGGAGAGGCTGTTCGTCGGAAGCGAAGGCACTCTGGGGGTGATCACCGAGATCACTCTGAGAGTGGCCCCGAAACCGAAGAAGGCGGCCATGGCGCTGGCGGCCTTCGATCGCTTGGAGGATGCCGGAACCTTTGTCTCCAACCTCATCTCCCTGCCGTTGATACCTTCGGCCACCGAGCTGATGGACGATATCTGTATCAGGGCGGTCAATAAGGCGGTGAAGGCCGGACTCCCAGACGTCCAAGCGGTCTGCATGATCGAAGTGGACGGAGAGCCGGAGATGGTTGCCAAGGAGCTCAAGATCGTGGAGGAAGTGGCCCGCAGGAGCGGCGCCGTCACGGTGCAGACATCGGACGATAAAGAACAGATGGCCCTATGGACCAGCGCCCGCAAGTCGGTCATGTCCGCGCTGAGCCGCTTGGGCGATGAGCTGGTATCCGTATCCTTGGCCGATGACATGGCCGTTCCCATCTCCCGCATACCGGAGGCGGTCGTGGCCTTCCACCGCATCGCCGAGGAGAATCGGGTTATCGTGGGGACGTATGGTCACGCCGCCGATGGCAACCTGCACACTAAGATGCTCTTGAACCCCTGCTCCGAGGACGACTGGATCAGGGGCGAGAAGGCCGTCGGGCAGATATTCGACACAGTGATCGCCCTAGGCGGAACGGTCACCGGTGAACACGGCGTAGGAATGTCCAAGGCCCCCTATATGATGAAGGAGAGGCCGGACGCCTGGGGGACCATGCTGCTACTGAAGAAGGCCATGGACCCTCAGAACATCCTCAACCCAGGCAAGATGATGCAGTGGGAGGGCGGGATCATCCGCGATCTCCGTTATCCCTGCCGGGACATATGCGACCTTAGATGATGCCCCCCCAGAATACCAATAATATGGAGCCTGCCAAGCCTATCGTTACAATCCATGCCACCGGGTTCCAGTCCAGTACCTTCTTTCCGTCCAACGGTCCGAAGGGTAGAAGGTTGAAGACCGCCAGGAACAGGGACAGCAAGCCGATGAGTCTGAACGCGTAGCTCCATGGGTCCATGTCCGGGAAAGCGAGCCACAGCAGGATGAACACCGAGCCGAAGACCACGTTGGTGGCCGGTCCAGCCACGGATATCAGCCCGTTCTGCTTCTTGGTTATCCTTCCTTGAATATACACCGCTCCGGGGGCGGCAAAGATGAAGCCCAGGAATGAAAATACCAGGGCCATAAGTAATCCTGTGGGGTACATGCGGTACTCTGCCCAGGCGCCATACCGTTGGGCTACGAACTTGTGGGCCAGCTCGTGCAACAGGAATCCGCAGACGGAGACAACGGCCGAGACGCCCAAGGCGAACAGCCAGTTTAGGGTGGTAAAACTACCAATGTCTCCTAGCACCCCTCCCAACAGCACGATGGTGAAGGCGACCGTGAGCACGACCACGCTGATCAGAATTTGGACTATCTCCTTGTGGCCGAAATGTATCCGACCGAAGTTTTTGGGTATGATAAGGTTCCCGTATTCGTCGTACATCTTGGCCCGTTCACTGTACGCACTCGTAAATAAACATTATCCGCCGATGCCGTACCGTGCAGGAAGGTTGAAGTACGTAAGCGAAGGATAGGTTGGGGAAATGAAACGGTACCAGCACGGAAAAGTACGGTTCAAATGGTGTGACTCTTGCGGCACACTGATATTGGACGAGCTATGCGGCATCTGCGGCCGTCCGGGGCGTGACTTCGAGGTCTCGGCCCCGGGGGACATCCGTCCCTGTTTCGGGAAAGGGGTGGATACCGTGGCCGCCCTGTTCCTCAAGCACTTCGGGACCTCCGGGATGCTACGTACCAGGAACGTCTTCCTCAACAAGATAGCTGGCGAGGACCGCGCGGACGAGATCGTGCTGGATGGCCGCGTCATCGCCGTCATGCGTTTCGAGCTGATCAAGAACGACTTCTCCCTGGAACTGAAGGCCGAAGGCGCGGCTCTGCTGGCCAAAGCAGCGCGTAAGGGCCTGGTCAGAGCGCATCGGCCACCGGGACATCTGAAGGGAAAGAAGCTGAACGGTGCGGACATCATCGATAAGCTCGGGGAATTCCAGGCGGGCGACCCGGTCGTGGTGGTCATGGGCAACAATGTGGCCGCCGGGGAGGCCCGGGTCAATTCCGATATGATCAAGGAGGGAGAGAAGGTCATACACCTGAAGGACGTGGGTAAAGGGGATATACCGTTCCCATTGATCCCCGCCTCCTGGGAAGATTTCGTCAAGGCCAACCAAAAGCACTTCAAGGCTTTGGAATCAAGCGTTGTGAGCGACCTTCGTTCTTTCGCCAACAACAGCAAATTACCGCTTACCCTGTCCTTTTCCGGGGGGAAGGACTCATTGGCATGCTTTGGCCTGGCCAAAAAGGCGCTGGGCCGATTCGACCTGATCTTTGTGGACACTGGACTGGAGTTCCCGGAGACCGTCGATTATGTGCGGAACTTCGCCCACGAACGCGGTGAACGCTTGAGAGTGGCCAAGGCCGGAAGGGCCTTCTGGGAGCAGGTCGGCGCCTTCGGTCCTCCGGCCAAGGACTTCCGTTGGTGCTGCAAGGTTTGCAAGCTTGGTCCTCTGACCTCCCTGATCGAGGACAACTACCGTCAGGGAACGGTAACGGTAGAGGGCAATCGTGCCTTGGAATCCTTTGCCAGGGCGGACATTGGTTTCGTCGAGCGCAACCCCTTCGTGCCCAACCAAGTGGTGCTGAACCCCATCAGGCATTGGCGGGCGGCGGAGGTATGGGGTTACATCTGGATGGAGGACCTTGAGTATAATCCTCTTTACGAGAACGATTTCGAACGTATCGGCTGCTATCTTTGCGCATCCTGCCTGGGCAGCGAGTGGAAGACCACCGGAGAGATACATCCCGACCTTCATTTGGAATGGGAGGGGTTCCTTAACAATTGGGGGAAGCAGGTAGGCGTCTCTGAAGATTTCGTTCGCCACGGCTTCTGGCGCTGGAAATCACTGCCGCCGAAGATGAGGTTGGTCGCCGAGGAACTGCAGATGAAGGTGCCGCAGATGAGGAGCGATATCATGGAACTGAAGGTATCCAAGGGGGCCAGTCCCTGCGTGGCCGGCGGCTTCTCCATGGAAAGGGTTCTGACCATCCCGCATAAAAGAGACTTCTCCCAGGTGGTGGAGGTCCTAAAGACCATTGGCAAGGTAAAGTACTCTCCAGAGTTCGAGGTGGCCATGGTGAAGACCAAGAACGCCACCCTGAAGATATTCGGGGGAGGGCACATTTCGGCCATCGGCCCCACCAAAGAGGAGGCCAAGTATCTCTTCCGCGCCGGGGTGGAGGCGTTCCTTCGAGGACAGCTGTGCACTTCATGCCGCATATGCGAGCGCAATTGTAAGTTCGGGGCGATCACCACCGACGGTCAATTGAAGGTGGACGAATACAAATGCCGCCAATGTGGTAAGTGTTCCGAAGCCTGCGTGGTAGCACATTACTACGACAAGCTGGTGCAGGCCGGGGCTGGTCGGCCGACATACGCAGGCGTTAAATAAAAAGAGGACAGTGGGGCGCATTTGATATGGATTGGCAGATGTTGATGGCCGCGGCATTAGGGGTGGGACCGGCCCTGGCCCTGATGTTCTGGACCCTTCGGAATTTCACATACCCCAAGGTTGAGCGTCCGTTCTTCGATGACCGCAAACTGTTCCTCATGTTGGCGGTAGGCATGGTCTTCGGTGTGATCATCTACGTCGTTCAATCCTACTTCGATCTGGGTTTCCTGCTCTTCGCCCTCCTCTTCGCCGTCATGGAAGAGCTCATCAAATTTGTCTTTCTGAACATACCGCGCTTCCAGAGAAAGCTGGACACGTCATTCTACGGTTATTCATTGGGTCTGGGCATCGGCAGCACCATGGCCTTCGGGGCGGTGTTCATCACCCTGCAACAGTCCGAGGGCCTGGGACTTGACGGCTGGATCATAGCATTCATTCTAGCTATCCAATTGGTGCTGTTACATTCGTCCACTGGTGCCATGATCGGCACGGGCGTTGCCCGTGGGGAGGTATGGGGCTATTTCGCCCAGGCCGGGTTGTTACATATCGGTGTGAACCTGCTGATGGCAGTACCTCTGAACTATGGCAGCGGACTGGAAGGCTGGGCGGGGCTAATTCTGGCCACTCTCCTGGTCGTCTACTACTACCGTCAGGTGCACCGAAACCTTCTTCCAGCAATGGTCAGGGACGCCACGGCACGAATGAAAGGGGCGAAAGGTTGATTTATCCTACGAGGGAATAAACCGCCGTGTCTGAATCCCACAGAAAAACGGGCAAAGCGCTGCTGGTCTTGGCAGTGGTTCTCATCGTAATATTTCTGTTACTACTTCCCCCAACTCAAGACCTTTTCCGAAAGTATCTGCTGGATCCGTTCTCTTCTCAATATCCTGAGGAGGTAGAGATGGAATTACGCCGTACCATGATATTGGACGCCAATGGTGGACATGTGACCCAATACCGTTTCGATCTGCCCCGTCCGGCAAGTATCAGCGATAACGGCACCTATCTGCAGCAGGTGACGTCGCTCAATATCTCACCTCAATACGACGAGCTATGGGACAATGGCACTTATCGTACCATGGTCTGGGAGGGGGACGACCTCTATGGTCAGATCAGCATCGTGGTGACCCAGTCAGTGAGACAGACACTGCAGCAATGGGACTTGGACGAAGATACCGTCCTGGACAAGGGAGACATACCACAGGACCTGCAGGACCGCTACCTGCACGAAGAATGGCAGATCATTATCGATGATCCGATCATCAGCGAACTTAGCCATCAGATAGTGGGGGACGAGGACAACGTGTACGTCATCGCCCGCTCCATCTATGATTGGATGGTGGAGAACGTGGAATACCCCAACCAGATCATTTCCGGGGAGCCGAAGTCATCGTTGCAGACGAACGAGGACAGAAGGGGTGACTGCGATGACCAATCGATATTGTTCTGTGCTCTGGCAAGGTCGGCCGGAGTGCCGGCATGGTTGCAGCTTGGCGCCCTATACGATCGCTCCACAGGCGAGATGGGCGGACACGGCTGGGTGCAAATGTTCATGCCTACGGAGGATGGCGGGGTCAATGTGACCATCGACATAGTCAACAAGGACTTCCTGGTCTGGATGCCGAACCTGTTCTGCGAGTACACCGACAACGGTGAGCCGGATGGGCTACGGGATTACTATCATATGATCAGCGTCTTCTATGATGCGAGCACCTACGGCCCAGGCGAGACACCGGAATTCAGTGAGAGCTGGGAAGTGCTGAGCTACCAAGAGAGCGATGACAAGGTAACGCTTTCCGTTGAAATGATGGCCAAGGTGGAGATCTAAGCCCGTCGATAACGACCGGGGGAGGACTCGTAGACCAGACCGAGAGAGAGCATTCTGCGTAGCAGCTCATCGGGGCTCATGACCATCCTTCCGGCCAGCTTTCCTTCCAGTTCGGCGAGGTCGAACTCTTCCATATCCCTGATCAATATCTCGATCTGGACAGGGGAGAGGACGATCCTCTTTGTTTTCTGCTCAATTTCACCATCAAAAGACTTCAGCTCCCGCCCCTTTCGATTGAGCTCTCCGACCGCCTGAGCGGTGAGGGAGGCGGAAGAGGAGCTGAAATGGACCTTCATGCGACGCACCTGTATCTGACGACCGCAATGGGGGCAGGACGAGGAACGATGTTCCAGGTCGACCGCGAAACCCTTGCGACAACGGGGACAGACCACCGCACCGAACATCAGACCTCGACGAAGACCAATGCTCCCAAGCAAGTTCCGTAATGGTCCATGGGGATGGAGAGCTCCTCGATGGCGTAGTTGATCTTCATCAGCTCAACTCCACGCAGGGCCTGCATCTCGCTCATCTTCCATTCCAGCACTTCCCTGAGCGCCTTCTTGGTACCGTGCATGTGCCCTTCGGCCACATAGCCGCCCTTACCGTCCTTGCGGAAGGCGTAGGCGATCCCGGCAGAGATCATCTCACCCTCACCACCTCTCATCTGTGCCAGCACACAATGGGTGATGGCACCCATGGGCAGCTCGCGGACCGCGACCTTCTTAGCCCCGATGGGGAGAACGGACGATACCGAGACAAGGTTCTGCTCTCCTATCTTGGCCTGCATTAGCGCCTGATCGAAGGCGTTGAGGTCGGAGACCTTGCTCATGGCGACTCCCTGGGTGACGAAGAACTTTTTCGGGACTAGGTTCATAATTCTGATGTTAAATTATTCCCTGATTTAAGGGTTTTCCCTCAATCGATCTCGAGGACGCGCAATTCTCTCTCCAGCATCTTAACGTCCTGAGGGTTCAACGCCTCAGGGACCACTGGTATGATGAGCATGGAACCGGTCATGGAGACGTTGTCGTTGAGCAGCTGCAATAGTTTGAGCACCTTCAGAAAGGTGTTCTGGCTGATCAGATATTCAAGACCGGATAGCAGAACGACAGCCTTGCTGTTCGCCTCGAAGAAGTTCTTGATCTCGCTATAGATCATGGGAATATCGGTCGGCTCGCGTGCGTAACGCCTTCCCCTCTCGTACGATAACCATAGCAACGTCCCTTCGGTGATCCCATAGACCTTCTGCACCTTTTCCGGGAATTCCCGGGCCAGCACCATACCGGTGCATCCCTCTACGACCTGGTCCTTGTACATCTGGTAGGCCGATTCCAAAGTGGCCGACTCCACCAGGTATGAGGTCCCTGGTTCCAGCAGATACTTGCGCTGTCTATCCTCATCCCTAATGATGATCTCCCGTTTCTCGGTGGGATAGGTGGGCGAGGGCGTGAGCACATGTACGCACTTGGCCGCCCCGTCAGAAATGCAGGACGCCTCGTAAGCGTCATAACGTCGGCGCATCAGTGAGGAGATGATCCCGGAGATGTAGCCCTTGGTGAAATCGCAATGGTCTCCGTTGTACGCCTCCACCGATTCATTGAAGGTGATGACTATCTCCGTCTCGTTGATCATCTCGATGATCATACGGCTGAGCCCGGTCTCGGTCCACACCTGCTCTATGATGGCCTTGGCCTCCACGATATCGGTGCATTCCAACCCCAGAGTTCGAACCAGCCCGACACCAGCGCGGAATCCATACCGTTCCATGGTCCGGGCGGAATCCGCCCCGTTGATAAGTTGCAGTTCCTCCCTCAGGTCCTTGAGGGCGGAACCAGGCATGACGAAGAACGGCCGCATGTCCTTTCCCATCTTAGCCCCCCATGGCCTTTTGTCCAAGCGCCTGGAACGCCTCTTCCACGCCCTCCCCGGTCAGGGCGCTGGTCAATAACATCGGGGTCCTGATCTCAGTGGCGAAGTGCTGCAGGTCAAGAGGGTCGATCTTCATCTCCAGATCGCACTTGTTGCCGATGACGATGATAGGAATGTCTCCGGCCACCTCCCGCAGGTCCTCGGCCCAATGGTGAAGGCGCTCCAAGGTCTCCGGTCTGGTCATGTCGCAGACCAGGAAAGCACCGTTCGCTCCAGCATAGTATGTGGTGTGCAACGCCTTTTGAGTCTTCTGCCCCAATACGTCCCAGATCATCAGGGTGAGGTTGACGTCCTCCAGGTCCAGCACCTTCTTGCTGACCTTGGCCCCGAACGTCTGGATATATTGGTCATCGAAGATGTCCAGCACGTACCGTCTTATTAAACTGGTCTTGCCAACCTCCCCGTCTCCCAAAAGGCAGATCTTTTTTACGAACTGGCGTTTCGCCATTCTATCCACAGTATGAGGCCAGCGTCTATATATTCGTATCCTGCGCTCATCTATAGATCTTTGAATACTCCGTTGGCTTCTTGGGCTGCTGCACAGATTCCATGGCCTTTTGCATGTCGCTCTCGATCTGCTCCGCCTCTTTCACCAATGGTTCAGGGTCCAACTTGATCTCAGGCAGCATATCGCCGACCACATCGAGCAGGTTGGCCGCCCCCCTGGCGTCCGGCACGTCGGTCCTGGCCGAGCCTAGAAGGCAGATGACATCCATTTGATATCGCTCACCCTCCGAGAGCAGAAGTCCAGATATGCCAGTGACCATCCCCTCTTTCAATTCCTTGATCTTGTAGGTCTCCAACATATCTCTGGTGAGCTTTGTTGTCCCCACTCCCAGGACCTTGACCTCCCCTTCATCGGCGATGTTGATACCTTCCAAGGTCAAGATGGTCGCAATGTTCTTTTTCTTGCACCATCCTAGAATAAGGTCCGAAAGCTCCTTAATTAGATCCGGCCGGGGCATGAACTCACACGTGATGACCACCAGCTTCTCGCACTTCTCGCCCTTGTTCTCGCAATCCCGGTGTCCCGCATAGATGCGCACTGGAGGGGAAGGTACTCCCTCGTGAATGATCGTGAAGGGCGGGAAGTCCTTGGAAATGATGGTCGCCCGGCGCTCAAGCTTCATGGTACGCACTATGAAGTTCGAGGCGATGGAGCTGACCAACCCTACGCTAGGGAAGCCTACTATGGCCATCCCATCCTTCAGGTCGACCTCACCGTATTCGTGAATAAACATCCTTCCTTCGTCCATTGGCATCACTGGCATTTTATTGTGTGTGGGCTACTTAATACTTGGCGATTTCAGTCTAAAGAAAAACATTATCTCTATCAATTCTATCTCGATTCGTGGTCAAAAATGGACCGATCCTAAATCATACCTCGGCGGGGATCCCCGTGATCGTCGAGGTCCTCCCACGTTCCCGGACTGCCGCACTGTCGGTCAACTTCCGGGTTGGATCCCGAGACGAGAATCGGGACCGATTCGGCGTGGCCCACTTCCTAGAGCACATCATGTTCAAAGGGACGAGGGAAAGGAACGCCAAGCAGTTCTCGGAAATGGTAGAGGGTGCGGGCGGTGAGATGAACGCCTACACCACCAAAGAAACGACCTCCTACCACGTGTTCTCCTTGGACGAGACCTTTGAGGTCATGAAGGGATTGATGGCAGACATGATGACCGCTCCCCTCATCGATGAAGAGCACGTTGAGCTGGAGCGCGGCGTGGTGTTGCAGGAGATCAGTATGCTGGAGGACGACCCTGAAGATTACTCCCGTGTGCTCCTCGACCGTTCCATATGGGAAGGCCATCCTATGGCCAACACCGAGACCGGGCGCCCCGAATGCGTATCAGGGTTGCAAGCGAGGGACGTCCGCGACTTCTTCGAAGAGCACTATCGCCCACCGAACATGTGCGTGGTGGCCTGCGGGAACGTGGTGGCCGATGATGTGGTCTCCTGGGTGGAAGATACCTTCGATGCCCTGCCCAAGGCAATGGTTAACAATGGCCGCACTCCTCCTTCCCCGAAGGCCTGCACCAAGGTCTTCCCCAGAGAGGGGGACCAGGCCTATGTGGAACTGGGTTTCCCGGGTCTGTCTGGGAAGCACCATGATCGCAAAGCCCTTTCACTGGCATGCATCATTCTGGGCGGGGGCACCTCCTCCCGTCTTTATCAGACGGTGAGAGAGGACCAAGGTCTGGTGTATCACATCAGCATGTTCCCCCAGGCATACACGGACTGCGGCATTGTTGACACGTTCTTCTCCGCCTCCCTGGACAAGTTGGACCAGGTGAACTCCACCATCTGCACCGAGCTGATCAGCTTCAAGAACGAAGGGCCATCGGAAGAGGAGATGAACCGGGCCAAGCGTTGGATAAAAGGCATGCTGGTGCGTAAATTGGAAGGTACGGACAGCCGCCTCTACTGGCAGGGGGAGCATTTCATGATGAACGGCGAACTGGCCCAGGTGGATCGTTCCCTGGCCGAGTTCGAGAAGGTGACCAAAGAGGACGTGGTCCGGGTGAGCAATGAGATATTCCAAAGGAAAAGGATGTGCGTTGCCCTGCTTGCGCCAGAGAAGGAAGGCGGCAAGGCCGCTATGCGGATGCAGGCTTTGGATTTCTGATCACGCGCTGAGGACCTTGAGCACCGCATCCACGGCCTTGGGCACAGCGTCCTGAACCTCTTCGGTCATGATGTCAGTGACCGTCCAAATGTCGTTGACCTCGATGGCCACGAACTGTATGTCCTTGGGCATACGGTCCGGGGCCAATCTCCTCCCCAGCTCGATGGCCATGTGCATGTTTACCTCGTGGGGGCTGCTGCCGTGGACAGCGTTCTTGAAGTCCTCCGGCTGCAGCAACATGACCGTTCCAGCCGGATACCGCTCGGTTACGATGGCGTCCACCACCACGACTTGCTGGTAGTCCATCATTATCTCAATAAAATCAAGGCCACTGACCGCCTGCTGGTCGAAATCCAGGTCTGGCAGGTCCATGGCCATCAACGCCTCCACGACCTTGAACCCTACGCCATCGTCGCATATGATCGGGCTACCGATCCCCAGCACTAAACGAGTAGCTTTCATCATTTGCCGCGGAGGAAGGGCACCTATTATGAACTTTTGCCCCTTCTCTCGCCGAACGACGGATTAATCTAATCTCCGAAGCATTATCGCACCGTGACCCAGGTTCGAGCGTCATTGATAGTGCAGGTGGACGGCAAGCCTCTTACCCACAAGCAGGCCGAGGCCGTGTTGACCCTGTTCATGAAAGGGACGCAGAGGGCCGCCGCCAGGTCCCTGGGCGTTTCGGCTCCCGTGCTGAACCGCCACTTGCGGCAGGTGGAGGCCAAGATCGGGTGCCCGATCATGGAATGCGGACCGCGCGGTACGATACTGAACGAACTTGGGGAGAAAATAGCCCGGGAACAGCTCGCCCTGCAGGGAAAGCGCAGAGAGCGCGAGCATCTGACGGTGGCCTGCACTCCCCTCTCGGAGGAACTGCTGCTCCAAGCGCTCAACGTCGCAGATCCCGAGGGCGAGGCTGAACTGGTGATATCCGAGGACCGCCACAACCTGACAGAGTTCCAGGCCGGAATGCTGGACCTCGTAGTGCTGGACGACCCATTATACGCATACGAGATGGAAGGTGGGAACTGGGAGGAGCTGGGGAACGACCGTTTGGTGCACGTTCGTCGCGGCGAAGAGTACGCTCGGTACCGCTTTGGACCTCAGAGGCTAGGGTACCGCTACCTGGACTCGACGAACGTGAAGTACCGCGTGGTCAGAACGTATTCATCCCTGGCCGCTCTCACTCGCAGCAATTATAGCTACTTCGTCAACGAAAGCCTGATGATCAGGAAGGGGCAGCGCATACGCAGCGCTACCGACCCATCCCTGCTATCGTACGCTATTCTCTGCCTCTACCGCCCCGGAGTTCCCAAGGTCGAGGAACTGCTCCGAGCGATGCGCCCCGAGACTCGAAAGTAGTGTAACCCATTAAGCTAACACTCGTTACTTTTTTCATTCACTTTTATATACGATATCTCCGCTCCCCTGAGACAGAGGAAACATCCATGTCAAATGTGAAGATTCCAGACCCGGCCTTCGCCCAGAGCATTATCGATGCCGGCGGCAAGACCTTGGACCTGTGCTACCAGTGCGGTACATGTACTGGCAGTTGCCCCTCCGGACGCACCACCGCGTTCCGTACCAGACAACTGATCAGGAAAGCCCAGCTCGGATTGAAGGACGACATTCTGCCGAGCGAGGACCTGTGGATGTGCACCACATGCTACTCTTGTGTGGAGCGCTGCCCCCGCGATGTGGAAATCGTGGACATAATCATCCTGATGAGGAACATGGCCGTGGCCAAAGGATACATGGCCGAGGACCATAAGAAGGTTGGTCGCTCCCTGTTGAAGACTGGAGCCACCGTCCCTATGGCCGACAACATCAGGCAGCTGAGGGTCAGCATGGGCCTATCCGCGGACCCGCCGACCACTGTCGGGGACGCCAAGGCAATGGCCGATTTCCGCAAGATCATGGAGAAGACTGGATTCGACAAGCTCATCGGAGGTCAATAAATGACTAATGACAAGTTCGCATTGTTCCTGGGCTGCGTCGCCCCCCTTAGATACCCTGGTATTGAGAAGGCCACCCGCGAGGTGTTCAAGAACCTCGGTTACAACCTGAAGGAAATGACCGGTGCCGGCTGCTGCCCCGCCCCTGGTGTCATACGCTCCTTTAACCAGGCCACCTGGCTGGCTCTCGCCGCCCGCAACCTGGCCATCGCTGAGCAGCAAGGCTGCGATATCCTGACCATCTGCAACGGCTGCTACGGTTCCCTGTTCGACGCCAACCACATGTTGCACGAGGACCCCGAACTACTGAAAAAGGTCAACGAGATCCTCAAGGAAGTAGGGATGCACTACGAAGGCAAGGTGCAGGTGCGCCACTTCGCCGAGGTCCTGTTCAACGACCTGGGCATTGAGAAGGTCAAGCAGAAGATGGTCAACCCACTGAGCATGAACGTGGCCGCCCACTACGGATGCCACTTCACGCGCCCCTCCAAGCTGAAGCACATCGATGACCCGGAGAGGCCGCGCCTTCTGGACGAGCTCATCGAGTGGACCGGGGCCAAGAGCGTTCCTTACGCCGACAAGAACATGTGCTGCGGCGCTGGTGGCGGTGTTAGAAGCAGGGATGCCAAGTTCGCCATGAGCTTCACCGAGACCAAGCTCAAGAACATGAAGGCGGCCAAAGCGGACTACATCATCGACGTGTGCCCGTTCTGCCACCTGCAGTTCGACCGCGGTCAGAAGGACCTTCCTGGATACAACATCCCGGTCATCCACCTGGCACAGCTGTACGGTCTGGCCATGGGTCTGCCCAAGTCCTCCCTAGGACTCGAGGCCCACGAGGTCAAGGTCAACCTGTGAGGTTTTGACTTGGACCAAGCTCACCTAGTGGGAGTTTACACTCCAGAGGAGATCCCTGACGAGCTAGAAGGCTTCGTCAAGTACCAGGCGGCCCACGACGGGCATCAGATGAAGAAAGGGGAAAGGATCGCGGTGCTCAACGTGGTGGGCACCTCCTCCTACATACCCCTCTTCCTCAGCGACCTGTGCTGCTATGAGGACCTGGAGGTAAAACTGTCGCAACAAGGCGTTCAGGCCGACCAGGTGAGCAAAGTATCCCTGCAGCGGGTGCTGCAGGAGATGGTTCCACAATAAACCCCTTCATTCCTTTTTCCTTTGGTCCAGTGATAGGTCGTGATTCTTTCGAACAATAGAAAACTTATTAATAGGGTTACCCGTTTCCGAGACCATCTCACGATTGGAGGCTATTAATTGGCTGCTACAAAAAAAGCGTCTACGAAGGCCGCCTCAAGGAAGGTCAAGGACCGGTGGAAGGCCAAGGAGTGGTATAAGATATACGCTCCCCGCATGTTCAACCAGGCCCAGCTGGGCGAAACCCCCAGTGCTGATTCGACCAATCTGATCGGCAGGACCACCGAGGCAACCGTTCACGATATAAACGGCGACTTCTCCAAGATGCATGTCAAGCTTAAGTTCAAAGTTATGGACGTCACTGGTTTCGATGTACACACAGTGTTCATCGGTCAGGATCTGACCAGTGATTACATCCGTCGGTTGACCCGCAGAAAGCGGACCAAGACCGATCATGTCATCGATGTCCGCACTAAGGATGGATACCTGATCAGGGTGAAGCCTATGAGCATCACCGATAAGCGTATCCAGTCTTCGCAGGAGACCGCCCTCAGGAGAATTATGGACGATGAGATGCGGAAGATGGGCGACGAAAAGACCATCTCCGAGATCGTCAAGGCCATAATCGACGGTGAAATGGCCCGCAGGCTGGGAACTGTCTGTAAGGTCATTGTGCCCATCAAGAGGGTCGAGATACGCAAGACCGAGGTATTGGAGATGGGCTCAGAGCCCCAAGACCAGCCGGTCTTCGCCCCCGAGCCCGTCCCTGAACCTATCCCCGAGCCCGACCTTGTGGAAGAGCCTGTGGGAGAGCCTGTGGAAGAGGTCGCAGCCGAGCCAGAGCAGTAAACCATTTCCCCGAATGCCGGGGTGGCTCAGCCTGGTGGAGCGTCGGACTCATAGGGATTAGGAGCAAATCAAGACCCTCTCCAGGGAAATCCGAAGGTCAGGGGTTCGAACCCCCTCCCCGGCACTCCCTCTTATTTTTTATACTCATCTCTATCGTTTAGAATGCAATTATTCAAGTATGACCGACTTTCTTGGTTCCTTTCGGTGAGAGACTGAGGGTATTAATTTATACTGGCAAGGGTGGCGTTGGCAAAACTTCGGTCTCTGCGGCTACCGCCCTGCGTTGTGCTAAACTGGGGCATCGAACCATCGTCATCAGCACCGATTCGGCTCATTCGCTGGCCGATTCATTGGACATGCCGCTAACTGGTGATATCAAGAACATCTTGCCTAACCTGGATGCCATCGAGGTTGATGTCATACACGAGATGGAGACCCGTTGGAAGGAGATCGGGCAGTACCTCTCGGACTTCATGGAGTCGCAAGGTATGGACCCTATCTCGGCAAAGGAGATGACCGTGTGGCCTGGTATGGAGCTGATGTCCGCCCTGTTCTACATCGAGGAGTTCAAGATCAGCGGGAAGTACGATGTGGTGGTCATGGATACGGCGCCTACGGCCGAGACGCTACGCCTACTAAGCTTCCCAGACACCGCCGATTGGTACTTTGACAAGATGTATAAGATGTTCAAGAACACGGTGAAGCTCGCCCGTGCCACCGTGGGCAAGGTCATGAGCACCCCAATGCCATCAAATGCCTTCTTGGACGACCTGGACCAGATCAGGGACCGCATGAAGGAGGTACGCATAATACTGCAGGACTCCCAGATGACATCGGTGCGGCTGGTGGTCAATCCGGAAAAGATGGTGATCAACGAAACCAAGCGTGCCTACACCTACCTTTCTCTCTACAACCTGACCGTGGAATGCATGGTCATCAACCGGTTACTGCCGGAAGAAATGCGGGACCATTATCCGCAGGCCAAGTACGAGGAGCAGTCGCGATACATGGAGCTTATTGAGGAATCTTTCTCTCCATTGAAAATGCTGAAGGCATATCAGTCCACCACCGAGGTGGTGGGGCAAAGGTCGCTTGAAGTGCTGGCGGAACAGTTGTTCGGAGACATAGATCCTGCCATCGTCTTCACTACCGAGAAGAGCATGGAGATATTCTCCAAGAACGGGGTGGACATGATGGCCCTAAAATTGCCCTTCTCCAGTAAGGATGAGGTAGAGTTATATAAAACGAACGATGTCCTAATCGTCAAGGTTGGCTGGTATAAGCGTTCGGTCGCTTTGCCTTACTCCTTGGTACAAAAAGAAGCGCACAAGGCGGAGTTCAAGGACGGCCGGCTGCTCATCAGCTTCAAGTGAGGGATATTGGATATGACCACCAAGAACGATCCATCCGAGAGCGAGCCACAGGCAAGGTCCCGCCAATCCAAGAGCATGGGCACTGGACATCTGAAACAGGACACCGTTGTTCATCTGATGAAGTCCGGAACGGAGTTCCTAATGGCCATGGACACCCTGATGCCACGTAACGCCATGCCTCCAGAGGTCAAGGAGCATTACAACAACATCAAGAAGGAGACCCTGTTACTGTTCCGTTCCTTCATCGACACCCAGCTGAAAGATATGGAGGGGAAGGCAGAAGCTCCCGCCCCCCGCCTGAGAAAGATCGACCTGGACTGAATCAGGTCTGTTCTTCCCTACAGTCATGGCATAGCAGGATGCCGTTCTCCAGCTGTAGGTTGATGGAATAGGACTCGCAGTCCTCACAATACCCAGACACACTGCCCGGTTCTTTGATCTCCACTCCTTTTCCGACACCTAGTATGCCCCATTCTCTTGTAAGTGCGATCAGGGAGGGTGAAAGGCGGAGCACGTCCTTCTCGGTCAACATGCCTATGAGCTTGCCCTTTTCCACCACAGGCAGTCGCCGCAAGTGCAGGTCAGACATACGCTTGGCGGCCACCGCAACGCTGGAATCCGGGGACACGGTGATGACCGGGGAGGACATGATATTCTCGACCTTGATCCGGGAAGGCAACTCACCCTCCGCCACCACCTTGTATAAGATATCCCGTTCGGTCAAAATACCTACTGGCTCCCCATGCTCCAATATCACTAAGCTACCCACGCCCTCATGGAGCATTAGGAACGCTGCATCCTTCACGGTCATGTCAGGCCGCCCAGTGCTGGGGCTGCTGGACATGATCTCCTGAACCAGTATATCCCTTACCTCCTCGGCCTGCATAATGTGTACTTGGAGATACGGCGCTAAATATCTTTCCTGAAACTGGCCCAGGGATGAATGGACAAAATGAGGTATGTTATCAATAGTTATATGTAAAAGATGTATTCCTATCAGTCTGGTATCGGTATGAAGGACCAAGAGGGCATTATCGCAGTTAAACTAGCCCGCCGAGGGGTTGATGCCGAGACCAGGGACCTGGACATAGACACGTTCGACGTCCCGGACAGTTTCCGCCAGAAGAGCGGGGCCTTTGTCACCCTGAAGACCTTCCCGGGAGAGGAGCTGAGAGGGTGTATAGGTTATCCCGAACCCAATTTTCCCATGGCCGAGGCCATTCTGAGGGCTGCCCAAGGGGCCTGCCATGATCCACGCTTCCCCATTCTTAGGGCTGAAGAACTGGACGATGTCGTAGTGGAGGTCAGTGTGCTGACGCCCCCGGAGGAATTGAAGATCGAGCCCAGAAAGGACATGCCCGGAAACATCGTCATTGGACGGGACGGGTTGATCGTGGAGAGGGGACTCAATCGAGGATTGTTATTACCCCAGGTCCCGATCGAGTGGAAATGGGACGCCAACACCTTTCTGGAGCAGGCTTGCATCAAGGCCGGGCTGACCCAGGACATGTGGCTGGACCAGCTGACCAAGATACTGGTATTCCATGCCGAGGTCTTCCACGAGGAGTCGCCATACGGTCAAATACTCCGGTCTCGTACCCAATGATTGCATGGACGTAGTCGAGGGCAGGGTCTTCTATCAAGGAAGACTGCAAAAGGCCTGCGTGGGGTATGAGGACGGCCTCATCGTTAGTGTTAAAAAAGCGCTTGAAGGCGAGGAGCATTACGATTTCGGCGATCGGCTCATCCTGCCTGGAGCAGTGGACCCACATGTACACTTCAGAGAGCCAGGACTTACCAATAAGGAGGACTTTCTCTCAGGTTCCCTTTCCGCTCTATTCGGCGGGGTCACTTGCGTTTTGGAAATGCCAAACACTGTGCCGCCGGTAGTTGACGCGGAATCCCTCAGGGAGAAAAGAGAGCGGATCCTCGGTCGATCCTGGGTGGACTATGGGCTGTTCGCCTGTCTATCCCCCGGGAAAGATATCGAGGGACTGTCCAATTGTCATGCTTTCAAGATATTCATGGGTTCATCCACCCAAAGCGTACTGATGCGCGAGGAAACGGATCTGGCCGAGGCGCTGGTATCCGCCGGCAGTACTGATAAGGTTGTCAGCGTGCACGCCGAAGAGGACGACATGCTCCTGCAAAAGGACGAAAGGTTTCTCCGTGACCACGAAGAATGCAGGCCTAGGGGGGCAGAGCTTAGGGCGATAGAGCGTCTGTTGACCTACCAGGACAAGGCTCGCCTCAATGTCTGCCATGTCAGCTGCCCCGAATCGCTGGATCTACTGAAAGGTAGCCGAACGACCTTTGAGGTCACACCTCATCACATGTTATTGGATTCCAGTATGGACCTCGGAGCTTGGGGCAAGGTCAATCCTCCGCTTCGACGAAGAGGAGACCGCGAGGCGCTGTTCACCGCCTTCTGTAAAGGCGAGGTCCCAATGCTAGCCACAGATCACGCCCCTCACGCACCTGAAGAGAAGGAACGAGGCTTTGGAGAGGCGCCCTCTGGTCTGCCAGGCGTAGAAACCGGATTCAGTATGATGTTGGCGTTGGTCAAGAGGGGTCATATGTCATTGGACACTTTGCTCAAGGCCGCTTCGATGACCCCGGCCAAGACGTTCGGTCTGAACAAAGGAGAGATAGCCGAGGGACGGGATGCCGACTTCGTCGTGATCGATCCCAGGGATATAAGGAAAATAAGCGCTAGAGAACTGCATAGTAAGTGCGGTTGGACCCCTTTCGAAGGAAAGGAAGCGATATTCCCCCAGGCGGTGTTCCTGCGGGGAAGGATGATGCTAAGGGACGGTACGATCATGAACGAAAGGTGTGGAAGGGAGGTGTCCCATGTTTAAGGTGCCATACTCGCTGGACCTGAGCGAACTGGAGGGACGCCGTTTCATATGTCAGGACCCCTGCAAGCTGTGCTGTCTATGCCAGCCAGAATGCCTGGGGGACGAGGTCGATTATTTCAAGAAGAACCACCCCGACCGTTTGGTGATGAAGAAGGAGCCTCACCGGCATTACGCCCTTGCACTGAAAAAGGGACAAGGGTCCTGTTCCTTCCTGGAGCAGGGGAAATGCCAGGTGTACGCGCATCGCCCTCATTTCTGCCGCCAGTTCCCCTTCCACATACATGTTGGAAGCCGTGTCCAGGTGGAATTGGACCTTAGTTGCCGCGGTGTTTGGCTCGATCAGGGCGATGAGGCCATCAGCGAAGGCATTCTCATCGTCCAGCAGAACGACGCGGCCATCCGAAAGGCCTTACGGGAGGCCACGCCAGTCTACCGCGAATTCAATCATAATTGCTCCGACGCAGGTCTGGACGTCGATGTGCCCAAGGCACGCTCCCAGATCAACGCCCGCCTGGACGAACTGATCGATCTGCGTTTGATCGCCTCTCTGCTAGAGGGAAGCGTGGAGGAAGATGAGCTTTCCATATCAGATCTCAAGGCCAAGCCATTGCTCGAAGGCAACACCATGAAAGAGCTGACCCAGTCTGCCCTGGAGATGGTAACTGGCTCTCTGGCGGCGGACGAGCTCTTCCAGGCGCCGGTCTACTGCGCCCGGGATGGCAGTTGGAATCTGTTCCGGATCGAAGGGCAGAGCGTGGAAAGGCATCTGATGGACGTCGAGGGAGACGTGCGCAAAGTAGGAGAGATGCCCATAAATGAGATCAAGCTCCGCCAACCCGAGGGCAAAGACCGCCTTGTGCTGCGCGATTATCTTAAGATACTCAATAATCGGGATAGTTTCATGGGATATGCGTTCTATCTGATGGACGAGTACGATTACGAGGATCCCTGGCCCAACGTTTACGCTGGGGTGCTCTCCACGTCCGTATTGGACCTACTGTGGCGTTCAGCCCTGATAGCCGCCTTCTTCCCAGGGTCCAAGGACGGGGAGTGGATGCGGGAAGGCATAATCTTTTACGACATGGACCGACTAGACGCTCCCACCTTGGGGGCCTTCATCTAACTGGATGTTCGGAACGAATATCGGAAACGCAAAAACTTCATATACTGAACGCTCATTCGACCCATTAGGTGATTTGAGTGATGCAGAAACCTCTGAACGTCCTCAACTCGGCGATCAACAACCAAGTCATCGTCACGTTGAAGGGCAACCGGGAATACCGCGGGGTCCTGGACGGATACGATCCCCACATGAACCTGGTGCTGAAGAACGCTGATGAGCTCATCAACAACGAGGTTGTACGCAAGCTCACTGTTGCCATTGTCCGCGGAGACAACGTAATTTACATTTCACCCTGAGGTATTCTTATGACGAAAGGCACGGCAGCACATGGTAAGATGGGAGACCGTAAGACGCACGTCCCCTGCCGCAGGTGCGGAAAGAGGGCATACAACATTAGGGCGTCGTTCTGTGCCTCCTGTGGATATGGCAAGACCGCTACCATGAGAACTTATAATTGGGCGAAGTCTCATTAATTGTCGAGGTAATCCTTTGGAGGATGACCGGCCGAAACATTTCTGTGGCGTAGTGGGCATGGCCCTGGATGGCGATGCCGTACCCAATCTCAAGAAAGCATTAAGGGTCATCCAACACCGCGGACAAGAGGCCGCTGGCATTGCTGTTTTTAACGGCCGCTCCATTTCATATCACCGCGGCATGGGCTTGGTGCACGAGGTACTGACCGGTCGCGCCTACAGCGCTCTGTCAGGCACAGGTGGCATCGGCCACGTGCGATACTCGACGACAGGCTCATCCTGCGCCGAGAATTGCCAGCCGATTGTCGTCACCACCATGGCCGGAGATCTAGCATTGGCGCACAATGGGGATCTGGTCAACGCCAACTCTATACGCAACCGTCTGCAGGCGGAGGGATGGGCCTTCTTGACGTCTACGGACTCTGAGATCATCATACGCATGATGGCCACAGAGCTGTCGATCAATCCAGACCCCATCCGGGCCATAAAGACGGTGATGAAATCTTTGGAGGGATCATACTCCATCACATTGATGCTGGGTAGCAGGGTGTTCGGCTTCCGAGACCCCCTTGGGTTCCGCCCCCTCTGTGTGGGCAAAATACCAGGTGGCTACGCAATAGCATCTGAAAGTTCCATCTTTGAGATCACCAACGGGGATTTCATCAGGGACATCCTCCCGGGGGAGATAGTGGAGATCAGCCCCACATCGATAACGTCCACTCGGACCCCCGCCTCACCCCATACCGCCCATTGCATGTTCGAGTGGGTCTATTTCGCCCGCCCGGACGCGATCATAGAAGGCAAGGAGGTATACCAGGTGCGCCTGAACATCGGACATATCCTGTCCGAAGAGAAACCTGCAGTGGCCGACGTGGTCGTGCCGGTACCGGACTCCGGGCGCGCTCACGCCCTTGGATACGCTGAAGCCTCCGGCATACCTTACGCTGAGGGGTTCATGAAGAACCGATACATTGAGAGGACCTTCATAATGCCCGACCAATCACAGAGGGACGAGGGTGTTCTGCTCAAGCTGAACCCCATACGCTCCACCATGGAAGGGAAGAAGGTGGTCATCGTGGATGACTCCATCGTTCGCGGAACGACCATGAGGAAGATCGTGCAGATGACCCGCCGCGCTGGTGCCAAAGAGGTCCACGTGCGCATCGGTTGTCCTCCGATCATCGCCCCTTGCTTCTATGGTATCGATATGAAGACCAGAGAGCAGTTCGCCGCCCTCAACCGTACCTCGGAGCAGATAGCCGAGATCATCACCGCCGATTCGGTCGGTTATCTCAGTCAAGAAGGACTGGTAAGGGCTCTGGGGATATCGGAGTCGGAACTGTGCATGGCGTGTATCAACGGTAAGTACCCAACGAAGATCGCTGGGGAAGAATTGCGTTTCCAGAAGACCCTGGAATTTTGCTAAGGTGTCCTATCATAAAATCCAGACATATCTATTATTAGAAAATATTATTAATGATGAAATTAATTTAATCCCATGGAAGGGATGAATCGCCCTCTGGGCGTAACCATAATC
>SPCU01000011.1 GCA_004525545.1 Methanomassiliicoccus sp. | reverse complement strand
CTTGCTCTTCCCAGAGGGCATGATTATCCATATTACAACTGACCGCATGTATATATGAAGTTAGCAGTCCAGATTGATTTATTTCATTATCATGATGTGTACTAGTACTGTTCAATTATTATATGCTGGACAAATATTTCCAAGGCATGGAAGACGTGATCCGCCCCGGCGAACCGGACCTTGACCGACTTGATAGGACAAGGCGCATAAGCTGGGTGGACCTGGATGCGGTACAGAGGTCCAAGATATTGGTGGTCGGCGCCGGGGCGTTGGGCAATGAAGTGGTGAAGGACCTGGTCTTGTTCGGGTTCAAGCACCTGGACGTTCTGGACATGGATCATGTGGTCCGTTCTAATCTCAACCGCTGTGTACTTTTCAGAGAAGGGGACCAGTTATCCGGAAAAGGCAAATCCGATCTGGTGGCGGAGAGGGCTCGCATGCTCAATCCCGACGTGGAGGTCAAACCTCTGCAAGGAAAAGTGCAATCGTTTGGTCCAGAGGAATTGACCAGTTACGATATGGTCCTGGGGTGTTTGGATAACATTGCCGCTCGACTGCATCTCAATGCCAATTCCTATTACTCCAAAGTGCCGTACATCGACGGCGGGACCGATGGTTTCCGGGGTAAGGTGCAGGTGGTCATACCTCCGGTGACACCATGTTTGCAATGCACCATGAATCGCAGCCACTTCAGGGTGATGGAGCAGAGATTCAGTTGTACTGGTCAGGACACCGTCTTCTACCAGCCCAAGATGGCCGCGGAGATAACAACGACTAGCGTGGTGGCCGCCATACAGGTCCGGGAGGCGGTGAAATCTCTCTCAGGCATGGATGTCGTTCAACATGTCACCTATTACGATGGATTGAAAGGCACTTCCGACGTGCTGCTGTTGGAAAAGGACCCCGAGTGCCCCAATCATCTGGCATAGGCATTATCATTATGCTGATTCTAATGGAAAGGATTATACGCCCCACCTCAAGATTGACCAGTTCGATATCATGGTGGTAAGAGTACGAATCAGGAACGCGGAGACCGGGGCCACGGTGGACATGGAACTAGAGGGCGAGAACAGCGTAGAGGAGATAATCGAAGGTGTCTCGGCCTATTGGGAAAAAGATCCTGGTGCATATGTGATACGCAAGGGGCGCCGTCTTTTACGCGGGCAGCAGAAGGTCCAGGACCTGGACCTGACATCCAGTGAAGAGCTGGAACTGATACCCGACCCCGAAGGCGGAAGCAGATGACCTTGCCCTTGGAGATACTCTACATTCGTTTGAGGAACGAGCTCGAGGCTTGCAGTAACTACCTTCCGGCCGAATTCGATCTTGGAGAGGGGCATCTAACATCCTTCCCACTGAAAGTTGATATCAGCCTGGAGCACACGCCCGGTCCGATAATGGAGAACGACAAGGTCACCTATCGATATTCTCACCGCTTGCAACTGATCATTGGTCGGGAATATCCCTTCGAAAAGCCCTTGGTGATCTGGAGGACGCCCATCTTTCATCCCAATATCATGATGCCAGAGGATGGAGGCCATGTCTGCATCAAGCTGCTATCCGAGTGGTCCTTCAATTCCACCCTTTCTACATTCATCAAAGGTCTGGAATCCATGTTGATCTCGCCCAATGGAGGAAGTCCGTTCGGTACAGATAGCTGCACCTCGGCCGCCCAGTATTATAATTCTGGAAAAAAGAAATCCATCCCCATCATTACCGCCCCTTCCCCCAAGGTGGTGCGGTCTTGAGGCGCCCTCCAGTAATACTCGGGGGCCAGGACATGGAGGTGGAGGAGAGGGACCCTCCCTCTCCCGAGCGTACATTACCGCATAAATGGCTGCCCAAGGATGCGCGTCGCCTATACTCCGAGAATGATGGAACGGAGATGTACTTGTCCAAGATGGCCGAAGAGAAGGTGCGTAACCACGCCCTCAGCCGCACCAAGGATGGACTGGAGGTCATGGGTCTCCTGCTGGGGGAGGTGTTCACTCATCAAGGTCGTGAATACTCGGTGGTTAGGGACGTCGCTACGACTGATCTCGAAGCCACTCCTGTCAGCGTTAGATTCGATCCCGAAGGTTTTGAATCACTGTTCACCTCGCTCGAATCCGCTCGTTTCCGCTACGTTCTGGTGGGTTGGTACCATTCCCACCCTGGTCACGGATGTTTCCTTTCGCCCACTGACATAGCCACTCAGAAGGGCATGTTCGATCGTCCCTATCACACCGCCTTGGTGGTGGACCCGGTCCGAAAAGAGATGGAGGCCTTCTGTTTGCGCAAAGGGGAAGTCCACCGGCGCAAGTTCCTGGTATATTGGGATGAGTATCAGAACCCTTTCTACGGGGAGAGCGTGAGATCGCGCAAACTTAACGAATGACTCAGACCCAGATGGCGTGCCTTCGCCTCAATGAGGTCTCATCCTGATCCAGGCGGGACATCAACAAAGGAATTATCGAATCCAACATCACCATGCTGGCCAGCTCGAATATGGTACCTAAAGGGGCCATGCGCTTCTTTTGATCGTCACGGGGCTGGACCAGCTCCAAGACGATGTTACTGGCGATGCCCAATTTGGAATTAGTGCTGCCGGTGATCGAGATCACGATAGCACCTATCCTCCGGACGATGTTCGCGGTCTGCACCGCGGACATGGTCTCCCCGGTGTTGGATATGATGAAAACCAGGTCGCCCGTCTTGACTATAGGGGTGGTAGTGTCGCCGACAAAATGCACGTTCAGACCCATCTGAACCAGGCGAACGGCAAAGGCCTTTCCGGCCAGTCCAGACCGCCCAACGCCATAAATGAATATCTTAGGTGAGGCTGCCAATGTCTCGACGATCTCGGAGACCACCGTCTCGTCCACCCTCTCGATGGTCCGCCTGACCTCGTCAAGGATATAGACGGTCGTGTCCTTCAATCATCATCATCGTCCTTGCCAATCTTGGCCTTCTTGACCTTGCTGTCCTTGGATATCTTCTTGGTCAGCACCCTCTCATAGATGACCTTCATGTACATAGCGTCATGTTCTAGCAGAGGGGAGCTGGAGATGATGACCGAATTGGGATTGGCATCGGCCAAGAACTCGGCCATCGGTTCGAATCTCAGGTCACCTTTCTTGATAGGGGTCACCCGGCGTTCGTTGCCACCGTCGTGTTCTACCCCCGAGAAATGCGTGTAATACAGGTCCCCGACATAGCTCTTGACCCGGTCGAAGACCTCGCTGAAATCTTCCGGTTCCCGGAGCATGCCGTTGGTTCGAGCGTGTAGGTGAGCGAAGTTGACCACAGGAACGACATGGTCCATGTCATCGCAGATGTTCAGTATCTCTTCCAAACTTCCGAAGACCTCCTTCCTGCCAGAGGTCTCAAGTCCTAGCATGGGTTCCAGGCCGTTCTTGTCCCACCAGGCGACGATATCCTCTAGCTTATCCTTTATGGCTGCGGAGGTCACCCTCGGGCTATCGTTGCCATAGAGTCCGAGATGGGTGACAACCACGCTGCCCCCCATCTCCTGGGTCATCAGACCTGCCCACCTTATGGAATCCATGCTCTTGCGGGCGAGATCGGTACTGCTGGTAAGATCTATGTAATAGGGGGTGTGCATCGATAATTGCACATCGAGCTCACTTCCCATCAAACCCAGCTCGGCCAATTCGTTATAGTTCTGCACCAATCCCGAGGAAAGGCTGATCAAGGTGTCGTCCTCCTTGATCTTCTCGTCCAGATTCGTGATCTGCACCTCTTTCTTGCCTTTCCGTCGGTGGATCTCCACGATCAGATCGCCCTCGAGGCCGCGTGGCGTCATTCCCACCTCCTCCTCATCAGGAGAGCGGGGCATAACATTCACCCTGACCATCTGAACCTCCATGGCGTTTAGACCAAGACTATGGACATCCTCGATGCCATCCTTCAAAGTGCGACCCTTACAAGAAAGTGGAATACCAGCTGGACCAAATCGAATCATCAACAACCCCGAGCAAACTAAACCGTATGTCTAATATTGTATATAAGGACTGTTAAAATTAATTAATGTATGCTAATAATATCTTAAAATACACATCTCAATATTTATTTCGTCTCCTGAAGCATATACGTTCTCTTTAATAAACCTTAACGAATGACCAAGAGCTTGAACGGTACAACTTGTTCTAGCCAGATGCTTATTTCGAAATCGTTTTAATAGAGCATTTGGATGGCAAAGGTATATAATACCCTTCCATATTAGAGGGGCTTACCAATGTCGGGAGAGTCAGAAAATGACAACTAAAAAGACTGACCCTAACCTCGTGGCCACCATCAATTCGCTTAAAGCGGAGACGAGAGCCAGCGGGGTAGGGATCTGGCGAGACATTGCTCTAAGGTTGGAAAAGGCCAAGGTCAATTGGGCCGAGGTCAATCTGAGCAAGTTGGAGCGATACGCCTCCGAGGGCGACATAGTGGTCGTGCCCGGAAAGGTGTTGGGGTCTGGAGCGTTGAACAAGAAATTGACCGTAGCCGCCTACGGCTTCTCCGAGTCTGCCAAGAACAAGATCGAGGCTGCCGGGGGCAGGAACTTGACCATTATAGATCTGGCCAAAGAGATGCCTCAGGGGACCGGGGTCAAGATAATGAGGTGATTTCGATGGCTATAATCGACGCTGAGAACCACATCGCAGGAAGACTTGGCACTGTTGTCGCCAAGAGGCTCATGAAGGGTGAGCAGATAGTTATCGTCAATGCTGAGAAGATCATAATCACCGGCGACCACGACGCTATCCTGAACCATTACCGAGATAAGAAGGACCGCGGAAACATGAAGAGCGGTCCCTTCTTCCCACGCCGCGCGGACCTCATAATGAAGAGGACCGTCAGAGGAATGCTCCCCTGGTATACCACTTCTGGAAGGGAAGCCTATAGGAGATTAATGGTATACGTAGGAGTGCCCAAAGAGTTCGTGGACCAGGATAAGGAGAAAGTGGACGTCGCCGTCAAGACCGGGCTGACACAGTTCGTCACGCTCAGTCAGATCGCCGAATTCCTAGGCTCGAGGGTGAAGTGATATGTCCGAGATAGTCAATACCAGTGGAAAGAGGAAGACGGCAGTGGCCCGCGCGGTTGCCCGCGAAGGCACCGGCGTGGTGCGCATCAACAGCGTGCCCTTGGGCATCATCACTCCTGAGCTGGCCCGGCTGAAGATGGCCGAGCCTTTGACCTTGGTGCCGGAGAAGGTAGCCAAGATCGATATCGATGTCAGCGTGGCTGGCGGCGGGGTAATGGGTCAGGCCGAGGCCACCAGGACCGCCATCGCCAAAGCCATCGTGGAGTACTACAAGGATGACGAAATGGAGCTGGCCTTCAAGCACTTTGACAGGTCCTTGCTGATCAGCGACATCCGCCGCAAGCTCCCGAAGAAACCGCTAGGTCGCGGTGCCAGGAAGAAGAGGCAGAAATCATACAGGTGAGCAGAAATGATAATACCGGTTAGATGCTTCACATGCGGCAAGGTGGTAGGAAGCTCCTACCAGCCCTTCGTTAAAAGAGTGCAGATGGGGGAGGACCCCCAGGAAGTGCTCGACGACCTGGGCATCAAACGGTACTGTTGCCGCCGTATGATAATCTCCCACTCGGACCTGCTCGGTGAGCTGATCCCCTTGGTTTAAACCATTTAAACAACCCTTTACAAATGGGTCCGTGGGGTAGCTTGGAATCCTTCCTGCTTGGGGTGCAGGTAACTCCGATTCAAATTCGGACGGACCCACCACTCTTTCCTATTTTTTTTATTGCTCTCTAAAATTAACGGTCCATTTCATTTGTCGGTCCGGTAAAGGGTTATAATGCTCGCGGTTCAATCATACCCTGTCAATGAAGCATAGAATAGTGGTTATTCCAGGTGACGGCATAGGTCCTGAAGTGATCGATTCAGCGAAACGAGTGTTGCACTCTTGTGAAGTCAATATCGATTGGGTCGAGGTAGAGGCTGGGAAAGGAGCGATCAAAGAGTTCGGCACACCGCTGCCCGAGCATGTCCTGGAAGCCATCAGGGATATCGGTATCGCACTGAAAGGGCCGATCACCACTCCGATCGGGAAAGGTTTTAGCAGCGTGAACGTGGCCCTGAGGAAGGGATTGAACCTCTATGCCAACGTACGACCGATCAACTCCCGGTTCGGGATTAGCGATAAGTTCTCTGGTGTGGACATGGTAATATTCCGAGAGAACACCGAGGACGTATATTCAGGCCTGGAACAGGACATCGCGCCGGGCGTGGCGCAATGTCTTAAGATCATTACCAAGGAGGCATCGGACCGAATCGCCGAGTTCGCATTCGAGTTCGCCCGAAATAATGGCCGGAAGAAGGTGCATGCAGTGCACAAGGCTAACATCATGAAGAAGAGCGACGGAATGTTCCTCAGGAGCTGCCAGGATGTTGCCAGTAGATATCCCGAGATCGAGTACGGGGAGATCATCGTGGATAATTGCGCCATGCAGATGGTCATCCGACCTCAGCAGTTCGATGTGTTAGTGCTCACCAACCTCTATGGTGACATCAGCAGCGACCTCGGAGCGGGGCTGGTTGGAGGATTAGGATTGGTCCCGGGAGCGAACTACGGGGTGAACCTAGCGGTGTTCGAGGCCGCCCATGGCAGCGCCCCGGACATCGCCGGTAAGAACATGGCCAACCCATTGGCGGTCATCCTTTCCTCGGCGAACATGATGCGATATCTGGGGGAAGGCAAGGCCGCGGAGAATATAGAAAGTGCCGTGATCGAAATGTTGGCCGATCGGAAGATGTTGACCCCGGACCTAGGTGGGAAGGCCACCACAAGCGAGCTTACCCAAGCTTTGATCGGCAATATCGAGATGCTGGGTTGATCCTCGCCCATGCCTAAAATGGGGGCATGGACAATGCTTGCACTTCAAAAGAAGGCTCTAGAACAACGAAGCGGCACCGATGAAGATTTAATACCCAGCCGACCAAGGTCGATACCTATTGCGAATGGATCATCGAGAAGAAATGAACCCGTCTTAAGGATCGATCCTTGAAAACCTTTCGAGCTTTATGGGAAGGCGGCGTATGGCCGCTCAGTCTTTTTTCTTACCAAATACTTCATAAAGGGGAATACTTTCTTTATTCAGTATCCGTTTTAGGTACATCTCTAGGGTTCGGAGCGTTGATGGATGCACGTTATTGTGGTTGGGGCGGGAAATGTTGGTTTTACTATCGCCAGGATGCTTTCCAAGCAACATTCTGTAATGGTCATAGAGGACGACCTAAAACGTTATGATTATGTGGTGAACCACCTCAATGTAGGTGCCCTCAACGCCAACGGGGCCAGTCCGAAAGTGCTAAAAGGCGTAATCAACGAGGACACCAACCTTCTACTGGCCGTGACCGAAAGGGATGAGACCAATATCTTCACCTGCATGATGGCCAAACAGATCAACTCAAAGGTCATTACCGTGGCCAGAGTGCGAAATCCCGACTACATAGACGGCGCTCTGGCCTCCAAGTTCCTTAATGTCGACCACATAATCTCCCCTGAGTACCTAACCGCGGTCAAGCTCAAGCGCATCGCCATGGTCGAGAATGCCATCGGTTGTGAAAGCATCCCCTCGTTAGGCGTTGAACTGGCTAAGTTCAGGGTGACGGGCAGGAAGGAAGGGGTGGTATTGGTCCCGCTACGAGAACTGCCATTGCCCGAAGATAGTAAGATATTGGTCATACACCGCGGGAAACAAGTTATCGTTCCCAACGGCCACGACGTGCTGATGAAGGGGGACGAGGTCACCATCGTCGGAAAGGAGAACGCCATTATCCATTTCAATAAAATGTTAGGCGTCGTACGTGAGCCCAAGGACATGGTGATAGTGGGCGGCGGCATAGTGGGCGAGCACCTGGCCACTATGTTGGAGAAGGAGAAGCTGTCGGTAAAGCTTATTGAGAACTCCGAAGACCGCTGCCGGGTACTGGCTAAAAGGTTGAATCGGACGGTGATCATCAATGACAACGGCTCTGACCCTTCCGTTCTGCGTAACGAGAACGTAAGCATGGCCGACGTTCTGATCTGTGCCACGGACAATGAGGAGCAGAATCTCTTAGCCTCCCTGATCGGGAAGCATCTGGGAGTCTCCAAGGTCATATCCAGGTATTCCAAGAGGGAGTACGAGGAGATATTCAGTATGACCGGCATCGACGCCTCGGTCGGTTACTATCACGTGGTGGCCAACGAGATCATCAAGGAGACGGTGCACAACTACGAGGTCATGCTATTGTTGGAAAAGTTCTCCGAGGAGTTCTTCGATCTGAAGGTCACTCCCGGATGTCGCATCATCGGCAAGAAGTTGAGCGAGATAGACATGCCCAAGATGTCCACCATCGCCCTGCTGGTCAGGGATAAGGTCGCTGTCATACCTCAGGCCGAGACGGTCATCGAAGAAGGTGACAAGGTCTTCATCTACGCCCTCCAATCAGCCATCGCCAAGCTGGAGTGGATGTTCAAGGCCAATATTCCGGTTGGTCCTTAGAGGAGAAGCGATGACCAGCAATTATGATAAGTTGAGAAGGGGCTTCGGTCGTCTAGCATATTTATTCGACCGCCTCGACCTGGACGTGGGCGACCTCTTCAACAAGATCGCGCGTAAGGAGAGCGCCATCCCGCATATCTTCGGTATATTGCTGATCTACATGGGGATCGCCCTGGTGTTTCCCTACATAGTTTCCATGATATACCACGAGGATCCCCGTCCCTGGATATTTCCCATCCTCCTATCCCTCATCTCCGGGATACTCCTGCTCATGCGTTACCGGGCACCGGAGAACACTCGACCGACGGAGGCGATGTTCGTCGTGGCAACCGGCTGGCTGGCCTTAACGGTACTGGGGTCCATACCCTTCGTCCTTCACGGCATGGGCATTGTTGATGCCCTTTTCGAGACCATGAGCGGGTTCACCACCACCGGCTCCACCATCATGGGCTCTGACAATGCGGCGATCATTGAGGCCTGGCCGAATAGCATACTCTTCTGGAGGAGCTTCACCCAGTGGCTTGGCGGCGCAGGGGTTATCATGATATTCGTAACCATCTTCCCCATGCTGGGCGTAGGAGGCCGCAACCTTTTCAAGAACGAATTTCCCGGTTTGGATGTCCAGAACTTCTCCATGCGCATATCGGAGGAAGCGCGGAAGTTCCATTATATCTACATATTACTGTCCGTCGCGCAGCTGGGGTTGCTCCTGCTGACCGGCATTGGCGCTTTCGATTCACTTTGTGTGATGTTCTCCAGCATGTCCACCGGAGGTTTCTCACCCCACTCCACCAGTATCGCATATTATGCCTCGGCGGAAGTTGAGTGGATCATCATAGCCTTCATGTTCCTGGCAGGGACGAACTTCTATCTGCACTTCCAGGCCATGACCACCCGGAACCCAAAAAGATACTGGAAGAGCTCCGAGTTCAGGATCTATGTATTTCTTATTCTGGCCGCCACTGCCATAATCACATTCGTAATGTGGGGAGGGGCGCTACACGATCTTGAGACCACGGTGCGCATATCCATGTTCCAAGTGGTCTCCGTGCTCACCTCCACCGGCTTTGCCACTTCTAACTTCGCGATCTGGGACAAGGCAGTGGTGTTCCTGCTGTTCGCCCTAATGGTCATCGGCGGCTCCACCGGTTCTACGGCTGGTGGTATAAAGACCGCCCGTTTCTATCTGTCCCGGGAGTTCATCGCATCAGCTCTGCACAAGACGGTGCATCCCCGTTCCGTGTTCAATATAAAAATTGACGGCCGAGCATTGAGCCAAGAGGCCATGTCCTCGGTAATGGCTATGGTCATGTGCTATTTCGCCACCGCCTTGGTGGCGGTAGTAACCCTGATCATTCTTGGAGTTGACCCTGCCACATCCATGAGCGCAGCGGTGGCCACGCTGTCTAACGGTGGTCCGGGAATAGGAATGATCGGTCCCTTTGGAACTTACGGATTGCTTCCGGACCCGGCCAAATTGGTCCTGATATTCACCATGTGGGCTGGACGTCTTGAATTTATAGCCGTCCTGGTGTTGTTCACACCGGTCTTCTGGAAAGAACTAATGCGCTACAGGGAGAAGTATGTGTAAAGGGGAATATCTCCCCGTTACCACTCCATCATTTTTCGTTGACCGATATGGCCCAAGGCCTTAACACCTTGTCTTTACACAGCGTATGAGCATTACAGAAGCCATGTCGAACTCTTCCCGATCCTAACCAGCGGTAGATATCCCAACCTCATAAGTTCTGGAGCCTGGGGTAAAGGTTTGGGGCAGTCTCATTTAGACCACCGATAAGCCGCCGGTTAAGAGTATTCATTCACGCGTTCAGAACCGAGGATGGTAAAACCCTTAAAGGGACAGAGAGTTTGAATAAAGGTAATGTCAAAGATAAAGCGGAAGATGATCAAGATCGACGAGGAAAAGTGCACTGGTTGCGGCGAGTGCATACTTTCCTGCGCCGAGGGAGCCATAGTCATAAAGGACGGCAAGGCCAAGGTGGTCAAGGACATGTACTGCGACGGCCTCGGCGCCTGTCTGGGTCATTGCCCGGAAGGAGCGCTCTCCATCGAGGAGAGAGAGGCCGAACCCTTCAACGAGGAAGCGGCCAGGGAGTGGGTGGCCTCCACCCGTGATCAGGAGACGCACTCCTGCAACAGCTCCCGCCCCATGATGATCATGCCATCGAAACCTGCCGAGGCTGGGGAGATCACCTCTCAGTTACAGAACTGGCCCATTCAATTGCACCTTGCCCCGGAGGTCACGCCGGGATACAAAGGTGCGTCCTTGCTCATCGCGGCCGATTGCACTGGCTTCTCCCTCGGAAACGTTCAGAGAGATTTCATCGCTGGACGGGTGGCCAGAATCGGTTGCCCCAAGCTGGACGATTTCCAGGCATACGTAGAAAAGTTGACCAGGATATTCAAAGGCAACGATATCAAAGACATCACCCTGATCCGCATGGATGTGCCATGCTGCGGCGGGCTGCAGCATCTGGTGCGCGAAGCGCTCAAGCACAGTGGAAAGGATCTGCCTCTGCAGGAATACATTGTAGAGCGCTACGGTGGTAAAGTGGTCAAGGTCAGTGCTTAGAACGCTTGCCGCTCATTCTTTCCACCACCACGCGGATCACCACGGTCAAGGTAAGCGGGTGCTCATCGAAGTCGAACGGTCCCTCGGCGTAGTGCTCCATGATCGCTTCCAAACCTTCTTTCTTCCCGATATCATCCAACACCACGGTGGCATTCCCCACACCGATGACGCTGTGGAAGCTGCTGGTCCATTGGCATGCTCGGTCACCGCCGATCAAACGAACATCGCTCTCCAGCTCGAAGCAGACCCTAGGGTTGCGCCGAATGATGTCCAACTTCCTACCCTCCTGGGCGCAATGGAAGAAAAAGACACCTCGCCTATATCCAAAGTTCATGGGCACGATGTATGGTTCACCGTCATCCACCATTCCAAGTCTGCAGACCTCTGCCCTCATTATCACTTGATCCAGCTCGACCGGGTCCGTGATCTCCCTCTCCGATTTTCTCACTTGATCACCTCAAACGTCCGCCGCAGTAAAGGCAGAACGATCCTCCTTGGTCAAGGCGCCCACAGTATGGACAGTTGCCTGCCAGGTGAATGATCGTCACCGGGGGTGCTGATCGCCCCCTCCTCCTATCCAACGAAAATATCATTAACAGCCCCAAGCCGACCATGCTCACTACTGTCACCAGCCCCAGCAGGGCATTGAGATCGTCACCCTCGGGAAATAGCGGTTCGTCGACCGGGACCGCCCCTTCGGAGATGACGAACGGTCCTATGCTGTAGACATCCTCCGCCCAATTGCCGTCCTGGTCAACGGTCCTGATATGTATGTAGTACACCCCCGGGATTAGGGACACGGTGGTCAGATGATCGCTGCTATAGTCCATGACCTCGTCCGGGACGGAATGAGGCTGTCCGTCGATGACGATCGAATACCCCAATACGCCGCTCCCATCGTCCGCCGCCCCCAGCCATCGGAGGTAGAGAGTGCTGTCCAGGGAACCCATATCCACCTCATGGCTGGAGAAGAAGGACGTGGGGTTAGAGGGCGGGTCCAGCTCCATGGGTATACGGGCGTTGTGGAATATGGCTTGAACGTCCGCATCGCGCAGTGGCCACGCTCTCTTGATGTCATTAACATCGTTAGGTTGTTCATGATAAATGATGTCCCAGAGCACGCTGAACTTCCTGTCGACCTGATCGCCCCGCTCACTTTCTGGAGCCCGGTCCTCCGAGTCCACACCATCGTAGATGTCCCAGAACAGGTTGGCCACCGCTCCCTCCACCTCAGCTCCATTCATGTCCCCTTCGTCGCCGTTCCCGAAGGGGCCATCCGCGAACAAGGTGCTCTCGAGCGAGCTTCCGTCACTGCGTTCCGGATCGTTCTCTACCGCCCGTTCGAAGAACTGCGCCCAGCCCTCGCTGAAGGCGAAGCCTGGTGAGGACTCACTGTCGATATAATGGGGGTCGGGGCCGTCCCCCAACGGAAAATTACCTCCCCTAAGCTCGAAATGGATGCAATGGGCATACTCATGCAACGATATGTCGCTCCTCCAGATCGTTCCCGCGACGTTCTCGTCCGATGGTACGTGAATGACATCCCCGTGGGAGTGAGGCCAATCCCCTTCTGGCCACACCACCGTGATCGGTGAACGCTGCCAACCGGTCTGCTCCCACAACCAGTCTGCGCCGTCCCGGAGGTCGTGATAGATGGCCCAGGCCCCCCTGGTCTGGTCAGATATACTGTATTCGAGCTGTCGGTCTCCAACCAATGTGAACTGCTGTGTGTTCCAATGGTAATTGGGGTCCAGGGCTTTGCTGCCATCCGCTACTCGGACCCAGCGGTCGTCGTCAGACTCGATCCGCACCAGATATGTGCCCCCGTTGACATTGTTGAAAACGATCGTACCCTGATCGTCGGTGTAGCCCGATTGGATCGTCTGGTAGGAGTTAATCACCATCCTCTTCAGCTCAACCGATGCACCATCACAGATATCGCTCTCGGTCGCGTCGAGCAAGTTGAAGCGGAAGGTGACCGTCAGAGTGTACAACGCCCCCTCAGCATGCACCTCCACATCCTCAAGGGGAGAAAGATCGGCATATGGCATCGCATCCACCGCAGTATTCCGATCAAAGGCCTCGAAATTGAATTGCGACGCTCCGTTCGTCGTTGAACCATCGTAGTAGCTGGATGACCATACGGTGAGCGTCAGCAATATCAACGTCACGGCCAATGCCCTGCGCGTGGCGGAACCCATGTTACGGCCTAGTATGCTCCAGGTTTAAATCACTTCACTGAGCGGTCATGGCAGACAATGAACGCAATGGCCGTCTGATATCTGTCGATCCCTTGACGTTCATATCAATTAAATAATTGGATGATATATCCAACTCTACTTAAGGTGGGTGTATGAAGGCGGCCATAATGTGTTCCCCGGGTGATCTGAAGATCATTGATACGGAAGACCCCGTCTGTCCGTCTGGAGGGGCCTTGCTGAAGGTCCTGGCATGCGCGGTCTGCGGGACCGACGTCAAGATGTTGGAGCACGGCCACCGCGATCTAAGGTACCCCCGGATACCAGGGCACGAGGTCACCGCCGAGATAATGGAGATGGGTGATTCCAACTCTCTTCTTAGAGAAGGGGACAGGGTGCAGGTCTGGCCCGGAGAATCGTGCGGCCATTGTCGTCACTGCCTCTCCGGCAATGACCATCTCTGTCTGGGGATCGGTATCATGGGTTTTAATCAGGACGGGGGCATGGCAGAGGAACTGGCGGTCAAGGACGTTTCCCGCCTGGTTCCTATAGGCAGAGCGGATCCGATACATCTCACCCTGGCCGAGCCTCTGGCGTGCTGCATCAATGCCCAAGAAAAACTCGAAGTCGGCGAAGGGGACACGGTCTTGATAATGGGAGCTGGACCACTCGGATGCATCAACGCCCAATTGGCCAGACTTATGGGGGCAAAAAAAGTACTTGTCACTGAACTGGAACCACAGCGTCTCAAGGTGGCTCCAAAAGGGCTCTACGACCGTTTGGCGGTTCCCGATACCACGGTCATAAGCCAGATGGTAATGGAAGAGACCTCTGGAGAGGGGGTGGACGTGATCATCCCCTGTACACCCAGCGTCCGCTTGGACCATGATACGTTCGCTCTCCTGGCCCCAGGCGGGAGGATATGCGTATTCTCCGGTCCCCGAAAGGAGAACTCACCTTTGCCGGTGAACTTGAGTGAGGTCCATTATCGGGAGCAGACCCTGGTCGGCAGCTACGGCAATTCCAGTCGGCACAACCGTATGGCGGTGGAGATACTGCGCCAAGGCGAACTGGATCTTAACTGGCTACTGACCGGGCGATTCTCACTTGAGCGAGCGAAGGAGGCCTTTGCATACGCCTCGGCTAGTAAGGGAATGAAGGCAGTATTAACGATCTGAAGAAAGGTGTTGCAGATGGAAAATGAATTGAGAGATTTCGGGGCGAAGGTCGACGCGCTGATCAAAGGGGAGCACATCGGGCGAAGCCATGCCCGAGATATGTTTCGTGAGGTGCTGCTCAACAAGCAGCCTGACCTACAGCAAGGCGCCTTCTTAGCCGCACTGACCGCCATCGGCGCAACGCCGGAAGAGATCGCCGGTAGTTGGGAAGCGATATATGAGATAGACACGGTCAAGGTCAGACCGGAGGTTTCCGGACCGCTGGTGGAGAACTGCGGCACCGGTATGGACCGCATAAAGACCTTCAACATCAGCACCTTGGCCTCGGTGGTCGCGGCTGCCGATGGGGTCTTCATGGCCAAGCATGGGGCCAGAGCGATCACCTCCAAATGCGGCATAGTCGACATCGCCGAGACCCTGGGCGTGGACGTGGAATGCGACCCGTCAGTAGTAAAGCGCAGTGTGGAAGTGGCCGGGATCGGGCTCTTCAACGGCATGAGCGCCAAGGTGCACCCCCAGGCGCTTTATCGCATACTATCGCAGATTCGTTTCGGCACCATCCTCAACGTGGCTG
Source organism: Methanomassiliicoccus sp. (assembly GCA_004525545.1). Classification (GTDB taxonomy): domain Archaea; phylum Thermoplasmatota; class Thermoplasmata; order Methanomassiliicoccales; family UBA472; genus UBA472. The sequence goes on along the minus strand of SPCU01000011.1, from coordinate 12,725 downwards.
GTTCTCTGGCCAACCCCGCCTCACCCGAGATCGGGGTGCGCGGGGTGTACTCCATCGACCTGGTGCGACCATTGGCCAAGACCATGCGCGAGATGGGGTACAAGAAGGGCATAGTGGCCCACGGTCTGGACGGCAGCGGCCAACGGGGAATGGACGAGCTATCAACTTTGGGCCGAACCATTATGGCAGAGTTCCACCAGGATGGGGAGATCACCAACTACGAGATCACCCCGCAGAAGATGGGGCTGTCCACGGGAGAGGAGAAGGTCATACTCAGCAGTTTCGACAGAGAAGAGGAAGCCATTCGATTCATCAGGGTGTTGTCCGGAGAAGAGAAGGGGGCCCGCCGGGACATCGTGGCCCTGAACACCGCTCCGATACTATACCTCAATGGCAACGTTTCCAGCCTGAACGAGGGCGTCGCCCGGGCCATGGACATCATGGATAGTGGCAAGGCCTTGGAAAAACTGAGGGACTGGGTCCGGGTCCAGAACTCCGAGGACCCCGGAATAAAGCTGGAAAAACTGGAGATCATGGTGGGGGCGGCCTACGCCGTCTAACCCATCAATCCTTTTCCACTTTCTTATCCTCTGCCTTTTTCATCTTATACCATTCAGACATGCGTTCCCGGTGCTCGTCCTCCGGTTCCACGGCAGTGATGATCAGGGCCGCCATCTGCTCCTCGTCATCTAGTTCGACCATGGGATATTCCACGCTCTTGATGATCCTCTGTATGAATGATTTAAGGAATTGCACGTCATCGACGTTACAGGTCTCGGGCAGCTTCATCTTGAAGACATGCAACTTCTGGTGAATGTCCAGGTAATGGCTGATATCGGCCTGGTCCAGTAATTCTAGAAAGCGCGGTCGGTCCTTGCGTCTCTTGGACAGTTCCTTCATCCTTTCTGCCCATATGGACCCGAATTGGACCATGACACCTTCTTCGCCGAACACCTTCCACATGATCCCCAAAAACCCCCTGATGGCAATTAAACCTTGCCGTCCAACTATCCGTCGACCGTCATATGAAAGCTCTGCTGTACTATGTTGATATTATCTATTATTCGTAATATCTATACGAATAACACAGATTTTTACTTAATTGTTCAGCACAATCACCAAAGAGACCAGGTATGGCGCAGCAAATCTTTATGAACGCCGCGGTTATTCCCTTTTCCCAATGCATATTAACGAAACGGTCATGAGATTCCGCCTATCGGCCTCTGCTCCGCTGTACCGCTGGAGGGAGGAGTCCAGCTTGATCACCAAGCTGAGCGCGGCCTTGCTCTTCGCTTTGCTGACGGCCTTGGCCGCCCAGGTGCGTTTCGTTCTGCCTTTCACACCGGTGCCGCTTACCGGCCAGATCTTGATGGTGCTGCTTGGGGCAGCGGTTCTGGGGCGTTTCGGCACCTTGAGCCAAGTGATGTATCTAGGCATGGGTGCGTCCTTCGGCTGGTTCAGCGGGATGATGGGAACGGCCGCCTTGTTAGGGGTCACCGGGGGATACCTGCTCGGTTTTGTATTGGCCGCTGGCATCATGGGTGAACTTGTGGAGAGGAGGCAGCATTGGAGCGGCGGACAGGTCCTAACGGTCATGACCTTGGGCATGGCGGTCATCTATGCTCTGGGGGCATGGCAGCTGGCCCTGTTGCTCGGCCTTAACTTTTGGGAGGCTCTCGCCCTAGGCGTACTGCCCTTTTTGCTGGTCGACGCTCTGAAGATCGTAATGGCATCTAGCATCGCTATGCTCTTTCTGCGACCTCGTTCAGCCTAAACCCTTATCTCCCTCCTTTCCTTTCCAAGTCCGAGGAGATCGAGTTGTCCCTTCTACCAGAGCATTCCCATTGTCTGAATTGCGATGAACCAGTGGACGAGGGTCAGGAATACTGCTCCGAAGAATGTAAGGCCGAAATGAAAGGCGAGGAACGAAAGGAGCGCAATAGGAACGTGTTCATGTTCGCCATCGTCGCGGTGGTGCTGATCGCCATAACGCTTTTAATGAGCTTCGGTTAACGACCTTCCATTATCGAATGGACCATCTTGACGGTCCTCACCGTCTCCTTGACCTCGTGCACCCTGAACAAACGAACGCCTTGCCAGCATGCCACAGCCGCCGATGCCAGGCTACCTTCCAAATGATCGGTCGCTTCTCCATCCAGGACCCGGGCCACGAAGGATTTGCGCGACGCGCCCAACAGGACAGGTCTCCCCAGAGAGCGATATTCATCCAGTCGCCGCATTATTTGCAGGTTGCCCTCAAGGTCCTTGCCGAAACCCAGCCCGGGATCGACCGCCAGGCTTTCCCATCGAACCCCTTTGCGGACCGCTTCCCCCACCCGCTTCTCGAGGAAAGCATAGGTGTCCCCTACCACATCCACGTATTGAGTGTCGGACTGCATGTTGGCCGGTTCTCCCCGCATGTGCATGACGAAGGCTCCGGCGCCAGCATCCCGTACGACCATCGTCATCTCATCGCCCAGCCCCGACACGTCGTTGACCAAGGAGGCCCCGGCCCGCAAGGCCTTCCGAGCGACATCCGGCCTCCTGGTATCCACCGATACAGGGAGGCCGACCTCCTCGCTCACCCTCCTAATGACCTTTGATATCCGCGCCCATTCTTCATCGGCCGGAATGACTGACGCACCGGGCCTGGTGGACTCTCCGCCGATATCGATCAGGTCGGCTCCCTCGGACCTCATCTGCTCCGCTCGCGCCACTGCCGCTTCGACGTCAAAATGTTTCCCCCCATCGGAAAAAGAGTCAGGTGTCACGTTCAAAATGCCCATTATTCTCGGCTGGGAAAGGTCCAGTGACCCACCGGACCATTCGAAGACCGGCGCATCCTCCCGATCACGACGCTTCCAGGCCAAGGTCATCTCCTGAACCTTCTCTGGGATCGCCCCTCCGATCAGCATCGCTTCCAATACCACTGGGGTGATGGCGATGAGCGCCCTCTCCCCTTTGCACAGGCATCCATGCCCTCCCCGACCCTTCACTTCCTGGACAAGCGCCAAGGCTTCATCCCGGACGATGTCGTCCAAAAAGATGAACCGCTTGCTCGTCAGGTCACCACGGCCGAAGGTCCCTTCTGGAACCCCCAGGCGCCGCCATTCCTCCAGGGCCTCGGAGATGCCGCCATAGATACGAACTCTAGCCATGTCCATCTCTCACAAGAGTCGGTCCACCAGCTGGACCAGGTCCACGATCTCAGGTGCGGGGCGACCTTCCGCCCCGGCCCTGAGGTTGTTCACACAGAAAGGACAGGTGGTCACCAGCAGGTCGGCGAACGAAGCCTCGTCCACGCGGTGGCCAGCGATGGCCTTTGATAGTTCAGGGTAAGCGGAACGAACGCCGCCCCCTCCACCGCAGCAGGCCGCCGTCTCCCGGTTCCGACCCATCTCCCTGAGCTCCGCCTCTGGTATGCTGGAAAGTATCGTTCGGGGGGGTTCGTAGACACCGCAGTGCCGACCTAGATGGCAGGGGTCGTGATAGGTGATCACCCCTTTCATCGGACGAAGTTTCAATTCTTTCTCCGCCAAATATTCAGTGACATGCTGCACCTCGAACCCAAGATCGAAGCGCTTAGGATATTCCTCCTTGAACATGCGATAGCAGCCGGCGCAGGAGAAGATGACCTTCTTTACCCCCAGAGAACGGATCTTCTCCAGGTTCCTCCCCCATAGCCTTTCCACCTCTTCCTCGGGAACGCCGATGCGCTGCAGTATGCTGCCACAGCAGACCTCGTCGAGCAGGGTATAGTCCTCATCCAGCTTGTCCAGTATGGACATGGTGGCTTTGGCTAACTCCCGGTCCCGGTAGGTGGCAGTGCAGCCGACAAAATAACCTATCTTAGCTTTCCTTGGATGGCGTCCCAAGGTCTCCGGCACGCTATTCATCTCTCCATATGGGTTGCCAGTATTCACCACCTTCTCGACGATGGCGCGATGGCGGGGCAGCATATGTCCGGCGGCCACCAGGTCTCGGCGGGCGCTCTCCACCACGTCCACGACAGAAATGTTGGAGGGGCAGCGGCGCTCACAGTCCTTGCAGGTGGTGCACTGGTAAAGGTATTCCAATACTGAAGGGTCGGCCGGCACCTCCTTCTGCAGCAGTCCGTAGGCCAGCACCATCCTTCCCCTGGCCACGCTGGCATCCCAGCCTACTATCTTGAACGTTGGGCACACGCTCTTGCAGAACCCGCAGTAGGTGCAGGTCATCAGCTCCTTCTTCACCTTCTGCAGATTCTTGGCGTCGATCATATCACTCATGTTCACGCACCTTCGGTACGGTCACGCTGCCGTCCAACAGGACCAGTATCTCTGCGTCAGGCTTATTTGAAAGCAATCGGTCCACCGCCTCCTGCAGGCTGGGAAAGGGAGTGACGTTCATTCCTTCCAGCACTCCGGTCGGCAGACCGGTGACCGCCCACACCTCCGCCTGGCACATGATCTCGGCCATATTGGCCGCCTTATGGTATCCTAATCTATATTCATCGGCCAGGGCTTGGAGGATGGTCTGAGGGTCCGGGGAGCGGCTGAGCTGTCTCACGAAAGTATCATCTCCCACACCTTCCCGGCACTTGGAGACCAGGATGAGCGTTCCGCCCTTCTTCAAGGCCCACTTGGCATTGTCAATGGCCTTCTGTGACTGATAAAGGTCCACGTCCATAGGATATGGCGCCACGGTGATCACCGCGTCGTATCTTTTCGGGATATCGATCGAGAACACCTGATCGGCCCAGACGATGGCCCGATGGAACGCCTCATGCAGTTCACCGGTCGCCGCCCTGTAGATTTCCTGATGGCGGTCCAGGACCACCTGGATGGAGAAGATCTCCTTTTTCACAACGGACAGTGCGTCCATCATGTCCTCATGCACTGGATTTCCCTCCAGTACGAGCGCTTTTGCCTCTGACCTCATAGCCAACCGATGGTTCTGTTCAATGGTCTTGAACGAGGCCACGCCCGGCAGGAACGATTTTCTCCCTCCGGTGTAGCCGGCGAAGTAATGAGGTTCTACGCTGGTGATTATGATGAGACGGTCGGCCTCCACCGCTATGCGGTTCACGTGCATCTCAGTGTCGTTCTTTGACCGACCCAGATGTACAGTGGGTGAACTGCGGGCATCGTGCACCAAGATGCGGTCACGAAGCATATCCAGATGACGGCCGAAGATGAAGCGCAGCTCCTCTTCGGTCGGGGCTCGGTGGGCTCCGGTGGCGATGAGGTATCGCGCCTGGCGCAAGTCCATCCTATCTTTCAGGACGTCCAACACACGAAGGGTTGGAGTGGGACGAGTGCCGTCGTTGACGATGATGACCAGGTCTTCCCCGTCCTTTAAGAAATCCTCCAAGGAACGGCCGCCGCAAGGATGCGACAGCGCCCTTTCTATCTCCCCTCCGGTAACCCGGACCTCACGAGGGCCGGTCACCCCCGCCAGATTGCGGTCCGGGACCTCGGCCTCGATGGTACCGCTCTCCCCATATGGCAAGCTTATTCGCATTCACCTCACCGTTGGCCATTTTAGTATTAAATTATTCCCTTTGAATGGAAAGGGTTATTCGTCATCTTCTCCCTTTACCGACCATGGACCGCCTGCGCGACATCGGTGAGAAGAAGATGGTGAGCACTATCGCCTCTATGCTCCACACCTCCGCCAGGTTGGGACCTGGCGATGACGCCGCCGTCCTGGAGATGGGCGACCGATATCTGGTGATCAGCACGGACATGCTATGGCAGGGCACCCATTTCCACCCGTCGATGAGCTGGTGGCAGAAAGGCTGGATGGCAGCAGCGGTCAACTTCAGCGACGTAGCGGCCATGGGAGCACAGCCTCTGGGATTGTTGTTGGCCATGGGTCTTCCAGCAGACCTTCATATCAAGAACGTGCAGGATATCGTGCAAGGAGCCGCAGACTGCTGCGATCGGTTAGGGACCGATTATCTGGGGGGAGACACCAAGGAATGCTCCGAACTGGTGCTCACCGGGACCGGTTTGGGGAATGTACCACGGGACGGTCTGCTGACACGGTCGGGAGCAAGGCCAGGGGACATCCTGGTCATGACCGGCAGCGCCGGCCTGGCATCGGCCGGTTTGCTGGCATTGGACCGGGGGTTGAATGCGGAGAAGGCGATCAGGGCACTCTTCGAACCGATTCCCCGAATCAAAGAAGGAACGTTGCTTTCGTCCAGCGGAATGGTCACATCTTGCATGGACACCTCCGACGGGCTTTCGACCTCGCTGCACGAGCTGGCCGATGCAAGCGGCGTAGGGTTCGAGGTGGACTACGACTCCATCCCGGTGGACCCGGAAACGCGCTGGGTGGCCGAGGAGTGCGGTACTGAGCTGGATTCGGTCATACTGCACGGCGGGGGCGATTACCAGCTCCTGTTCACCGTCCGCCCTGAAGGATGGGATGAGGTTCAGAAGCTGCTGGGGACGGAAGCGACGATCATCGGCCGCTGCCTGGAAGGAAATGTCAATACCCTTATGCGAGGGACATCATATTGTATATTGGAGCCTGGTGGTTATGAGCACTTCAGGCGCTGAGCTCAAAGAAGCATTGTTCTGGGAGAAGGAGGGTGAGGCCCTGCGCTGCGGTCTATGTCCGCATTCATGCCTCATCAAAGAGGGTAAGGAAGGGATATGCCGGGTGCGGAAGAACATCGGCGGAAGGCTCTACGCCCTGAGCTACGCCAAGGTCTCCTCCATGCACATGGACCCTTTGGAGAAGAAGCCGCTCTTTCACTTCAAACCGGGCCAACCAGTGCTCTCTTTCGGCGGGGTCAGTTGCAACCTGCGCTGCCTGCACTGTCAGAACTTCTCCATCGCCCAGGTCGGTCTGGGGACGATCCCTGTGCAGACCATACCACCTGGTGAGGTCCCAGGGCTTTGTGGGAAGTTCTCCTCAAAAGGAGTAGCCTGGACCTATAACGAGCCGACCATCTGGTACGAGTACATGTTGGACGCCTCCCGGGCGTGCAAGGAGAAAGGTCTGTTCACCGTCTCGGTGACCAACGGTTTCATCCAGGAGGAACCGCTGCGTCAGCTGAAAGGGGTGGTGGACGCCATGAACATCGACGTAAAGGGGTTCTCCGAGACCTTTTACAAAGAGGTGTGCAAAGGCCGGTTGGCCCCAGTCCTGAGAGCATGCGAGGTGGCCAAGGAGATCGGGATCCACGTGGAACTGACATACCTGATCATACCGACCAAGAACGATGGTCCGGAGGAACTAGGCGCTTTCTGCCAATGGGTGAGGGATATGATGGGCGTGGGGACGCCGGTGCACTTCTCCCGCTTCCATCCCGACTTTCGGCTGGGCCAGCTTCCTTCCACTCCCAGGTACACTATGGAGGTGGCATACCAGATCGCCAAGGAAAAGGGGCTGGAGTACGTTTATCTGGGCAATCTGATCACCGAGAGAGGGGAGAACACCTACTGTCCGTCGTGTAGATCGTTGTTGTTCCGCCGCAGTGGCTTTTCCGCCGAGGTGGTGGGGGCGAAAGATGAGCGATGCTCCAACTGCGATCGCGCGGTGGATATCGTGTGGTGATCCCATGGAGCTTGACCGACTATACTCCCTTCTCGATCGGAATATGGATGTCGAGGATTGGTGGCCTTCCGACGGACAGTTCGAGGTTATGGTGGGGGCCTTGCTCACGCAGCAGACGACCTGGGAAAAGGTGGTACCAGTGCTGGACGCATTAAAGGAGAAGGGACTGATGACCCCTCTACCACTATCCCTCTACCCGTTGGATGAACCGCAGGCCGTGATCCAGCCTACCGGGTTCTATCGGCAGAAGGCCAGGCGTCTGATCCATATCTCCCGGCATATCATGGACAGGCACGAGGGGAACCCGGCCAAGCTATTGCTTGGGAACCTGACCGATCGTCGTCAAGAGCTACTGTCACTACCAGGGGTGGGCCCGGAGACCGCCGATTCCATGTTGCTCTTCGGCGGAGCCCGACCCAAGTTCGTGGCCGCTAGCTACGTGCTCAGAGTGTTCCACCGCACCGGGGTCCTGCCTGATGGCGATTACAGGTCCGCACAGGCGCTGGTGGAGACACGATATCCCGATAACGCTCATTGTTACCGCCAGTTATACGCAATGCTGGTCCAGGTGGCCAAGCGGTACTGCCGTAGCCGCCCTCGGTGCGAGGGATGCCCGCTGGGGCAGGAATGCCCCTTCACAGGCCTATGATATAGAACAGTATGTTTCCGACCAGCAGTGAGAAGGGCAATCCAAAGGTCAAAGGGATGAGGAACGGGACCTTAGGGGTGACCCAAGGTCTTTCCACTCCCACTGACCGTAAAGATTCCCAATCATCCTCCGCTTCGGAATTTGGGAAGAGCATTGAACGGACCTGACCGTCCACCACCTTTTCCATTGGCCATACGTGCTTGGAGGTCGCCTCCTTCAGGTCCATGCGTACACCGAAGAGCATATGGGGGAAGCGCAGGTCCCTCCGTAGCAAATTGATGATCAGCATGCCTATGGGGACCAGCAGGGTCAGGATAGCACCATTTAAAAGGACGAGGAAGGGGAAGGGAAGTACTTCCAGCACCGCCGGCTGGTTCAACGTCAGCAGGGGAAGTCCGTCGATCAGAGGATATATGGGAAAGCAGAGCGACAAGGCGATCAGGGCCTTGGCGTCGGCCCCGCCCTTGATCACGTCGAACTGATACAGGACAAAGAAAATGATGAACAGCAACGGAATGGTGACCATGATCCAATAAAGGTCCTCTCCGTAATGCTCCAGACTAAGGTAGCCGTATGCCAGAACCGTCAGTGCGTACAGGACCAGAGGCAAAGGGTTGATGCCGTCCTCAAAGATGCCCGGGCGGTCCCACAGGAGATCTATGAAGACCAAGACGATCAGCAACAGACATGCAAGGAATATCCAGGAGGCACCATCCAGCCAAAGCTGCCATCCCAACAAGATAGAGCCTCCCAATCCGATTATGTACCAGTGAACGTCGGAGGCAGTTCGGGTGCGCCAATCGGAGATGGCCGCTACGATCATGACGGTCAGGGCTAGGATGATGCGCGCCCAGGTAAGCTCTTCCATGCTCCGGGCATGGGTGAAGGACGATTAATGGTTTGCCACACTAATGTGGGTGGCGAGAAATCCTAAATATGACGTATGTTCTCGAGGGACCGGGACGAGGACATTCATGAAGTTAGATCGGACCGCCCTGAACCGCGTCATGCTGTTATCGCTCAGCTTTATGCTTTTGGCGGTCATGATGGCTCCGATGGTTTCCGCCGCCCCGGTGAACGTTTTCGCCGTGGACGACGATCATAAGAAGGTCATCGCCGGTGACCCGGTCTCCTTTGAATGGATCCTTTATAACAACGATACTGTGCCCTATGTGGTCACCCCCGAAGCTGACCAATCATCCAACAGCGATTTCAATGTAGTTTTCGATCAAAGCCACATCACGCTCTACCCCGGTGCTTCGAAATCCATATTGATGACCGTCAACACCATCCCAGAATTGTCCGCCATTGTGCTGAACTTCTCTGTGACGTTCACCATAACCCAGATGAACGAGCTGTCCAATGTCATCATCGTTAACGATACGGTGCAGATCGAGGTGGTCCCGCTCTTCGGTACCATGGCCGGGGACAATAAGATACTAGGCATATGGGAGAACCAGATGCCATCTCCCTTGGATGGGAACGCAGGCGCCTTCGCGGTCAGCGTAGGGATATGGGCGGCCATAGCGTTGTTCGTCTTACTGGTCGCCGATCCCATCCTGCATGCGCTGACCTCAAAGACCACCACCGAGCTGGATGATATCGTTCTGCGCATCATACGCGGCCCGATACTGATCCTGATAGTGCTTTTCGGTGCGGTAAGCTCCCTGGAGATATTGAGCCTGGACCGGTCTCTGATCGCCAACTTGGAGCTCCTTTACCGCATCTCGTTCATACTGGTCATGGCCTGGCTGTTCTACAAGATATACGATGGGGTGCTCATCTATTACGGCCACGAGCTGGCTAAGAAGACCGACTCCGAGGTGGACGACGTGCTCATCCCCGTACTGGAGAAGTTGGGAGTGATCGTCATACCGATGGTTGCCGTCATGGTGATATTCAGCATGTTCGGATACGACCTCACGGTCATCCTTGCCGGCTTCGGCTTCATGGGAATAGTGATCGGTTTTGCCGCCCAAGCCACCCTAGCCAACTTTTTTGCCGGGCTGCAGATGGTTATCGACCGCCCCTTCAAGATCGAGGACCTGCTCCGACTGGACAATGGCGATATATGCTCAGTTCGCAAGATCGGAATGAGATCAACGACCTTGTACAACACCTTCACCCACGAGCTAGTGATCGTTCCCAACAACGACATCGCCAACAAGAAGATCGTAAACATGGTGCTGCCGGACCGCAAGCTCAAGATCGCCGTCGCCGTTGGCGTGGCCTACGGTACCGATGTGGACCTGGTCAAGAAGTTGATGTTCGATGCTGCCATAGCCCTGCCCGAGGTGATCAAGGACGATGATCATCTTCCGATCATACGCTTCAGCGAGTTCGCCGACTCCTCATTGAACTTCACCGCCTTCATCTGGATAACCGACCTGGACAAGCAGTTCAAGGCCGCCTCCGACTACCGTACCCAACTGCTGAATATGTTCAACCAGCACAACATTGAGATCCCATTCCCCCAGTCCGTAGTGTGGCTGAAGGACCTAGCGAAGGCCGAGGACCAGTGAGGTCTCGGCCAAAAATCATTATCCTACCTTCAACTAATACCTTCATTGGATAAGTGAGAAGGTGTCTGAGTTGGAGGTCAAGGGGGCGATCAAGGCTCGAAGGAGCATTCGTAAGTTCAAGTACAAGGAACTGCCTGCCAATGTGCTGGACCATCTATTGGAGATGGCCAGGATGGCTCCGTCCGGAGCCAACCGTCAGCCTTGGGAGATCATTGTCATAACCGACCGGCTGAGGCTCAAAGGGCTGGTCCCAATATGCAAGGAGCAATCGTTCATAGCTGACTGCGCAGCATTCTTCGTGGGCGTTGACGATCCGCAACAGAAATGGGCCCGGGTCGATCTGACCATCGCCTTGGACCACATCAGTCTGGCAGCGGTCGAGGAGGGCTTGGGCACCTGCTGGATAGGAGCCTTTGACCATGAAATGCTGGCCAAGTACGTCGATCTGCCCAAAGAGAGAACGGTCACGGCCTGCATGGCTCTAGGGTTCCAGTGTGAGACGCCGGCCGCTCGCAGTCGTAAGAACATCGAGGATCTGATCAGCTGGGACCGGTACGGGGTCCGTGAGCGCTGATGACGGACAAGGAGTTCCATCTTCAGGACCATGACCTGTATCGGTACGTGTACGACCTGACGGTGCAGATACCCGAAGGGCGGGTCAGCACCTACGGTGCATTAGCTAGGGCATTAGGCGACCTGGCCGCCTCCCGCGCAGTGGGGCGGGTCCTCTCCGCTGACCGCCCCCGTCCCTTCAAGGTGCCCTGCCACCGTGTGGTCTACTCCGATGGACGCACTGGTTGGTATAATGGGGCGGGGAAAGGGGCGGAAAGGAAGCAGGAACTTTTACGATCGGAAGGTGTGTCCATCAACGACGGCAAGGTGCTGAACTTCGAGAAGACGCGTTTTGATGACTTCCTCAAGGATCCCATACTGGAGAAGATGGCCGCGGTCCAGAGGGAGCTGGCCGCCAACGTGGTCCAGAAGGGGGACGCTCTGGCCTTCGACCGCATAGCCGGTCTGGATGTCTCTTACGATGGGGACAAAGCATTCGCCGCCATGGTGGTACTGGACCGAAAAGGGGTCGTTTTGGAGGAGAGCGTGTCCGAATGCCAGGTGAACTTCCCTTACGTACCGGGTTATCTAGGGTTCCGTGAGATGCGGCCCTATTCGTTACTTTTAGAGCGAAGGCGTCAAGACACACTGTATCTCATCGACGGGCACGGGCGGGCCCACCCGCGCCGGGCCGGGATCGCCTCCCAGTTCGGAGTGATCCACGACGTGGCCGCCGCCGGGGTGGGCAAGAGCGTCCTCTCCGGAAAAGTGGAATCCGACACCCTATGCCTGGACGGCGAAGAGGTAGGGCGGGTGGTGAAAGGTCCTAGGGGAAAGGCCCGCTACGTCTCTGTCGGTCATAAGGTCGAATTGGACTCTCTCTGCCAGCTGGTCCGGTCCCTGCCCAAGGACCCCTTGACCATGGCACACGACCTGTGCAGTCGCGTTCGGCGGGGGGAGGAGCATCGATGAAAGGGTACGAGTGCATGAACGATTGCCTAACGCCCGCGGAGAGAGGAAAGATCCTCTCTCATTTTCATTCATTGCTCTTCTGGGTTGGGGAGTTCGTTCCTGAACTGGAGGAGTTGGAGGGGAAGGAGGTACCCTTAAGGGACGTTGTCTTCCAATTCATTACCGAGCAGTCGCCAAGTGAGGCCACTATAAAGGGCGCTCATGAGTTGGCGGCCTTGCTGGATAGGAAAGCAAAAGCGCTGGAGGAGGACCTGGCCACCAAGAACATGGGGAAGTTGAGGGCTTACGAGGTCATGCACGAGGCCCTGGGGCTTCTGAGAGCGGTGGACGAGCTCCGCGACGTGAAGGCCGAAGAACGTCATGTAAAGGCAAAGGCCTTGATGGCGAAGGTGAGCGACGAGCGCCGGTGGCTCGATTTCGTTAAAAAGATCAATACAAACTAAGCTCTCTTACACGAAACATTTCAAATTATACGAGCT
>SPCU01000038.1 GCA_004525545.1 Methanomassiliicoccus sp. | reverse complement strand
CCGGAGAAATACCCTATGACGACGGCAGCGCATTGTCACAGGCATCCTTGGAAATGTATCTGATCATGATCTCACAAGACGCTTCCTTCCCATCTTCCTTCACCTTGGAAATAATTGGGAGCGCGGTCAACGACACTCTGTTTGAGATCAAGAACATGGGAATGAAAGCCTGGTGGGTATTGACAGTGGGGGGTGATGACATGATCTTCGGTACGCCCTATGGTGACGGATCGCTCTCCCTCTTCACTGACCTACGTACGTTGAGCACTGAGGGAAAGGTCGTGACCTGTATGTTGACCATCGCTGGTTAGAGCACCTTACCTACCTTTGCCCTGGCCAGTTTAGTGGAGCGTTCCAACTCTAGAAAGGAGAATACCATGGCCAGGATGATGGAACCGAACATGATGTACAAACGTCCCTCTCCCAGTCCTAGGTCCAGGTTCATCAGTTCCGATGCGACGAAGACGGCGCCTATAGCGCTAAAAACGTACATCAGGTAGCCGGAGATGGACATGGGGATCACGATGACAGCGCATTCATTGCCGCAGAGCAGGCAATCGCCGTGATGGTACCACGATCTCGGTCGAAGGTCCTTGCACTGGCCGCAGTAGCAGAACTTCACGTTATTGGATGACGTTCGTTACTTAAAAACTGTAGTCCTCAGGTCATTCCAGTCTGTACATGCTCACGATCCCAAACTGAATCAGGAAGGGTCAGGTAAAGGTCCTCCGGCTCTTTATTCTTGGGCCGGTCGTCAAGCATCCTTTGAATGGTATCCCAGTTCAAAGACCAATAGAAAATGCGCCAATTGCGCCCAGAGATCAGCTGGGTCTCTTCCCACCTGGTGCCCAAGATCTTCATGTCCTGAAGGAAATAGAAAAGTCGGCGGTCGTCATGGTCCAAGGCATTATCAATGATCTCATCGTGATAGCCAAAAAAGTTCAGAACGCGTAGGGCGACCTCATCCGCTACCGGGCTAGTAACACCCACGGTCTTTTCTAATATCCTCACTAGAGAATCATGTGCTAAAAACGATTTCAATAGGTATTCACCCGCTTTAACAACTTACATCTCCCGGTTTATATAGGTTGGTAAGAGTCTACGAATCAAACATGATATACGCCAAAAAGGGCCAGATTTTTATTAATACGAATGAGCGATAACCATCCCTGCCTTGAACGGGCATAGGGACCTTAATGATAATCGATTCCATCAACACGGCCATCATCGACCTCATTAACAATACCGGATACGTAGGTGTGTTCCTGGCCATGCTGGTCGAGGGGGTGTTCACTCCCATTCCGAGCGAGTTGATCATGCCTTTCGCTGGGTATGTGGCCTATACCGGGGAATTGAATTTTTTCTTGGTCATCCTTATAGGTTCCCTCGGCGCGGTCGTAGGGTCCTTCATAGCCTACCTCTTGGCGTACCACCTGGGCCGGCCGATATTGGACCGTTATGGTCGATTCTTCGGACTAGACGAGAAAAAGATGGAATCGGCAGAAAATTGGTTCAAGAGGTGGGGTGTATGGGGGATCTTCATTGGACATTCCCTGCCTGGCATCCGTTCCATCATCTCCTTTCCCGCAGGTCTGGCGAAAATGGATCGGGTCAAGTTCGTAACTTTCACCTTCTTCGGGGCGCTGGTGTGGAACACAGTGCTGGTATCCATCGGTTATTACCTGGGAGAGAACTGGATACAGTTCTGGGAAGGGACCGACGGTTTGGATTATGTCATCCTGGGAGCATTGGCCGTGGCGCTGGTGGGGTACTTCCTCTACCTGAAGAGGAAAAAGGCCAAGGTCATTCGATCATCAAACAACGAATGATGTCCTGTCGTGATATCATGCCCTTAAGTACGCCCATCTCCAGCACCGGCACGCTGCGCAGCTTGAACTCCACCATGTAATCGACGGCCTTCGATAGAGAATCCTCAGGGGAGACGTAGACGGTGGCCGTGTGCATGATGTCGGCCGCGTTATTGCTATACAACTTCATGAAACGGCCAGTGGTGACATGGAGGCCGGCACTGAACGCTCTCAACAGATCCAATTTGCTGACAACCCCCACCATCTTCTGTCCGTCCAGGACCGGGAAGCTGTTGAAATCGTACTGCTCGAACATCTCTTTGAGCTTCTTCAGGTCAGTGTCAGGGCTGACAGTGACCACCTCCTTGGTCATGATGTCCTTAACATTCACGCGGGCGATGTGATGTTCCATGTGGTTCCAGTCACATAACGGTATTAGCTCGATATTGAACTATCGTCGATCATGAGCATGCGTTTGGATGTTCGATGACCCGTCGAACGGACGATCAGGTGAAACGGTTTAATGGACCGTCGCGGATATGCCCCCATGGCCAACGGTCCGGAGGATAGCTGGGGAGAATTCAGGTCAAAGGTGAACGGCCCGTGTCCCGGTTGCCCGCGGGATCGATCCAAAATGCCGATATCGTTCCCCAGGCGGGTGGACCCTTCTAAAGTGGATTTTCTCATCGTGTCACAGGAACCGGGCCACTGGCTGCGATCATTGGCCTCGAACAAGGCAGTGGAGTCTAAATTGGTGGAACTTTGCCGGAACGGCGAACCTCCCGACGAGGTCAGGAAGGCCAACCCTCTCAGCAAGGTGGTGCAGTTGTTCGGGGGGTTCGATCCGACCGGGGATAGAACTTATTGGACTCATGCTCTCAAGTGCGTACCGGTCACCAGTGACCGGGACGTCAACAAGGAATGGCGCAAGGCGGCGACGAAATGCCAGGAGCATTTCATTGCCGAACTGCATCTGCTCGGCAAGGACGAATTGAACGTCATCGCCTTCGGGAAGTACGCTCTGGAGATGTGCTTGAGCGTGTTCGATGGGCAGAACATCGACCAGGAGCTGAGCATCAGTGAGTTCATGCAGTCATCCAAGTTCCCACTGACCTACAAGTTCAGGTTCAAGGACGGGACCTCTAAGAACGTTAAGCTCTTCGTATTCACCAATCCATCGGCCGAGGTGGTCAAGGTCAAGAAGAGCGGAGGGAAGATGACCACCGAAGAGATCCAGGTGCTGGAGTCAGAGCGGATACGCCAGATCATCCAAAACAAAGGTTCGAGATAGAACGGTGCGAACGATATATGATCGTCCTCACCGTCCCCATCGGTCGTTCACCCGTTTCAAAATGGTCCAAGGGTTAAGGGAGTGGTGAGCGAGGAGGGCGTTCTCCGGGGTTGGGGACCACGATCGGTGCGAGATAGGGCACCGCAGCCCAATAGAGAGGTGACCCGGTGCTCTCTCCGTTCCTTTACCTAACGTTTTCAGATGCCATATGTCCCCCGGTCGTTAAGATCTTCTCGCCGCGGGCACGATCAAATTTACCGATGAGGGTCATATTTCTCATTGGTGGTGATGGAAATTGATTAAAAGGGGGTCGGAAATTCGCCCGATGGGCGATGATCCTACTTTCACAAGGTATCTGTTCATCTAGATCTACGGACCACACGATTTATGGTAGTTCCAATGGAACTGCCGGTCATCTAAAACTGTAAATTGCTATTTTTCGTACGATTAACAATTCGATACCGCCCTCATTTGTAAATACCGAATTCGGTTTATCCCCTGTTAGGGCGTTTCTATTTCCGACTATCTCATTCAAAACATCGTAGCATCTGCAAATTTGGGCACAGAGCTCGACCTCAGCACTCTTGCCGTCAATCTATCAGGGGCGGAATATGACCCCCAGGTCTTCCCTGGATTGGTCTTCCGATTGAAGGACCCAAAGACTGCGACCCTTCTTTTCCGTAGTGGGAAGATGGTCTGCACCGGTGCCAAGACCCTGGAGCAGGTCAAACGCGCCATCGAAACGGTGGTGATGAACGTAAGGAAGACCGGTGTTAAGATCGCTGGCTCACCCACGTTCGAGGTTCAGAACATTGTCGCTTCAGCCGATCTCGGGCAGGCCATCAACCTCACTGCGGTGGTCATCACCTTGGGTTTGGAGAACGTGGAGTACGAACCAGAGGTGTTCCCCGGACTGGTCTACCGATTGAGCGATCCGAAGGTGGTCATCCTCCTCTTCGGGTCTGGAAAACTGGTCTGCACCGGGGCGCGCAAACCAGATAATATCAAGGCCGCCATTGAAAAGATCTCGGAAGAGCTACGCTCGGCCGATCTTCTGCATTAAGGCGCGGGCAATTGACGGCCGTGGTTCGATCTCACGACGTTGAGCTTTGATGAGCGAACGATGAGTTGAAACGCCTGAAGGAAGGATACCTTTCAGCGTACCATTCCCTTCATGACGGAAAATACCCCCCATCCGATCTTTTTTTGTGCTGCTTATCTTCTTACGCCGGGTTCGTAAAATTTTGGCGCTGTCGAACTTACGTGTGATGAGAAATGTCGTGATGAGACCCGATCAAAGCAATGATATATGGGTGGTGCAGGGGGTGCGATTTGAACGCACGAACCACTAAGGACAGGATCCTAAGTCCTGCGCCGTTGGCCAAGCTTGGCTACCCCTGCTTGTCGGTTCCGAATGATTTTTCCCTATTTATCCTGTCGGTCAATAATCTCTTGTAACATGACCTTGGCGTTCTCCAAAGCTTTCTCCCTTCTCTTGGGGTAGCTCTCCACCTTGGCCCGAGCATGAATGCAGTCGTCGCCCGAAAAGAGAACTAGCTCCTCCATTAACGCCTTCTGCTTGTCCAACCTGAAGAAGAACAGTCCGTCCTCGTCCATCCTTTGGTCGATGGTGGTCAGCAGTTCATTGAGGTCCTCTGCGGACAATCGTCGGAAGAAGGTGCGTATGTCCGCCTTTCGAGAGAGCGTGCACTCCATGATCAGGATCTTGTTGCCATGATAACCTTCGGAGTGAGTGACGGTGGTATCCTCGATACCACTGGCGAACGTCATCGCTTTTTGCACCTTCTCCGCATCTTCGGTGGCGTGGCAGAAGGTTCGGAGGTTTAGGTGTATCACGCTCATTAGCAGGCTATTGCGGCGGCCATTGAAATATCATTTGCTTACGTTCAAACGACCTTGACCATTCGGAACTGCGCGTATCCGACCAGAACCCTTAGGTAACCGCTCATCCGGCGATCCAATTCTGGATCACCGGAATCTGAATGGAGCGTCGGGGTCTCTCCGAGCTTATCCGGGGTGGCCAGGACCTGAACGTTCTCCACTCCGACCATACTGATGACCCGGGGTGAGATCTGTTGGTTCCCCCGTCCGAGAACGAATCCCTGCCGGCCAATTGGCGTCACCAGCACTTTAGCCTTCGTTCCCGGAAGTACCTTGATCAGGTCAGACTCGGAGGCGTCCTGTACCAGAATTCTTCCGTCCAGATATACGTCCACTCCCAGAAGGGTCTTCGGTTGGCCCAATCTCTGAGCCACCGCCCTGGTGGTGGTACCCGGTCCCAACACGTAATATGTCCCCGGTTCCATGTTCTCCACTACGAACTCGGCGATCGCCTCTTTCTGCTCGTCGTCCGAGGTCCCAAAGACCCTCCCCTTCGGCGGCTGCATCATCCCCTCGAAGGACGGCACTCTCAAATAGCCGTAGAGACGGGTGCGCAGTTCCCCTATTCTAAACGCTTCCTCGTCCACATCCATGACCTCGGAGAGCCGAGTTGTAATCTCACCCTTTATGAACGCGCAAATAACCTCTCCGGCCTCCGCAGGTGTATTTGCGAAGACCCCGGAGTGCATCTTGACCCCGGAGGGTATCCCAATGACCGTGATGCTCTCGCCCACGATATCGAGCACATCCCGCGCGGTGCCATCGCCGCCACAGAAGATGATCAGGTCCGTTCCTCTCTCTACGAATCTGGTGCAAGCATCCTTGGTGTCCATTGCCGCGCTTTTTCCCCGAACCGAATGGACCACCTCCGATGAAAGGCTCAGTTCGGTAAGGACCCTCTCGCCCATCTCCCCGGACGCGGTCAGGAAAACGCTCTTTCCTTCGATCTTAGACAAAGCGCGTCTGGCCCGGTCATTGGAAATCGGGGATGCACCCCGGCGGACCGCTTCATCGAGAACCTCGCCATCGGTACCTTTGAGGGCGACCATACCGCCCATCCCGGCCACGGGGTTGATGACGAATCCTATGAGCATATGTCAGTAATGGTGGTAGCCACGATAAGACCTTTGAGAATTGGATTAGGGGGATGGTGCGGCGGCTGAATCCCGCCAACACCTGTAGAGTTTGGAAGTCGGAAGAACGTTCAGCGCATTAATGGGGGTAGCTCGCCGCTAGACCGCATTCCCATGTCCGCCGGACCATTGCTGGTCATGACCATCTCAGGCACTAGGTACTGAGCGCTCCTCACGTGGGAATCCTCCTTATTGCCCTGCATGAACTGCATGACCTCCTCGGTCAGGGCGCTCATGAACGACATGCTCACCTGGGAGCAAAAGGAGTCGATGATCTTGACCACGCTGCGGTCTATGACCGAGAAGGCCTTGTTCAGGGGGAGCTCCTCCGCTATGTTGAGCAGCCGGTCGTTCTCCACTACCACGGTTGTCTTGGCTATCTTTTTGATCTTGGATATGCCATACTGAGCCTTCTCCATCCTCTCCTTCTCGAAGGAGAAAGGCGTGATCGCAATGACGAATGTGATCGAATTAAGGTCCTTGGCTACCTGGGCCACCACTGGAGCTGTACCTGTCCCGGTGCCGCCGCCCATCCCGGCGATGACGAACACGATATCACGGTCCTTTATGGCGTCCTTTATGGCGTCCTTGGCACACTCCGCGCAGTACTCCCCGACCTCCGGGAAACCCTCAGCGCCGTGCCCTTCGGTCACGTCCTTGCCGATGAGCAGCTTTTTGTGCGCGTTGACCTTTTGCAGTGATCTCTCATCAGTGTTTATGGCTACGGTCTGCACGTTCTTCTTGCAGCTACTGAAAATGTTGTTAACAATGTTGTTACCAGCACCCCCGCATCCCACCACCGATATCTTTGGCTCGGTCAGGCCCCGGCTGAGCATCGATACCATTTGCTCGGTCCTGATCGTCTGTTGTATTACCCCGACTTCCATTTTTTAGGCCCCCGTTTTCAGCACGGAACGCGTGACAGCGCCTCCGCTAAGGTAAGTTAGTGCATCCCATCCCTCTGCGCCTTCGCTCAGAGTTGTCCGCTGGTCCTTTACAAATTGGCCAGGGCTTGCCTGCCCTTGTGGAAGAGATCGTCCTTGACCTTGTTCAGGTTCTCTCTGGAGACGAACTCCCTCCTCAGGCATTCCCCGATGATGTCCTCCACCGTGTTGTAGTAGCCATCCTCCACCATCCCTTCCATTACGTTACGGATAGCCGGCGGGACATTTATTGTTAGTTGACCCTTGCCTGAGATTTCGATCCGCGTTCCACCATCCCTATCAATGAACGCGCGGAGGGCGATCCTTGCTAACTGCGATCGGTTCGAGATCTCCGGGTGCCCTTCGATGAACCCATCGATTAGCTCCAGATCCTCGTTCTCGAGGCGCAGTGATATTCGCTCTCCCTCCATGATCAATAAACTCCTTGGCACGGACTGAGAATAAGATTGTCATATTAACTATATAAAATATGTGTCATTTGTCATATTTTGTCATACTGAGCTTTGCCAGTAAGAAAACAAAATATTGCCAGGCAATCAGGCTCCGAATGCGATCAAGGCATAAATAACCCAGGTCATATCAGTACTGTTGATATGCCGAACTGTGCAAGGTGCGGTAAGGATCTGTTCGAGGACATGCGCTTCTGTCCATATTGCGGTCAGTTAGTTCAATCGGACGATATCGAACAGTTCGAGCCGGCCCGGGGGGAGGTGGTCACCGCTGTAATATCGCCGACGCACATTGTAGGACGGGATGGCATATTCGCCGTGGCAATGACCACGAAGCAACTGCTGTTCGCTCGGATAGAAGAGGGGACGACGGACAAGGCCAAAAATGAGCTGCTGCAGAAAGGAATATTTCTTGCTGGGTCCAGCAGCTCTTCCAACATATCCCGTTTTTACGAAATGGTCCCCGAGCAGCTGCTGAAGGAAAGACCGGACAATTTCACATTGGGAATTGATGAGATCGAGGCGGTCAGATTGTCATACGATAGTGATGAGAACGGACTTTACGTGGTGGATCTGAAAAATGGTGAAAAGGAGCTGAGGTTCACCATGCCTTATGATAGGTACTACCGCGACCTCCTCTTCCGCACCTTCGAGGGCAGAATGTCCTGGTGATCATATCTCCATCTCGTCCATTTCCTGCATCAGGCGATAGAAATCGATGTCAGAGATGCTGCCCATCTCCTTGTATGACTCCAATAGTCGTTGCTTTCCCATGCGCAGCACCCGCGAGCTGATGCCATATTTAATGGACGAGTTGGCTTCGATGAACGCCGCCAGATTGTCGCATCCCTTCAACATACTTCCGTCCACCGCCCAAGAATCGTTATCGTTGTACGAGGAGTTGATCTCCTCATAGGGCATTTCCTTGGTCACCCCTGTCCTGTCCCTCACCCGATTACGGAAGGGATCGAGCAGCAGGTATTCGAAATCCTTGCGCCAAGTGGCCGGGAGCAGAGGCAGAAGCTTGTCCTTCACTTCCTGTTCCTCGTACTCAGCTATGAGCTCCTCCAAACCGCCTACGGATTTCTTGACCGGAGTAATAATGTCTTTCGTCAGAACCTCTGGCAGGTCGTGGAACAGGGCGGTGTAGAAATTGTTCATCGCGCGTTGCGGGCCGGCATTTATGCGTAACGAGCACAGGTGGGACATGATGGCGACCATCAACATGTGTCCTAGGACGGACGTCCTAGGAATGCGCGGTGCCCGGGCCCAGCGCTGCTGGTAACGCAGCTGCCCGCAGAATTCTATGAAACCATATGATTTTTTACCTAGCATTACACGCTGAACACCGATGAGGTCGTAATGGTCCTCGATCTGCATTTCGATGTTGCGTTTCGTCTCCTCGATCCCCATCATCGTCGGGTTGGCAGCATAGATCAACCGGAACTCCCAGTTCGTCGCCAGGTAATGCGCCGCCTTGAGGACGCGCCTCTCGATGCTCTCATCTTGTTCCGAATGATATGCTTTGAATCGTTCCAGGAACTCCGGGTCGATGTCGGGCACTTCGGACACGAGTTCGCGGAAGACGTATTCGTTCAGTTCCCGTCCCTTCTCCTTCTGCAAGCGGTGAAAAACCGGCGGTTTAAGGTCGGTCAAGAATATCCTATGCAGGAACTCGAAGATGCCGCCTTCAATGATCTTCGTCCAATCGATATTCCTGCTCTTTTCGGTTTCCTCGAACTTCGCCAGCACATAGGCGATGACCATCTTATGAGATTGCTTGTCCAGCTCCGTCAGCTCGACCGGGCGGATATGGTCGTTCCACCGCTGCATGTTGGCCGCCTCGAAGAACTTGTAGATCAACCTGGCGTTCATTGGTCCTTGGGACATGGAGTTCCCTGGGGAATAAGGCGAGGAGGGAATTAAGGGTTGGCCTAAAAAAAGGAAAGGTGGTTAAAGGGTTTATTGAAGCATGCATTCAGGGATGGACTTCAGGTCGTGGAAACTGATGTTCAAGGTAACCACATCGCCGATCTTGTCGACATTAGCGACCGGGATGCAGATGATCAATCCTCCCAGCAACGGTTTCCTCACTCCCAGTTCCTTATTGGACTGCGAGTTCAATGTTACACCGACATGGGTGATCTTCCAGGATGCTAGATCCAGGTCGAATGCGCTCACAGCTCCGACCTCAAAGGCGTCAGAGGTCATGACCTTCTTGTTTAGCAGCGTGTTCATTCCAACCATATTATCAATGTTATCACGGTGTTGAGGCGCATAAATAATTATCGAAATCGTTCGTTAAATTATAAATTCCAAGCAAAGCTTCGAAATGATAAAATCCAAACCACTGGGGCAAGTTTTTCATATCTCCAGGCGATCATCGTCCGTGAACCGAGGGGAATTGGAACAGCGACTAAGATCACTTTATCAGAGTAACAAGAGGAGCATCATGAAGCTGTCCAGGACCAAGAACAAGAGCGGCAAGGCAACCACTCAGGTGGATCTGGTGCTGGACAGTGGAGAGGTCCTGATGAGCGTTAACATTCGTCCTTCAAAGGTCATTTACACCGAGGATAAGAGCTATCTAACGTTCTTCGTACGTCACGATCCCAAGCTGACCGAGCAGGAGGTCGATGCCATCTTCGAGAAGTCCTTATACGCAGGATCAAGCCAGGACGACTAAAGCAAGCTATTCACTTCTCTGCGTAAAAGCCCTTCACAACAAAAAAGGTTTATCGGGCTTGTGTGTTCACAGATATTGTGCAAAAAAGGAGCTTGGCCAAACTGGCAGTGCTGGGCGGTCTCGCCGTTTTCTCCATCAAACTGATAGCCTATTTGATATCTGGTTCGGTGGCTTTACTATCGGACGCACTCGAATCCATAGTAAACATCGTGGCCTCGGTCATGATGCTCGCTTCCATATACATTTCCATGAAGCCGGCCGACGAGGACCACAAGTATGGGCACCAGCGGGCGGAGAACATATCCTGCCTAGTCGAGGGGCTGCTAATAGTCCTGGCTGCCATGCTGATCGTCCTTACCAGCTTGGGTCGGTTATTCGATCCAGTACCCTTCAACGATATCGACCTAGCTCTCGTGGTATCATTGATCGCCACAGGCATAAACGGGGGGCTCTCCTACATTTTGATAAAAGGATCTCGCCTGAACAAGTCCATTGCCCTAGAGGGTGACGCAAAGCATCTTTTCTCCGACGTGCTGTCCTCCATAGGAATTGTCGTAGGCCTGTTCCTGGCCAGTGTAACTGGGTGGTACATACTGGACCCCATATTGGCCTTGATGGTCGCCGCATTGCTCATCAAGATGGCCTACGGCGTACTTGGCAAGTCATGCCGGGACCTCATGGACCACAGCTGTCCTGAGTCAGAGGTCCTGATCGAACGGATATTGAAAGGACAGGAAGGTTTCCTGCAATACCACGACCTCAAGACCAGAAGGGTCGGCGACAAGATCTATGCGGAAATGCACATATGCGTGGAGGCGGACCGCACCATCGCACAGGGGCACGAACTGACGGATAGGATCGAGGGGGCCCTCTGCCAGGAGATCCCTGGGATCATCGTCAACATCCACCTGGAGACGGAGAAGGAGATAGTTGCCTGATCACCAGGAAAGTCGGGAGAGTCTATCACAGGCCGATCTCAATACGTCGTCCGTCTTAGCGAAACAGAACCTGACCAGGTCTTCCCCGTCCTGGTGATAGAACGCCGTTCCGGGAACGCTCGCCACACCGCACTCGCGCAATATGTTCAAGGCCTTTTCCTTCGAACCCTTTCCCGGGATCGAACTGACATCGGCCAGTATATAGTAGGATCCCTGGGGGACGTAGGGGTACAGACCCCCTTCGCGCAGACCGTCCAGGAGCACCTCGCGTTTACGCTGGTACTGTTGGCACAATCGTCTATAATATTCTCCGGTGAGCTGCTCGATGCCCCGGGCCACACCCACCTGCAAAGGTGCAGGGGCGCAGACGTAGACCAGATCGTTCATGTAACCGATCATCCGTGCCCATTTGCGATCGCAGACGGCATAACCGATGCGCCAACCGGTGATGCTGAACGTTTTAGAATAACCCGATATGACGATGACGCGGTCCCAGGCATCCTCAAAGGACGCCGGAGAGATATGCTGCCTGTCGTCGTAAACAAAGTACTCATAGATCTCATCGCTGAAGATGAAGAAGTCCCGGTCTATGGCCAGGTCGGTCAAGCCTTTCAGTTCAGAACGAGAGAAGACCTTGCCAGAAGGGTTGGAGGGAGTGTTGATTATCATAGCCTTGGTCTTCGGTCCAATAGCGTCTGCTATCATCTGTATGTCAAGCTCCCATTCCGGTGGTTCCAGTCGCACGAAGACCGGCACCGCTCCCATGGCCAGTAGGGTATTGACATGATATCCGTAATATGGTTCCAGTACGATGACCTCATCACCCGGGTTCAACAGGGCCATGCATGCGGAGTAAAAGGCCCCGGTCGCACCAGCGGAGCAGACGATCTCGCCCTCCGGGTCCACATCAATCCGGTTGAACTCCTTGAACTTCTTTGCTATGGCCTGTCTAAGGATCGGAAGCCCGTCGTATCTGGTATAGGCGTTTATACCGTCCATCGCCGCTTCGTGCGCTCCATCGATGACCTCTCTGGGGGTATCGGTATCGCAGACACCTTGGGCCAAGTTGATGCCACCCACCCGGTTGCACTCCAAGGTCATATTTCGGATCTCTGACTGCACGATGAGGTCGGATCGGTCGCTGTAATCTCGGCTCATAGTTTGACTAGGGACTTAAGGTCTCAGATGATTAAAATGATATCCCGATGGACTCATCATTTATTGGCAGGACCAAAAGCAATTTTCAAGCCCGTAGTACAGAAAAAGATAATGACGGTGAAGGATGTTGGCCATCTATCATGCTCCATGAGATGAGGGTATGATCTGGTGATATCATGGAAGTTCCTAAGGATGAGCCCACCGTAGTCGTCGAGGTTATTGACAAGATAGCGGCCCTAAAGGCCCTTCAGGAGATATACTCGGACATGTTGAACGAGTATGAAAGACAGATCGATGAACTGGCCGGATTATCCAGGGTGCCTCGATCGAACCTTTACAACCCGGCCACTTTGCACGAGATCGAGAGCACCGCTCATCGGAAGAATTACGAGGACCTGCTATCTGCGGTATGGATCACCCGGTCGCAATTGGAGGACATCATCGCTGTACAGCGCACCATCTGCATATTGAAGCGTCTCATGAGCGAGGATGCGGTAGTAGCATCCGGGAAGAAGGGGCGGGAGATCGTAAAAGGTGATGATCTGCCATACGAAACGAACGGGTAATGTCGAGCTCACCGTCGGCATCGACGGTGACCCATTTTTTTCTAAAAT
>SPCU01000157.1 GCA_004525545.1 Methanomassiliicoccus sp. | reverse complement strand
TGCAGAGAAGAACGCCGAGGCGTACAGCTTGCGGTACTCTGAGATGAGCACATCCCTCTTCTCCTGCGGGTCATCGGCCATGATCAGTTCCTGCTTGAAAACGATGTTGATGGCACCCTCCGGCCCCACGATGGCGATCTCGGCCGTCGGCCAGGCCAGGTTGATATCTGCCCTCAGATGCTTGGAGCCCATGACGCAGTAGGCACCGCCTATGGCCTTGCGGGTGATGACCGTCACCTTGGGGGTGCTCGCCTCCGCGTAAGCGTACAGAAGCTTGGTGGCGTCCCGAAGCAGAGAGGAGTTCTCCTGCTCCACGCTGGGCATGTAGCCCGGCACGTCGACCAAGGTGATCAAGGGGATGTTGAAAGCATCACAGAAGCGAACGAAGCGCGCCGCTTTGAGCGAGGAACCGGTATCCAACGTACCGGCCAATACCATGGGCTGGTTGGCCACGATGCCGACCGAGTTCCCGTCCATGCGGGCGAAGCCCACGATCATGTTACGTGCATACTGTTCATGCACCTCCAGGAACTCCCCCTTGTCCACGATCTTGCGGACGACCTCCTTCATATCGTATGGTTTCATGGGGTCCTCTGGAATGATGGTGTCCAGGGAGTCTTCGCGGCGCTCGGGGTCATCGCCCATCGCTTTGTTCTGCGTCTGTTCCAGATTGTTGCATGGGAGATAGCCTAGCAGCCTGCGCACCTGCTTGATGCAGTCCATGTCGTCCTCGGCCACGAAGTGGGCCGAGCCAGTATGGGAAGCGTGGACGCTGGCTCCGCCCAGTTCTTCCAACGTCACTTCCAGGTTCTGCACCACCTTGATGACGTCCGGGCTGACCATGAACATGCACGCTTTATCCTTCACCATGAACACGAAGTCGCAGAGATGCGGGGCGTAGACGCCGCTTCCAGCGCAAGGTCCCATGACCATGGCTATCTGCGGTATGACGCCCGAAGCGAGCGTATGTTTCAGCATGACATCTCCATAGCCAGCCAGTGAATCCACGCCCTCCTGCAGGCGAGCCCCACCCGAGTCGAACAACGCAATGATGGGGCAGCCGGTCATCACCGCCAGATCGATGACCTTGCAGATCTTCTGGGCATGCATGCGACCGACCGATCCGGCGAAGACGGTGAAGTCCTGGGCATAGACGAACACCTGCTGACCTTCGATGGTCCCATGGCCGGTGACGACGCCATCCCCGGGCATCTTCTGCTTCTCCATGCCGAAATGATAGGTCTGGTGGGAAACGAAGGGGTCCAGTTCGACGAACGATCCAGGGTCCAGTAGAGTGTCCACTCTCTCCCGGGCGGTCATCTTGCCCTGCATGCGGTGCATCTCGACCCGCTCCGCTCCGCCGCCGGCCCTCGACCGCTTCTTCATTTCCCTTAGTTCTTTGACCTTGTCCTCGCCCATGATGCTCCCCCTTTATTCGTGCTCCTAGCTAATGAACGTTACCCGTTTCAAATCGTACCTGTCCGCGGTCCAATGAGATCACGTCGTGTATCGAGGTCGCTCGATATATCATCCCGTCATCGGACCTCAGCACCAGGGACCCATCAGCATCCAGGTGCATCGCCTTACCTTTGACGTGTTGGTCTCCCAACCTCACCTCGACCTCCTTGCCTAGGGACTCGCTGTACCTTTCGTACAGGGAGAGGTCTCGGTCACCCTTCCTGAACCTGGCGTACATGTCGTCCAGTTTGAACAACAGCACGTTCATGAAATGTTCCTGGTCCAGCTTCTTGCCACAAAGGTCGGCCATGCTGCCCGCCTCCGGCGATCTGAGATGCCCAGGTTCAGTGTTCAGGTTGACCCCTATGCCTAATATCAGGAATCGCGGCTCGCCACCGCGGTAGCACGCTTCCACCAAAACTCCGGCCACCTTGCGGCCCTTGAGCTTCACGTCGTTCGGCCATTTGATGGTCGGGACGGAATGGCAGGCCTCTTCGATGGCCTGGGCCACTGGCAGGCAGGACATCACCGTTAGTAATGTAAGGTCC
>SPCU01000123.1 GCA_004525545.1 Methanomassiliicoccus sp. | reverse complement strand
GTTCTGCGGAGCCGGCGGCTTAAGCCTCGGTCTGATGAACGCAGGCTTCGATGTCGTCGGAGCTTTCGATATCAATGATAAAGCCATTGTAACCTATCAGCGCAACTTATCGGAAAAATCATGGGTGCTGGATGCTAAGGAGATCGACGGTCCGACCCTTCTGGGGCTGGTTAGGAACGGAGGGTGGAAGTGCCCGTGCAAGAGTTTCAATGAGCCGTAATTATATTTTCTATAAAATATACGATATATTTTAATAATATCCGATAAATTTGAAAATATGGATGAATTGGATAGGCCGCTAGCTCTTCTTATTGATGGAGATAACATTTCATACACTTTGATCCGGCAAATCATCGAGGAATCGTCAAAATATGGTCAGGTAATGATGAAGCAAGTTTACGGGGATTGGACCTTGCCCGAAATGCAGGGGTGGATAAGCCAGTTTCAAGAATTTGCTATTACTCCCATACAAGTGTTTCGAAATAGAAAAGGAAAAAATGCCACTGATAGCGCATTGATCATTGATGCCATGGACATCCTACATGATGATGTGATCCAGGGCTATTGCATTGCGACGAGTGACAGTGATTATACGACCCTGGCTCTTAGAATTAAAGCACATGGAAAATCGGTAATTGGTATCGGAGCTGAGAGTACCCACATTTCTTTTACGAACGCGTGTACTAAATTCATTAAAACAGAGAACTTGGTTCCAATCACATCTGATAGTACTGGTAAGAAATCCAAGAAAAAGGTCGTTTCTGCAGTGAATGATAAATCTAAAAATGAGCAAAAAAGGTTGAAGGAGCTTAGTGATTCGTTGGTGAAAGCATATGACAGTCTTTCCGCGACCTTATCGACGGTCAATCTGGCCGATCTAGGTGATTACATGGGGAAGATCGAACCCGGATTTGATACCAGAAATTATGGATGCAAGAAACTGGCTGATCTTATTCAAAAATTCCCCGACCTATTTGAAATGGAACGAAAACAGAATCAAAAAATCATAATCACAAGGAAGGAGTAGGTCGATCTAGAAAGAATGAAAATTCTGATGCCAAATTCTTTATCTTCATTACCAATAATTCATTCCGGGGGGAAATTTCAAGGAGGGAGGGCATCCCCTCCCGATCTACCGCGTCGATGAGAACGGCGCCGGTGTCGAGTACGGCCGCGCGGGCGTCCTGATCGTGAAGGAATGGGACATCATCCAGATCGTAAAGAACGATGACGGGTCCTTTATGGTCGCCAAGGTCGAGGCGTGATATATCCGCCGCACTTCAGAACAACGATAGGAATGGGGTTAAACACATCCATAACGAATGGTTCAGCTGTATCGATCGGGATCAATAGTCAATAATGATCGATCATGCGGTAGCACTGGTCGAATGCAAATTCACGATTCTCTTTTATCAAATGGCCAGGGCCAATGAAGAACTATGTCGAACCGTATGAGGAAATTTAGGATTCAAAAAATCAAGACGCTCATGACCGCGTCCCCTTAACCAGGCATTCTATGTGGGACGTATGCTTTGTTAATTATTCCAGTTCCTTCGATACCAAAAGATATAATTATGGGCAAACAATCAACCAATTCGCCTTAATAAGAATTACTGGTGAAGCTCATGACTGATGAATCTGTGACTATCAAGGTCTCCAAGGGTGACATTGTCCGCGTGGATTACGACGCATACATCGTTGAGAACGACATGCTTTTCGATACCACCAGCACGGACAAGGCCAAGGAGGCCGATATCTATAACGAGAACCTGACCTACCGCGCCCTGCCTTTGCTGGTCGGCGGCGGAAGGGTCTTCCCCGGATTGGACGAGGCGCTGGAAGGCGTCGAGGTCGGTGTGAAGAGCACCGTCGAGATCCCCCCCGAGAAGGCCGCTGGTCCGAGGGACCCCAAGCTGTTGGAGAACATCGCCTTGCGGGAGTTCCTGAGACAGGAGATACGCCCGGAGATGGGTATGGAAGTTAACATCCACAACCGCACGGGCACCGTCGTCACCGTGACCAACAGGATGGTACGCGTCGATTTCAACCGCCGCTTCGCCGGCGCCGTTCTGAAATACGACTTCACTGTTCTGGACAAGATCGAGGGAGACGAGAACAAGGTATTGGCCATCTGCGAGATGGACTATGGGACCAACGAGGGATTCAGGGCCGTTGTCGATAGCGATAAGGTGGTCCTATACCTCCCGGACGTCTGCAAGTACGACCAGAAGTGGCTGATGTCCAAGTACAAGATCGTCGCCGATCTACGAGAGGTCTTCGGCGCCGTGACCGTGGAACTGGTGGAGGAGTACCTCAAGAAGGAGGAGAAGTCCGACACCGAAGAGGCTACCGATAAGGTTACCGAAGAGGCAACCGAAGAGGTCGCCGATGAGAAGGCTCCAGAGGAGCTCTAAACCCCTTATTTTAAAACATTTTAAATATCTTATTTCTAATCAACGGAACGCGTGGGCGGGTGGCCTAGTCTGGATATGGCAGCAGCCTCCTAAGCTGCAGGTCGGGGGTTCGAATCCCCCCCCGCCCGCTTTTGTTCATAAAATACATCATGTCCTCCTGATGTCAGGCCGACAGGTCTCATTCCCGGTTCAACCACACCATCTTCCGGGGAAGGGCGAACTCCACTCCGTTCTCATTGAACACCTTGTAGAGATTGGTGCGATATTCGGTGCGGGCGATGTGACGATTGAACACCGTGTCCACCCAGATGAATATGGTGAGCAGCATGCGTCCGTCCTTGATATCGGACACGCGCACCACAGGGGCGTTCTCCCCCTGCAGTATCTGCGGGGTGCGGCGTGACGCTTCCATCATCAGCTCCTCTATCCTCCCGGCGTTCTCGAAGTCCCCCACCCTCACCTTGACGTTCACCTTGTATCGGACATCAGGGGCGTTCATGTTGATTATGGTCTG
Organism: Methanomassiliicoccus sp.; assembly: GCA_004525545.1. Classification (GTDB taxonomy): domain Archaea; phylum Thermoplasmatota; class Thermoplasmata; order Methanomassiliicoccales; family UBA472; genus UBA472. The sequence continues at coordinate 572 of SPCU01000123.1, read as the reverse complement.
ATTCTCTATCAGGGAGTTAGGGACGATGATATCCTCGGACGTGTCCAGATCGTGAATGACGGTGATCCGCATGCCGATCTTGCGCACCTCTCCGGTATTCCCGTTCTCCAGAGGGACCCGGTCTCCGACCTTGAAAGGACGGTCTATCATCAACTGAAGGCCGGAAAAGAAGTTGCCCAGAGTTGGCTGCAAGGCGTAACCGACGATGATACCTAGGAAACCCAATCCCAGTATCGCCCCTCCCAGGTCCATTCCCAGGATGCCGGCCATGACGAAAATGGCCGCGACGGGGATGATGATCTTCCCTATCATCTCCACCGCTCCCACCAATGCTTCCTCCAGGTCCGAGTCGGTGTCCTTGGCCCGGGCGCGGCCGTAGCCGACGACCAATTTCACCAACAATCGATATGCTAGGAGTGCCGCGATCACCACCAAGGTGAGCAGGTAGGCCAGTTCCAGGTCGGCCACCAGGGTGGGGTCCAGCTCCAGTATTTCCAGTGAGGAAACGGTACCGAAGACCAGTACCAGCAGGAACAGGGGATGTTTGATCACCTCGATGATGACGGCGCCCC
>SPCU01000030.1 GCA_004525545.1 Methanomassiliicoccus sp. | reverse complement strand
TACCCATTGGCCCATATCCATAAGGGCCGGTTCCATCCAAATACGGTATGATCAAGTCTCCTCTCGCCGGTCTATCACCGACCTTAATTATGTGCATAGACACGATATTATAAGTAATTTAGGTTAACCTAATCAATTGTTTCGTTATCGTTGTTCTCAGTGTCATGACGGACCAGGAGTGGACGGCCTTCCACCAGCATGGCCGCCAATTTGCGCCGCCCACTATCCACGCATCTCCACACCGTTCCCCGGGAAACTCCCATGGAAAGGGCTGCCTCCTCCTGGCTTTGCCCGAGATAATCCACCAAACGCAGGGCTTCGACCTCATCGTACCCGATCAAAATGGGCTCCCTAGCTTCTCCCTCCTTCGGGAAGAAGCTGTCGAAATCTATGATGCTCAGGATGTTGCGGGGCTTCATAGGCCGACCCGGTCCGCACCTTTTTCGGCAGCATTGATTTCTTGGCATATGAACGTAAACCATGTTCGATTAAAAATAAATAATGTTGCGTGGCTTGTCCTGTTGAAACGTATGAACGAAGCCAATGAGAAATATCAGCAGATGGTCAATTCCATAGGTGGCATGGGCAAGGTCGCCGTGGCCTTCTCCGGGGGCGCTGACAGCACATTACTGCTGAAGGCCGCCTTGGATTCAAGAGCGGAGGTGACCACGTTCATGGCCGTTGGGGAAATCTTCTTCCTTGAGGAACAGAAGAAAGCATTGGCGCTGGCGGAGGAACTGGGCGTTAAAGTGACCTTGATCAAGACCGATCTTCTGAACGACGAACGTTTCAAGCGCAACTGGGAGGACCGCTGCTACATCTGCAAGAGCACCATCTTCCAGTTGATCAAGAAAGCCTGCCTAGACAGGGAGATCACCAACATCCTTGATGGTAGCCAGATGGACGATCTCAAAGAGGTGCGTCCAGGACGGGCGGCCTTGGTGGAGCTCAACGTCCGATCGCCATTGGTGGATGTGAAATTGAACAAGGAAGAAGTACGCTCGCTCCTGAAGGAGATGGGGATCTCCAATTGGGACGCCCCTGGTAACACCTGTTTGGCCACCCGAGTCCCTTACGACGTACGCATTACCTGGGAGCAGTTGAAGAGGGTGAAAAAGGCCGAGGCCTTGCTCGCCCCATATAATTTCAAACAGCTGCGCGTCAGGGACCACGGTAACTGGGCGCGGATCGAGGTGGCCCCGGAAGAGATACCCCGACTGTTCTCTGAAAGGGGAAAGGTGGTGGAGCTGTTACGCCCCTTGGGCTATCGACGGGTGTCCATGGACATGGAAGGTTACGGTCACTGAGAGGAGGCGGTGAAGTGCAGCTCGCCCACCAGCGCCGTCGGCGATAACGTGGGCGTTCCTACCTCCCACCACTTGATCCATTTCCGTTCCTTGCTCAGACCCTTCACCCTCTGAAGCATGCTGAGCACGTTATCGCTAATCCGTAGCTCCCTGAGGGATGCCACTATCTGACCGTCCTCGATCAGGAACATGGCGTCCCTGGGAATGGCGGAGAAATCACCGGTGGAATAGTTCTGGTATCTCAGATACCAATCGTTGGTGACGTATATCCCCCGGTCCACCTGAGAAAGCAGTTCGTCTCTCGAGGTGTCACCCGGACCCACTTTCAGGCAGAACGGGGCCGGGGCGATGAGGCCGGCATTGGCCGTGCTCTGGGTGCCGAACTTCTCGGCGGTGGCACTGTTATGCAGGAAGGTCTTGAGCACCCCCTTATCCAGTATGGCCTTTCGGCGGGTCGGCAGTCCTTCAGCGTCGAACGGCAACGCTCCATATGCATGCGGATCGGTGGCGTCCTCGATGAGCTCCACGCCCTCGTTGGCAACTTTCTGACCTACCTTACCGGCGAGGAACGACAGACCCGCATCCACATAGAAGGCGGAGGCAAAACGTCCTACTTGGCTGATAAGGTCGGCGAAGACCATCGGCCCCAGGACCGCGTCCATTTTTCCAGGGGAGCCCTTCACCGGGTCCTTGGCCGCCTTGGCCAGCTCTCCCGCTTCCCGCCCTGCCTCGGCCGGGCTGAACCCGGCCTCGTCCGCGGATATTGACAGTGAATGACCGGACGCCAGACCTTCCCCGAAAGCGCGTATGGAAAGCTCTAATGACGGTCGATACGCTACCCCGCGAACGTCGCCGCTGGTGGCTAGGTGAGATATCGTGTTCCTAGCCACGAGAGAACCGGCAGTGCGCGAAGCACCGGCCTTTCTTGCCGCGGCCATGGCCTCCTGGGTCCAGTGGACCGCCTGATCGGGGCCGTTCGGCACCGTGGCCTTCTTCAACAACTTTTGATCATAGTCGAAGGGACCATGGGGCAAGGGGGCGTACAGGCTGGACTCAGGAGTGTTGGACGCCATGGCCACTGCTTCACGGCAGGCCTTCTCCAAACCCCGAACGCCGAGGTCCAATACATTGATGCCGGCCTTCCTCCGACCCAAACAAACGAAGATATTGGCCGATACCTCGTCCAGGGAATTGACCACGGTCACCTGGTCATTGGAGAAACGCACCATGCTCTCCTCCTTGTTCATCACGGAGACCACCACGTCGTTGGCTCCCAGCCGACGGCATATGCTCAGGGCGTTCTCGCATATCTCCAGCGGTTTCACGACGATCCCTCCATGATTATGCCTCGGAGACGGAGGTGCGGTCCGCCGGTACCCACCGGTATCCCCTGCATGGGATCGCCCTTGCCGCAATAGGCCGAGGAGAACTCCAGTTCATCGCCCACGGCGTCCACCGCCTTCCAGAGACCGGGCGTGGTTATTTCCAGAACGGGATTACGGACCAGTGAGGTCAGCTCACCGTCCTTGACGATGTAGGCTTCCAACCCCACGTACTTCTGGTTGTACCTACGGTCGTCGATGTTCCATTCCATGAAGTTCTTCAGATAGATACCGGAGCGAACGTCCTCGAGCATCTCCTCCAACGAATGGTCGCCCGGCTCCACGAAGGTGTTGGCCATGCGTACGATCGGCTCCCGGTCGTAGGCCACTGAGCGAGAGGAACCGTTACTGGTCACCCCGAACTCGGCGGCCGTCTCCCGGTCGTGCAGAAACTCGTTGATGACGCCCCCTTTGATCAGATAGCGTCGCCTGGCCTTGACACCCTCCTCGTCGTAAAGATAGTGCCCGAAGGAATGGGGGATCGTAGGATCGGCCACGACGTTGACCAGATCGCTCCCCACCTTCAATCCCAGGGAGTCCTTCGACAGATAGGTCTCCCCGGCCTGGGCCGCCTCCCTTCCGAGTATGCGGTCCCCCTCTCCGGGGTGGCCGCTGGACTCGTGGCTCACCAGACCTACGACCTCGGGACCAAGGATGACGTCCATCTTGCCCCCCTTGAGGGGCTTGGCTTCCCGGAGTATCCTGGACAGGGTCTTGGTCTCTCGTCCGAGGACCGACGGCAGGTCCCACCTCTCCACTCCCTCCCAGCCGGCAGACTCGCCGCGGGAGATGATGCGCTGCATCGTCCCCTTTTCGGAGTGCAACGCCGTCAGGAAGACATGCATGGAAACGCGGGGCACGACGCTGTGCACATGACCTCCGTCAGAATTGATGATGGTCCGCTCCGTGGTCAATGCGTCCAGGCTGATGTACCGACCCGGTAGTGTAATGCCAGAGCGCTCGGCGGCCTCCAGCGCCGAGGAATCGGCCTCCTTGAGAAGCTCCAGTCTCGACTCCCATGGAACGTTCTCGAAAGAAACGCGTGGTTTGAGGATATGATTCGCTACGACCATTTCCGCCGGGGACATGATTATCGGGGTCCTTCTGGCGGAAGCGGCGGCGAAAGCGCCCTTCACAACTTTACTGACCAGGGAGTCGAGGGACCTCTTTCCCAGGACATTGGTGGCTCCGAAGCTCAAGGCCCCGTTCACCAGTACTCGGACCGATATGCCGCGCTGCGTATCCACCGATGTGGCCTCGGGCGTTCCGCCCTTCAGCAAGATCGATTCGTTACGGTCGGATTGATATCTAGCTTCAGCATAGGATGCGCCCTGAGACCTGGCCCGTTGCACCGCCCTCTCCAGAATGTCTTCCATCTTATCACTCGCCCTGGTAATCGCTCAGGACTTAGATATAACCGCACGGGTCAAAATAAATAATAAGGTGGTTCGACGTAGTTTCTACCATGAGGATCTCGGTTACAATCCTGCAGTACGACCACGGGATCGTCAGACAGGTACTGGACGTGGTAGGTGAACTGGTACGTACACACCGCGCACCACAACATATCCCCGAACTCCAGGAAGCCGTGGCCTTTCTGGAGCAGTTCCTGGACCGCTTTCATCATGCCAAGGAGGAGCTCTTCCTCTTCCCGGCGGCGGCCGATGAGTGCCCCAAGATCGCCGGTACATTGGACCATCTTAAAAAGGAGCATGCCGAGGCACATGGAACGATAGGGACCATCCTGAAGGCGATCAAGGCCGATGACGTTGAAACGATGGAGACTGAGATACGAAAGCTGGTCGACCTCATGACCGTGCACATAAGCGAGGAGGAGAACCAAGTTTTTCCGATAATCGAGAACGAACTGCAACTGGAAACGGACGCCACCATACACGCGCAATACGAGAGGTTCACGGTCAAGGAGTTCGGCAAAGACTATTATCAAGCGGCGGAGGAATTCGCCAACGATATCCAAGAACGCTTGCTCGGTCCGGGGTACTTCAAGGGCATTGCCTGATAGCAAAGATAAAAAATGGCGCCAAGGAGGAGATTTGAACTCCCGAGACGTGAAGTCAGTAGCTGTCCCTTCGACCTGAAGGTCGATTCGAGGCTACCGCCTTACCGGACTAGGCTACCTTGGCCCAAGGGCGGAATGGAGTTTAATATTTTAAGACTTGGCAATCAGATAAATAAATTTAGAGGGAACGACCTGTCAAGGATGAACAGCGATGGAAGTGAAAGTTGCTTTTAACAAGAGGACCGAGGTCCTGTCGATCGATGATGAGGAGACGGTCGAGGGTCTGCTCAAGGTCATGGACCTATTTCCGGATTCACATATTGTCATACGCGGAAAGAGCCCCATACCTTTGACGGAGCGGATCAGGGAGGGTGACGAACTTCGGATCGTCAAGGTGGCATCGGGCGGATGACATCCATATTAATATCCAGTATGCTGTATTGATAACAGATGTGGAGGAGGGCCCTTAACCTATCATTGCTCATCGTTTCTGCGATAGCATTGTGGATAGCCGATCTTTATTATCCGGACCCTTTCCTCAATAAAGGATTCCAGACCTTGTTGGCTCTGGCGATAATCTACCTCATTTTCTCCATATTGCTGACCAGCTTCGTATCTAGTAGGCTAAGTGACAAGAAGACCCAATACTCGGTGCGCAAGATCTTCTCCATCCTCAGCCTGATATTCTCCATCGGTGCGATCATCACCGTTTGGGTCACCGACCCACAGACGTTGGTCGTCTCCTACGGTTTGTTCGCAGCGGGACTCGCCATAGCCCTGCAGGACGTCTTCAAGAACTTGGCCGGGGGGTTCATCATTTTTATAGAATCCCCATACAGGGTCGGGGACCGGGTCATGATGAAGGATGTGGTCGGCGATGTCATCGACATCGGCATCATGTACACCACGCTCCTGGAGCTGAGGGAGTGGGTCGACGGGGACCAGGCCACCGGAAGATTGGTGATCCTTCCCAACGGGCATCTGTTATCCGGTTCCATTTACAATTACACCAAGGACAACAACTTCCTATGGGACGAACTGGTCATCCCCATCTCCTATGACAACGATTGGAAGGCGGCCTCGAAACTGACAGTGGAGATCGTCAAGAGGGAGACCGCGGCGGTAACGGCCAAGGCCGAGGCGGAGATCGCGATCATGATGGGGAAATATTATCTGACCAAGCGGGAGGTCGAATCGAAGGTGAACATAGTCCTGACGAGCAACTATATCGAATTCCACGTTCGATACATCTGCGAGACCAGGGGACGAAGGGGAACGCGCAACACCTTATCACGCATACTCTTGGAGGAATACGAGAAGAACGGTGTCGTGGTCGGTTCGTCTACATTGGAGATCACCAAATTCCCCGATTTGGGTCGTTGATCTCCGGTCGTGGTCATCATAACCCGATCAGATTATGTCATCGCAAAGTTTATAAGTTAAAAAAAAATTATCACATCGTCAATCAAGGCCTGGAAAAAATAGCTGGGCTTTCCTATATCATGATCACTATCATCCATAAATCATCTGACCGTGAGTGATGGTCATATGAAATGGTCACGACGTGCCTGACCCAGAAGGGGCCAGGGGCGAGATATGAAACAGGTATTCGGGAGTTTATCTTCTTTTCCAGTCCAAAAGAGGTGAAACTATGAATATTGACCCAAGCACCACCAAGTATCTGGTCAAGGCCAAGCTGAATGCTGACGGCATTGTAGAAAAACCAGACGTGGTAGGAGCTATATTCGGACAGACCGAGGGTCTGTTGGGGGACGAGCTCGACCTGAGAGACCTGCAGAAAAGTGGCAGGATCGGCAGGATCGAGGTTGACGTTCACTCCAGACAAGGTAAGTCCGAAGGACAGATACTGATACCATCAAGCTTAGATCAAGTCGAGACCGTTATCTTAGCCTCGGCACTGGAGACCATCGACAGGGTGGGTCCGTGCAAGGCCAAGATCAGCGTGGAGTCCATCGAGGACGTGCGTGTCGTTAAACGTGAGAAGATCATCGAGAGGGCCAGGGAGCTGCTGACCGAGCTGATCAAGCAGTCCAAGACCAGCGGGATCGATCTCACCGAGAGCGTACGCCAGTCCGTTCAGATAGAGGAGATAATCTACTTCGGCAAAGATAGGCTGCCGGCCGGACCGAACGTCCAGGAATCCGACGCCATCATAGTCGTTGAGGGTCGCTCCGACGTACTGAACCTGTTGAAATCTGGCATCAAGAACGCCATTGCAGTCGAGGGAACGAACGTTCCGAAGACCATCATGGACCTGAGCAAGGAAAGGGTCATCACCGCTTTCGTCGACGGCGACAGGGGTGGAGAGCTGATCCTGCGTGAGCTGTTCCAGGTGGCCGAGGTCGACTTCGTGGCCCGGGCGCCCCGCGCTCACGAGGTAGAGGAACTGACCCAGAAACAGATCATGAAGTGCCTGCGGAACAAGATCCCAGGAGACCAGTTCATAGAGATGTTCGGTCTGGAATCGGATTCCGGCAACGGCAAGGACAAGGATAAGTCCCGAGGCGACAAGGTCGAGCGCCTGGAACGCTTCGAGAAATCCGAGAAGGCCGACCGGGAGAAGACCTTCGACAAGGAGGATCGGGAGGAGCCCGCCCCTCAGCCACACGCTGATAGGGAGCAGAAATCCGACCGTGACGAGAAGGAGCCCCGTGCAGGAAGGCATGACAGAAGGGAGCGCGCCGAGAAGGAGCCTCGCTCTGAGAAGCCGGAAAAGACCGATCGCCGCGATCGCGAGGAACCCAAGGCGGAACGTGCTGCGTCCCGACCCGAGAGGCAGGAGCGCTTCGAGCGCCAGGAGAAGCCTTTCGCGGAGGAAAAGGAGATGGAGGAACGTAAGCCCAGCTCCCGCAAGCAGCTCTCCGCCGCACAGGAGAAGTATAAGGGAATGATCAACGAACTTTCATCCTCGTCCAAAGCGCGCATCATCGACGCCAAGGGCGGTGTCCTGAAAGAAGTGGCAGTGAAGGAGCTGGTCAATACCTTGAAGGAGGAGAAGGACCCGATATCCGCGGTGGTCTTCGACGGGATCATCACCCAGAGGATACTGGACCTGGCCTCCGACCTGAAGATCGTTACCATAGTCGGCACCAAGATGGGCAACATCACCAAGCAGCCGGCCGGTATCGATGTCTGGTCCAAGGACGACCTGAACTGATATGAGCGACGGGGCCAAGGTTGACTGGTGCGGTGTAGATAACACCACCCAGGTGGCAATTCCCTCCGATCCCTTGAAAAGGGTGATCGGTCAGGACGAGGCCGTGACCTTGGCCCGCATCGCCGCCAAGCAGCGCCGGCACCTGTTGCTGGTCGGACCTCCCGGAACCGGGAAGTCCATGATCGCTCAGGCGCTCGCTCTGCACCTTTCCCGCCCCACCCAGGAGATAAGGGTGGTGCACAACCCGGAGAATCCGGAACGACCGTTGGTGGAAGTAAAGAACGAGGATGAGGTCGGAAAGGAATCTCAATCCCGGGAGTTCGCCGAGGGTGAGCTCATCGAACCGATCAACGCCCCCATCAACGTCGCCGAGCGCTTAGGATATCGCTGCCGCAACTGCGGCGCCTACTCTTCTCCAAAAGAACGCACCTGCATCAAGTGCCAGAAGCTCAAATCTGCTGAGGCGGTCGCCAACAACAATCCCTTCGGGGACCTGGTCACCGGCCTGTTCGAACAGATGAACGTTCCCGGCCTGGCCAGCGCAGCTGGCAAGGAACGCGTCACCACTACCCGCACCCGCTTCGGCAAGGAGGAAGTGGTGGTCTTCGAGAAATGTGGGGAGATGATCAGGGTCCTGGACCAGGATGCCCTGGAAAAGCGCCGTGATTGGGAACGCCAATCCCCGCGCAAGGTGCTGGTCCGCCTGGACCGCAATCCTTTCGTTCTAGCAACCGGCAGTTCCGAGACTGAGCTGCTGGGTGACGTACGCCACGACCCCTATGGAGGTCACGCACAGCTGGGTACCCAGCCCTATGACCGAGTTGTGCCAGGGGCCATACATGAGGCGCACGAGGGAGTGCTCTTCCTGGATGAACTACCGCACCTCGGTCATCTGCAGAGGTTCATACTTACCGCGATGCAGGAGCGTCGTTTCCCCATTTCCGGCCGCAACCCTCAGAGCGCCGGAGCGAGCGTCAAGGTCGAGAACGTCCCTTGCAACTTCATTTTCGTCGGAGCCTGCAACATCCAGGACCTGGAACAGGTATTGTCCCCATTACGTTCTCGGGTCTGCGGCAATGGATACGAAGTGCTGGTTAACACCGCCATGCCCGACACCCCTGAGAACCGAAATTCACTGGTGCAGTTCATCGCTCAGGAGATCATCTCCGACGGGCGCATACCTCACGCCGACGCCTCGGCCATCGAGGCTATAATCAAGGAGGCCAGGGTCCGCGCCAATAAGGTGGACAACATCGGCGCCGCTCTGACGCTGAGGTTGAGGGAGCTGGGCGGACTGATCCGTGCCGCTGGTGACCTGGCAGTGGTCGAGGACGCTGAACTGATTAACGCAAAGCACATCGCCAAGGCGGTGGTGCGCAGTAAGACCGCCGAGGAGCAGATCAATGACCGTTACGGTTCTTACACCAAAGGCCTCGGCACGGACATTTCCTCGGCTCAGAAGGAGAGATCACCTTACTATTTCTGGAATGAGACCAAGGACTCCATGTTCCATTAGAGGTACCGCATCAGGAATATGCCGTCCTCGCCGTCCGAGTAATAGCACGATGCCATCCTTACGTTGAAGAACCCGAGACGTTGATAAAAACGCATGGCCGACCGATTGCTGACCCTGACCTCCAGGGAGATCTGTTTTATGCCCCTCTTTCCACACTCGCGGAAGAACTCCTGGCAGAGCATGCTGCCCAACCCCGCCCCCCGGTAACGCTGGTCGACGGCCAACATGAGTATGCGAGCCTGCTGATGCCCGCTCATGACCCCGAAGACGAAACCGACCACCCGTCCCATGTCCTCGATGACGATGAGGCCTTCAGGCCAGAAGGGCACCAGCTGCAGGAAGAGACTGGGGTCGTACATCTCACGCAGAGAGGTCGAAGCGACCTGACAGATGTCGGTCAGGTCCCTGCCGAGGAAGTATCGGAGCTGCAACAGTGGCCAATATCTCTGCCAATTACTAAATCCTTCTCTTGTTGCGCCGGATGAGCAGTAGCAGGGCGATGACCGGCAAGGGGGCGTACAGAAGGAGCGAGGGGATCGCCGCCTGACCTCCAGATACCCTGACGGTCACGTTCTCGTAGGCTATGTTCCCCATCGTGTCCGTCACCCGCAAGGTGACGTTATGCTCCCCTGGCATCAGGGCAACGGCATGGAGCGGTCCGTAAAGGTCCGATGCCCCGTCGCCATCCAGGTCCCAAGCGAACTCCGCTATGTTAGAGGTGTCATGACAGGCGGTGGCGTCCAGGAGCACGAGCTGTTGCTGGGACACCTCCAGAAAATGCCAGGGCAGTGATATCACTGGAGGAACGGCATCCCCTTTCCAGTCGTCCTCGAACAGGCGGGTGAAATGGTCCGCCATTTCCATTGAACGTACCAAGAGGGCCATCTCCCGATTGCATCGCATGGAATTGTCCACCCAGTTGGCGCTGCCCACCAGAACCTGATCATCGATGATGACGCCCTTGTTATGCAATCGTTCGAACGGGGATGATGGACCGGGCAGTCGGCACTCCAGGTCCCAGCCCCTTTCCGAAGCCTCGGCGTTCAAAGCTTCCGCGACCCTCTGGTTCGATTCTTTGGTACCAAATCCGGAATCCAGGAGGATGCGCACGGTGACACCACGACCTGCCGCCCGGGACAATGCGTCCATGATCTCGCCGCCTTTCAACCAGTCCTCCTCGAAGTTCATCTGCTGCACCAGGACACGTTCCTGTGACCCACCCAAGGCGTTCACCAGCGTATCCTGGATCGTGAAAGGCGATGTTGATAGGATGACGGAGACGGTGACCTCCATGCTTACCCGTTGGCGATCGTAGTTGAGCGTTCTTCCCGGACCTCCTTCGTGAAACGGAAGACTGAGGTCGAGAGGGAATACGTCCACACCCTTTCCTCCCAGGTCCATCTGGAAGACAGTGAGCGCGTCCCGGGCGATGGAAGACGACCGGACCAGTATGGCCCATCCACGGTTGGAAGTGAAGCTGGAGTCCGCCATGTTCTCGGAACTTACTATGAGACGCTCTCCGTCGAAAACCATGTATTTGGCATGCAAGTAGTCGTACCTCCTGAACGATTCACTGGACCGCATGACCCAGACGTCCACACCGTTCTCCTGAAGGTAGTATGCCAGGGCCGCCCCGTTCTCGCTTACACCTCCGACAGGCTGTCCTTCCAGCAAAAGAGTGACGTCCACGCCTCTGACGGCGGCCATGGCCAAGTGGCGTGCCAAGGTCCAGTTCTCAAGTATGTATGTGGACACGCATATCTCTGATAGAGCTAGGTCCACCTGCCGGACCATGACCTCCAGACCGTCGTCAGGGTACAGGACCGGGGAGGCAGAAGCGATCGACCAGGGTGTTAGCAGGGAGAACGAACCGGGGACCTCCGATGACCAGGAGCCGTATTCCGAACCTTCGGCCGTTCTTAGCAACATCTCACCCTTCTTGCAGGGAACTGCCGGACCGATCCATGGAGAAGAAGGTTCGGACGTCCCGTAATAAACGACGTCGATCAAAATTCCATCCTGGTCGAAAAGATACACCTGGTCACCTTTATCGGCCAGCTTGAGACTCCCTTTGGTGATTATCCCGGTCGAACTCTTGTGATATACCACCTCGCCAGGGTATAGGCACAGGAATCTCTCCGGACTATCGCTCCATGTGATATCGGTCGTGGTCGGCAGCGATATGGACCCGTTGAAGGTCACGCTCCCCTCTCCATCGCTCAATCTCCATCCGTTGAGATCGATCTGTGGACCGTCATTGCTGATGGTGATGAATTCCCCAGGATAGGTCGGACAGAACCGTTTGATGAAAACGCCCGACGGGCTATGAACGGTCGGTACATCCGTGGCCTCGGACGTGGGGACGAACATGGATATCAAGAGGATGGAAAGAACGGATAGAACGGCCAGGAGCTTTCGCACCTGAAAGGGATGTTGGTCGTGTCAAATAATCGAAGGTGATGCAATCAGGCTTCAGATACCGCTTACCAGGTCGCGCAGGACCGCCTTTACGTCCTTGGCCTTGACCACGCCTGAGGCGAGAAGCACTCCGGACGCTCCCAGACCTAGAGCGGCCTTGACGTCCGCTCCGTTCTTCACCCCTGCACCGCATAGCACTTCGATCATCGGGTCGACCTTCCTGACCATGTCCACCGTCCTACTGACTATCTGGGGGTCGGCGGTGGTGACCGATATGTCCCCTCCGATCAATTCCGGGGGTTCAACGGCGATGTAATCTGGAGAATAGGCCGCCACGGCGATGGAGGTCTCTGTCGAATCTGTGCAGACGATGCTTATCAGACCCAGTTCCCTGCAGGTCTTGATGGCGGCGGCGATGTCGTCCATGACCATGCGGTGCTCGGAATGATTGATGAGCGTACCATTGGCCCCGGCGGCCTTGACGCTCTGCGGGGATGTGTAGCCGGTGATGGACCCCGGTCCCTTGGCGTCTACGTGTTGGGAAAATACCGGGACGGTGACCGCGCGGGCCACCGTGGAAAGTTCGACCATTGGGGGGCAGACCACGAAGCTGACACCGCTCTCGCGGGCGGCGGCCTCGCATTCCTTGGCAAGACGCATCGCCCCCGGTCCCTCCACCTCGGAGTAGACCTTGAAATTCACGACGATGATGGGCGATTTGAGCTTATTCAATCTTCTCCATCCTGTCCTTCAACCGAGCGAGTACGGCCGGCCTGGTGGTGTACTCCATCTCTTCGGGACCGAGTATACCGGGCATGAACGGACCATGTTGGCGCATGTAGATGCTGGCGCGCACCGCCTTCCTCCGAGCCTCGTCCCATACGCTGCCGGAGAAATAGTCGACCGGTTCCTTGACGCCCAGCGGCGCCTCCGGGTCCTCGCATCCTTGCAGGCGGCCGTTGCTTATCTGGAATCCCAGAGCGCATATCCGCGGCGGTCCGTCGAAATAGCTGGGATCGGAATCCGCTACCGAACAGGGGTACCAGGCACCGTAGTGGGAACCGCGCATCCAGCCAGCTACCAACCCTGGGAACATGAATGGCTGCAGGACCTCGCCCACGGCGGGGAAACCGCTCTGGCAGCGCACGACAGCCACGGGGTCGTCCTTGCCCACATACTTACCGGCGCAGATGTTCAGCTTCTCCGTGCTTATCACACAGCTGGTGCCCAGGTTCTTGTCCTTGCTCATCACGCGCTTGATGGCGTAACGGCTGGTGTCGCCCAGAAGACTGAGGATATCGTAAGACTCCTCGGGTGCGGACATGATGATCCTCTTGGAGTCCATGACATCCACGATCTCGAAGCGGAAACCTTCGTGAGCACGGGGGTCAATGACCAGACCAGTGGTGGTGAATGGGTCCATGAAGACACGGGATATGGGCATGGAGTATGCGGACGGTTCGGTCTTGTCGGCCATGAAGAACACCATGGGCTCGGCGCCCCTCTCCACGAACTCGACCTCGGCAGCTCCGGGGCCCATGCCGCGAATGTTGCCGCTGAACGCGTCCGACAGGATGTCCTGTCCGGCGGCGTACATCTTCATATCCTTGGCCAGCTTTGACGCCGCTTGGAAGGCTGTCCAGGCCAGAGCGTGAACGTCCTTGTTGTTCTCGCCCTTGTAGTGGGTCATGAACAAATTGATGTCGTCGCCGACGCGGGTAACATAGAAATCATTGATGGTACCGGATCTGACCCCTTCCTTTAGGATCTCCTCGCACTTCTTCATCATTTTTGGGTGCGGTTTGGTGTGACCGGCGACCGACCCTACGTCAGCCTTTATGACAGATACAGTAACCTTCTGAGACATAATATTCCCATACCTTGGATTCTGAGAATTACTGCATCCATATATAATGATTGATACCCTGACATCGCTGAATGACGACGGTGATGGCAGGTGAAAAAAGAAATTAAGGGAGTGAGGCTGGCTCACTCCACCGTGATGGCCGATGCTGGACAGGCGTCCTCGGCGTTCTTGGCGCATCCCTTGAGGTTGTCCGGGATCTCCCCCTTGGCCTTGTCGCCCTTTTGGTACATGGGCTTGAGGTTGGAGTTGCCGTCATCCCCTTCCATGAAGACATCTGGGCATTCATCGTCATAGCATATTCCGCAGCCGGTGCATTCGCTTTGATCGATCGACACATTAACAGGCATGAGAGTGGAATCTCATCCTACAAGTGATTAAGGTTTCGGTCGATTTCTCGTGTTCGACGGTGGTCGCGGTGGCCACCAATTCTTATATAAAAAAAGCGGTAATATCGAGGCCATTCGGTTTTAAGGTGTTCACATGTTGCACGATTCCAGATCGATAACCGTTAACGATTACGAGAAGGAGGTCACGGTAGAGGGCTGGGCCCAGGAGGTGCGCAACCTCGGCGGGATATCCTTCCTGATCCTGCGCGACCGCTACGGCGTGGTACAGATCACCGCCCCTAAGAAGAAGATCACCCCTGAGATCATGCAGGCCATCACATCCCTTTCCCGGGAATCCGTGGTCCGGGTGACCGGCACCGTCAGGGCCAGCGCCCAGGTGAAGAGCGGTTACGAGATCATTCCCTCCGCTTTGATCGTTCAAAGCCCATCGGCCACCCCACTGCCCATGGGCGTGGTCGACAAGGTCGATGTCGAAATGGACACTCGCTTCAACCATCGCTACATGGACCTGAGGAAACCGGAGGTGCGCTCCATCTTCGAGATCAAGTCCCTGACCATGCGCCTCATCGACGAGTACTTGGCGGACAATGCCTTCGTGG
This sequence comes from Methanomassiliicoccus sp., assembly GCA_004525545.1. Classification (GTDB taxonomy): domain Archaea; phylum Thermoplasmatota; class Thermoplasmata; order Methanomassiliicoccales; family UBA472; genus UBA472. The sequence goes on along the minus strand of SPCU01000030.1, from coordinate 1,061 downwards.
AGATCTTCACCCCCAAGCTGGTGGCCTCCGGCGCCGAAGGCGGTTCCACCCTGTTCAAGGTCGACTACTTCGGTAAGGTGGCATACCTAGCGCAATCGCCGCAACTCTACAAGCAGATGCTCATGTCCACTGGCCTGGACCGAGTGTTCGAGATCGGCCCGGCCTTCCGAGCTGAGCCTTCGGACACGGCGCGTCACGTATCGGAGTTCATCAGCTTCGATGGGGAGATGGCCCACATCGACTCGCAGGAGGACGTCATGGCCATGATCGAGGGTTGCACGCAGTTCGTCATCTCCGAGGTCAAGGAGCGGGGAGCGCGAGCCCTGGAGATGATAGGCAGCGAGGTCGTCCTGCCCAAGGCACCGTATCCCATCCTGTCCTATGAGAAGGCCGTAGGAATGGTCCAAGGGGCCGGGTTCAAGATCGAGCTGGGAGAGGACCTGGGCACCGAAGGGGAGAAGCTGCTGGGAGATCTGATGGCCCAGGACGGGAACGAGATGTACTGGATAGTCGAGTACCCGGAAGAGGCCAAACCATTCTACATCATGGAAAAGGATGGCACGCCGTACTCATACTCGTTCGACCTGGACTACAGAGGTCAGGAGATATCATCCGGTGGGCAGCGGGAGCACCGCTACGACCGTCTGGTACAGAGGATGGAAAAGAAGGGATTGGAACTGTCCTCCTTCGAGTTCTACCTGAACTCCTTCGCATACGGAATGCCGGCGCACGGTGGTTGGGGACTAGGAGTGGAGCGCATGGTGCAGAAGATGTTGGGATTGCCGAACATCAGGGAGACCATCCTATTCCCGAGGGACCGCAATCGATTGGTACCCTGAAACATTTTCATTCCAGGGAAGGGACGAAAAGGTAGCCTTCAGCTACTAAAATTATATTACCCAGGGGATTCATATCTACTCTGGGATGCACGTGCGTTTTGAAGGAGCGGAAGCTGAAGACTACGAGTCCGGGCCAATGGAGTACGTAGGCTATCAGGAGGACCGCTACGACCACGATCTTATCGAGTTCTTCGTGGCCGGAGAACCTGTACCGCAGGGTAG
>SPCU01000104.1 GCA_004525545.1 Methanomassiliicoccus sp. | reverse complement strand
CGATTATCATGCCCAACGCCGAGAACATGGCACTGCCGGAGATTATCAACAGTATGGCGGCGGGGTTCAGCGTCATGCTCATTCCGAAGACCAGAATGCCGAACACCATGACCACGGCGAGGGTGATGAACGAGATGAACATGAACCATATCATTCGGGAGATCAACCACTCGAAGGGGGTCATCGGTGTCGTTGCCAGCTTGCGGAATATACCGGCGGCGCGGAAACGGGATATGGTGCCCTGCATGCCGAATATGCAGGTGGTCATGACCGTAAGAGCGATCACCCCGGGTACGAAGAAGTCCAGGAATGAGAAACGCTTCTGTATGATGCTGCTTACTCCCAAGGTAACGTACTCCCGTCCCCCGGACATTCCCAGGTTGAAGTTGTTGATGACCGCGGAGACGATGTTGCGTACGATGGAAGCGGAGGAAACGGTCTCGTCCAGGCGCAGGTCGACGGTGGCCGTGGCGGTGCCATTGGGCACGAAAGCGTCCGAAAAGTCGGATGGCAGTACCATAACGAACGTCAGCGAGTTGTCCTTGATGTACTGCTCCAGGTCCACGTTCTCATCGATGAACCGCAGTTCGAACGCCTCCGTCTGATTGAGCGCTTCCAGGAACTGTTCGGAGCCCGGCCCGTGATCAAGGTCCTGAACGTACAGGGTGATGGTGCTCGAGCCCATGTTGGAGAAGATCGCACCGAAGACCAATATCAGGAACAGTGGGAAGGCCAGGGTCCAGAACAGATTGCTCTTGATCCGGAAGAAGGCTTTCGATTGGCCCTTGAGGTCCACCAAGACGTGCTTCAGCTTCATGAAGACGCCTCCACCAACTTCTTGCCGGTGAGCTTGAGGAACACATCCTCCAGCGTACTGCCTTTGATGAGCATCTCCTCATAGGTCACCTCGCTCCCGGAGAGCAGATTGACCAATTTGGCCAGGCTGCCTTTATCCTCCAGCTTGACCCATAGGTCGCCGTTCTTGAACTCCGAGGACATGCCTGCTGATGCAACCAACGCCCGGGCGGCGTCGTTTGCTGACTTCACCAAGCAGGTGCTGCCTGAGCCATACTTTTCGATGATCTGCCTAGGGGTCCCCATGGCGATGAAGCCCCCCTGGTCCATGATGGCCACGCGGTCGGACAATATCTCGGCCTCCTCCATGTAGTGGGTGGTGAGGATGACCGTCTTGTTGCGCGACTTGAGCTTGCGGATGACCTCCCAGACCTCCCTGCGGGCCTTGGGGTCCAGCCCGGTGGTCGGTTCGTCCAGGAAAATGAGCTCCGGGTCGTTGACCATGGATATGGCCACCCCCACCCTCTGCTTCAACCCCCCTGACAGGTTCATGAACCACACGTTTCGCTTGTCCTGCAGCTGCACCGATTCGATGAGCTCGTCGGTGCTCAGACGACGATCGAACAGACCACCGAAATAATCGATGTTCTCCTTGACGGTGAGATAGTCGAAGGCGTTGAACGATTGCGGGAGGACACCTATACGCTTGCGTATCTCCTTCTGTTCCTTGTCGATATCATGACCGAGTATGCGAACATCGCCTGAGGTCTTGACCCTCAGGCATTCCATTATCTCAACCGAGGTGGTCTTCCCGGCACCGTTGGGGCCTAGGATCGAATACACCTCTCCGGCCTTGACCTCCAGATCGATCCCATTGACCGCCTTCAGTTCTCCGTAGGACTTGACCAAGCCCTTTACTTCGATGACCGTTTCCGCCACAATCGTACCCGGTCCGTTATCTGTAGATGTTTATAAAGATTTTATTTGACGATGACCGCCCCTTTAACAAACATCTGGAGGAATCCGTTATAAGCGTTCCATGGCATTCAGTTATGAGCAAATGAAGGACCGGTACTCACGTCAGCTCTCTGTTGAGGGCTTCGGACAGAAGGCCCAGGATAAATTGGCCGACGCCACCGTAGCCGTGGTGGGCGTCGGAGGTCTCGGCTCTCCGGCCTGCCAATACCTCGTCGCGGCCGGGGTGGGCAAGCTGATAATCGTTGACGATCAGCGGGTGGAGGAATCAAATCTCAACCGGCAGATCCTGCACTGGGAAGAGGACGCCCTTCTGCCGCGCTTCAAAGTGGAATCAGCGAGGAACAAGTTGAAGGACCTCAACTCAGAGGTGCTGGTCGAAGCCCTGCCATTGAAGCTGATGGAGGACAATCTGTACATATTGGAGGACGCCGACCTTACCCTGGACTGCCTGGACAATCCTAAGGGAAGGTACTTGCTGAACCGGCATTGCCTGGCGACTAGGACCCCTCTGGTTCATGGAGCCGTGGAGGGGATGATGGGTCATGTGGTGACCTTCGTCCCCGGAGGACCTTGCCTGAGATGCGCCTTCCCCAAGCTGACCACCCGGGGTAGGCCGGTGCCGGTGCTGGGAGCGGCCGCCGGCGTCATAGGCGCCATGCAGGCCCTGGAAGCTATCAAGCTGATCACCGGAGTGGGCGATGCCCCTGACGGCCGAGGTCTGTTCCTTGACCTGAGGAGCAACGAGGTGAGCGAGGTCGTCTTCGTCAAGGACCCCGCCTGCCCCGACTGCGGCTCACTTTGACCAAAGGTCGATGGTCACCAGATAGGTGTCCTCTACCAAGCGCGTCTCCACCTTAAGACCGGTCCTGTAGAACAGGTCGAGCATGCGCATGTTCTCTGCCAGCAGTTCCGCGGTCAAGGCCTTGATCTTACGATCGCGGGCGATGCCGATCATCATGTCCATGAGCATGGTGCCGATCCGCCGGTTCTGCCATCGGTCCAGTACGGCGAACGATATCTCCGCGGTGTTGCTCTTCTTGTCCATGTCATACATGACGAAGGCCGCCATGGACCAGACGCCGTCCTCGTTGACGAAGCCGCCCACGGTCATTCGTGTGTCGTAGTCTATATTGACGATCCTTTGCAGTTCTCGGTGAGGCATGCTGCGCTTCAGTCCCATGAACCTGTTGTAGACCGTGTCCTTGGAGAATGAGTAGAACATCTCCTTGAGCATCGGTTCGTCCGTTGGCTTCGCCGGTCGGAAATACATTTCCTGGTCGGCGACCATTTTGATAGCTTCGTACTGCTCAGGGTATACCCCCACATATCCGGCGTCCGTCTGGTCCTGGTAGACGTAGTGCAGCGACTTGGCGTTCATGAGCAGCTCCGCCCTGAAGCGGGGGTGGGATATGCCTATGAGCGCCAATGCCCGCTCCATAATGCTCTTTCCCCGCAGATCGGCCACTCCATACTCGGTGACGATGAACTGCACATCACCCCGGGTGGTGGTCACGCCTCCCCCGGCCGTCAACGTGGGAACGATGCGGGATATGGTGTGGTGCTGCGCCGTGGACGGCAGGGCGATAATGGCCTTGCCTCCTTTGGAACGGGAGGCCCCACGCATGAAGTCCGCCTGCCCCCCGATGCCGGAATAGAAATAATGGCCTATCTGGTCGGTGCACACCTGCCCGGTGAGGTCCACCTCTAAGGCGGAGTTTATGGCGATCATGTCATTGTTGCGGGAGATGTTACAGGGATCATTGGTGTATGAAGACGGGTACATCTCGAACATCTCGTTGCCGTCTATGAAATCGTAGAGACGCTTGGTACCCATGCAGAATGAGGCCACCACCTTGCCCGGGTGGAAGACCTTGCGCTTCCCGGTGATGACCCCTTTCTCCACCAGTCCGATGATCCCATCGGAGAACATCTCGGTGTGCACTCCCAGGTCCTTCTTGTCCCCTAAGTACTTGAGTATGGCGTCTGGAATATTTCCGTAACCGACCTGAATGGTATCCCCGTCATGAACGAGCTCGGCCACGTTCTTACCTATGCGGGGAGAGACATGCAACGGTTCGTCCTCCAAGGTGGACTCCAGCAGTGGCTGGTCGTTCTCCACCAAGTGATCGATCTCCTTCAGATGCAAACGGCTGTCACCGCCCAGGCGGGGCATGTTTGGGTTGACCTCCGCTATGACCACATCAGCGTGCATGGCCGCGGCCATGGTGATGTCCACGGATACGCCCAGATTGCAATACCCTTCCTGGTCCGGCGGCGAGACCTGGATGAGCGCCACGTCCACCGGCTTGAGGCCGCTGGCAAAGAGCTGTTCGATGTCCGAAAGGTTCACCGGTGTGTAATCGGCCCTTCCCTCGTTGACAGCATTGCGCATGTTGGGTCCGATGAAGAAGGCGTTCAGGCGGAACTGGTCCATGTACTTCTCCTCGGCGTAGAACGTCAGTCCCAGCGATAATGTCTGGATGATCTCGCTGTCAATCATGGCATAGGACTTGGCCAGGAGCGCCTTGACCAAGGCCTGCGGCTCTCCGCAGGCGGTGCCTAGGAAGACCGTCCTTCCTGGACCTATCTTTAGCACCGCCT
>SPCU01000083.1 GCA_004525545.1 Methanomassiliicoccus sp. | reverse complement strand
CTGGCATTTCGGAGGGTGACGTGGTGGAATTGGTCGCCGGTCCGTTCAAAGGAGAGAAGGCCAGGGTACAGAAGATAGACGAGAGCAAGGAAGAGATCACGGTAGAGCTTTTCGAGGCCACCGTGCCCAGCCCTGTCACCGTCCGCGGGGACAGCGTGAGGGTCCTCGAGAAGGAGAGATGATAAAATGGTAGAGACTATCGAAGTGTTAGTGGATGGCGGAAAGGCCACCCCAGGTCCGCCGCTGGGAACCGCCTTGGGCCCCACGGGGATCAATGTCGTTCAGGTCGTAGCCGCGATAAACGAGAAGACCAGAGGGTTTGTCGGCATGAAGGTCCCGGTCAAGGTCATCATAGACCAGAAGACCAAGACCTTCGATATCAAGGTCGGTACCCCTCCCACCTCCGCCCTGCTCTTCAAGGAGCTGGGCATCGAGAAGGGTGCTGGTGCGCCCAAGGCTGCCAAGGCCGGGAACATCACCATTCAGCAAGCGGTCAAGATCGCTCACATGAAGCAGGACTCGCTTACCGGGGCTGACCTTAAAGCCCAGGTGTTAGAGGTCATCGGAACTTGCGTCTCCTGCGGCATAACTGTCGAGGGCAAAGAGCCCAGGGACATGCAACAGGATATCAAGGCCGGCAACTGGGATGACCAATTGAAAGCCTGAAACCCTTTCCAGTAAAACATTTTCTTTTCTCTTTAAATACGATATCTTTATAAATAGTAGGGTAATTATGGGGTCTCACCAAACTGTAGGAGAACCTTCATTGGTTCGTTGGAACTACAGGAGGGATCGAATTGGCAGAAAAAGCAACCATTACGGCCGTTAAGAAAGCCTTGGGGAATTCTCCAAAGCGCAATTTTAAACAAACGGTCGACCTGTCCATCAACCTGAAGGATGTGGACCTGTCCATACCCAAAAACAGGATACAGGAGGACATCATTCTGCCTCACGGTAGGGGAAAGCCGATCAAGGTCTGTGTAATCGGCAGCGGTGAAATGCTGATCAAAGCCAAGGAAGTGGCCGATAGGATCATTTCCGTGGAAGAGCTCGGAACCATCGCTGACGATAAGAAACAGGCTAAGAAGATGGCTAACGAGTTTGAATATTTCATCGCGGAGGCTCCGTTGATGCCCATTATCGGTAAGAGATTGGGTATCGTGCTCGGTCCTCGCGGCAAGATGCCCAAGCCTATCCCCCCGGGAGCGGACCCAAAGCTCATGATAGACAACCTACGCAAGTCGGTGTTCATCAGGAGCAGGGACAAGATGACCTTCCACACCTCCGTCGGGACCGCGGACATGACGCCAGAAGACATAGCTGACAACATCGAGCTGATCATCAAGAGATTGGGACTCAGACTCGAAAAGGGCACCATGAACATCCGGTCCGCTTTCGTGAAGACCACCATGGGACCCTCCGAGAAGGTGATTTGAGGAGGTTCTTAGCATGGCACACGTTGCGAATTGGAAAAAGGAGAGGGTGCAGGAGCTCGTGGACCTCATGGCCCACAGCCACGTCGTCGGCATCGTCGATCTGCACGGCATTCCCGCCGCCCAGATGATCTCCATGCGCGCCGGATTGCGCGGCAAGGCCAACGTGAGCATGACCAGGAACACATTGATGGACCTGGCGATCACCGAGGCAGCCAAGCTGAGGCCGGGCCTGGAGCAACTGAGGCCGATAGTTGACGGACAGTGCGCGATCGTCACTACGGACATCAACCCGTTCAAGCTATTCCGCCAGATGGAGGGTACCAAGACCCCGGCCCCGGCCAAGACCGGAGATATCGCGCCGGAGGACATCGCGGTGAAGGCGGGAGACACCCCCTTCAAACCCGGCCCCATCATTGGCGAACTGCAGAAGGCTGGCATTCCCGCGGCCATTGAGTCCGGGAAGATCATCATCAAGAAGGATAAGGTCCTCGTCCCCAAGGGCGAGCCGGTCCCGGATGAGGTCGCCAAGGTATTGGCCAAGCTGGAGATCCTACCCATGATCGTGGGCATGGACCTTCGGGCCGCCTTCGAAGATGGAGTGCTCTACGGGAAGGACGTCCTGAACGTACCGGCGGACTACTACACCAACATGTTGGGGTTGGCCGCCAGGAGCGCCTTAGGCTTGAGCTTGTCTATAGCTTACGTTACGCCTCAGACTGTCACGCCCTTGCTATCCAAGGCATATCGCCAAGCGATGGCCTTGAGCGTGGCTGGCGCATTCCCGACCAAGGAGAGCATCGGTGCTATCCTGGCCAAGGCGGATGCGCAAATGATGACTTTGGCTTCGATCATCGGTTTAGAAGATGAAAGAATAAAGAACAAAATGGCTGCGGTCCCCGCAGCCCAACCGGTGAGCGAAACCAAGGCCGCAGAGGCTAAGAATGAAGAAGAAGAGGAGCAGGTCAGCGAGGAAGAAGCCGCAGCTGGTCTGAGTTCTCTGTTTGATTGAGGAGGTAAGGAAATGGAATACATATACAGCGCTTTGGTCCTTCACGCCGCTGGAAAGCAGGTTTCTGAGGATGCAGTCGCCGTTATCTTGAAGAGCGCCGGTGTCGAGCCGGATGCATCCAGGATAAAGGCCTTGACCGCTTCCCTGGAGGGTGTCGACATCGATGAGGCTATCGCCTCCGCGATGGTTGCCGCCGCACCTGCCGCCGCCCCGGCTCAGGCCGCCGCGGCCGCTCCGGCCAAGGAAGAAGTCAAGGAAGAAGAAGCTGTGACCGAGGAAGAGGCCGCTGCCGGTCTCTCCGCTCTGTTCGGCTGAAAAAGCCAGAAAGGGTCGGTCCCCAGTTACCGAACCTTCTCAGGCCTTTCAAACCATTTACTTTTTCATATTTTTCATACTGCGAGCGTAGCTTTTGTCCGGCGGACAGAAATCAATTTATGAGCCGCACCCATCTTGTCCGTTCAGATGAAGCTCCAGGACATCTACCGGTTCGCCATCCTATTGGCCAAGGAGATGTACAAGAAGCTGGCCGATGCCGGAGTAGGCATGGTGGTGCTCATGCATATACCAGAGGTGCATTTAGAGGAGGCGAGGAAGAACCACCTGAGTGTGGTCGTCTCCGGGCACGTGGCCTCGGACTCCCTGGACATGAACCTGTTAGCTTACAGATAGGAGGAACGGGGATCGGAGATCGACCCCTGTTCCAGATTCATTCGTGCAAGAAGATCGGAGTAAGATATGCGCAACCCACGCCTGTTCAAGGACCAATCCAAGCTTTCGTTCGATTACGTTCCAGAGAAACTGTGCCACCGTGAGGCTCAGATAGAGAAATTGGAGATGATATTCCGTCCAGTGCTGGAAGGTAGAATGTCGCAGACGGCGTTCCTGATCGGCAGCGTGGGTACGGGAAAGACCGCCACCTCAAAACGCTTCTGCCTGGACCTGATGAGGGCCGCTCATGAGAAAGGACGGGTGATGGATTATATCATCGTCAACTGCCGGCAGCGCTCAACCGAGGTTGCGGTACTTCGCCGCATCGTCATGCATTTCGACGAGAACTTCCCAGACAGAGGTTTCTCCACCGAGGAGATGTTACGCTCTATTCGCAAGCATCTGGAAAAACGCCGTATGCACCTGGTGGTAGTTCTGGACGAGGCTGACGTACTGCTGGTTAAGGGGGCAAGCGATATCATCTACCAACTGACGCGCTTCGACGAGGAGGTGGTGGGAGGTAGACCGTCGATGTCGGTCCTCATGATCTCGCAGAAGAACGTGTTGGATATGCTGGATGCGGCATCCACATCCACCTTCCGCCGGGCCAACACCATCCGCTTCGATCGGTATGGCATAAAGGATCTCTCGGACATCCTGCGCTTAAGGACAGACCTGGACTTCTTCTCCGGGGCGGTTCGACAGGACTCTTTGGACCTGATGGCCGATATCGCTTCCGAATTCGGCGACGCCCGTTTCGCCATCGAACTGCTGGATAAGGCGGGGATGCTGGGCGAGGAGGAGGGCGCTGAGCATCTGGCACCAGAACATGTACGGGGCGCCAAGGCGCTGACGTACTCCGTGGTCACCGAGTCCAAGATCGAGGACCTGGACAAGCAACGCAAGATGGTGTTGCTAGCCGTCGCGCGCAGCATCAAGGACCAGGCGTACGTACGTACTCCGGAGGCGGAGGCGGTGTATCATATCGTAGCGGAAGAGTACGGGGAGAAGGCCAGAGGGCATACCATGTTCTGGTCCTACCTACAGGACCTATCCAACCAAGGGCTGATAGGTACCCGTGTGGCCAACGAGGAGAGTGGGGGACGGACGACCTATATCTCCCTGCCGGACGTTCCGGCAAAGGTGGTGCGCGTCAGGCTGGAAGAGAGCCTTGGCGCTCCTTAACGGAAAGGTTTTGATAATTTGCCCCCCATTGTGGAAATGAACGTATGAAGAGGACCCCGCTTTACCCTGAACATCTGGCCCTGGGAGCCAGGATGGTCGAGTTCGTCGGATGGGAGATGCCCATCCAATACACCGGCATCATCGAAGAGCACGGTATCGTCCGTCGTCAAGCCGGGATCTTCGACGTTTCCCATATGGGAGATCTGCTCATCCGCGGACCGGACGCCGCCCGACAATTGGATGGATTGCTGACCAACCCCTTGGGCAAGGCCCCGGTGGGCAAGGCGGTCTACGGGCACCTGTTAAATGATGATGGCCGCATCATCGACGACGTCATTAACTATCATATGGCCGAGGGGCAGTATCTCATGGTTCCCAACGCCTCCAATGTGGACCGGGTACGTGAATGGGTGAAGAGCAGGACCAAGGGATTGGAGGTGGTGGACCTGTCCACTCGACTGGCCTGCATCGCGGTCCAGGGGCCACTGGCCCCAGGGATCCTACAGCGATTGTGTTCCGGCGATCTTTCTAGCATGAAGCGCTTTCAAGGTCGATTCGCCTTCATGAACGGACCGGACTCACCTTTCCTTGAGGACCTGCTGCCTCAAACCGGAAAAGGAATGGGCTGCTATATCGGTCGCACAGGCTATACCGGAGAGGACGGTTTCGAAGTGCTGGTAGAGGAAGGGGACGCCGCCTGGCTTTGGAAAAGGCTGTTGACAGAAGGAGAAGGGCACCTGAGACCGATCGGTCTGGGGGCCAGGGACACCTTGCGCCTGGAGATGGGCTATCTTTTATCTGGAACTGACTTTGATGGTAGGCAGACCTCCTTGCAGACCGGCCCTCCCTGGGTGGTCAAGCTGGACCATGATTTCATCGGGCGGGACGTTCTATTGCGACAGAAGGAACATCCGTATGAGGTCCTGGTGGGGTTGCAACTGCTGGGTCGGGGGGTTCCCCGTCACGGTTATGATATAATTCATCGAGGAAAGGTCGTTGGAAAGGTTACCAGCGGCAACATGTCCCCTTGCATGCGCGTCGGTATTGCCATGGGTTATGTGCCTCAAGCGCTCTCCGGCAACGGAACGGAACTGGCGATCTCCATCCGCGATGAGCCGGTACCAGCGCGGGTGGTGGAGACGCCCTTCTATCGGAAGTGATGACTTGTCCAGAGAATTGATGCGTGATCTGATCGAGCTTCTTCACGTACGGAGCGATACCAACGAAGGGAAGAAGGTACTGTTCGAGCTGGTACGGGCAAAGTTGGAGGAGATGGACCTGCGTGTCGTCACCGGAGGCGTACCGGACAGCCCGGCCATGGTCGCCGCCCATGGCGAAGGCGGAATTGCCTTCTCGGCCCACTTGGACACTGTTTCCGCCGGGGACGCGTGGACCAGGGACGACGGTGAGGTCGAAGCGGGGCGCATCTATGGACTGGGAGCGGCGGACATGAAAGGGGGAGCGGCCGCCATGCTGGCCGCCGCCCGTACCCTGAAGAACGAAGGGGTGCCGTTCTATCTGCTGATCACCACTGACGAGG
>SPCU01000022.1 GCA_004525545.1 Methanomassiliicoccus sp. | reverse complement strand
TCGTTGGCGTAAACCGCCACCAGGTCCGCGGAGCCTCTTAGGCGCTCCAGTCCTTCCTTGGCCATTACGCGGCGGCCTATCCCCTCCACCGAGAACGGCAGGCAGACGCTGACGAAGGTAAGGGTACTATGATGGGCCAGTCCGGCGATCAGAGGTGAAACGAAACTGCCGGTCTCACCTCCCAATCCAGAAAAGATGAACATGATGTCAGGGCGGCCGATGGCCTCTATCAGACGCGCCTTCCATGGAAGGTCCGAAGAGTGCAATGCGGCAGGAGAACTGGTGCGGGCCACGGCCACCTCTCTGCGTCGCAGGATCACATGTCCCGGTCCTTTTGCCCCGGCGTCACCTTCTAGGCACACCGCTAATTTCGTACCGGGCATCTGCGAGGCCATGTGCCTCCCGGCCCCTCCGACCCCAACCACCAGTACCTCTGGTCTGGGAAGGGAGGATTGACTGGGGAGCTCGACAACCTCCGGGCGCACGTTCACATTAATGTCTTTCTCAGATATGGCGTTTTCACCGCCCTTGGAGAAATTACTATACCCAATGGTCACCATGGACCGATTGTTATGAGCGATATTGGCAGGGTCTTCGGTAACCGCGTGATGGAGCTGCGATTCCGCACCTCGGAGGCGGAAGACCTCCAGGTGGGCGAGATGCTGGTTGTCGAGGAGGGAGACGTTAAATTCCTGGTGCGCACCATGGACGTGCTCTTCGGGGCCGACGCGGACGAAGAGAGCTGGATGGAGAAGGAGGCGGGCGTGGCCCTGCGTCATTCTCCCGAGGCCTACGATTATGACGGGGTCAGTTCCAATTTGTACAAGGTGGGGGTATGCACCCCGCTGGGCTGCCTGAAGGATGGTGGCTATCGTAAAGCCAAATCGATACCGCGTCACTTCTCCCGCGTGCGCCGTGCTGACCAGGTGGACTATGATTTCCTCAAGCCCATGATGGGCGACGTGGAAGTGGGCCATCTGCGCTCGGGGGACAGGGTCATGGAGTTCCGTGTGGGCATCGAGAGCCGCTCCTTCCCGCACCACGTGGGGATATTCGCCACCACTGGAATGGGAAAAAGCAACCTGATGAAGTCATTGGCCCTTTCCTGCATGGCCTCCCGACGCTGCGGTTTTCTGATATTGGACCCGCACGGCGAGTACTACGATGGAGGCGAGCGGGGTAAGAAGGGACTCTCCCACTCCAAGCTGGCCGCTGAATCCTTGGACGTATACGCCTCACGGCGTTTGGAAGGCCCGCACAGCTCCATACACGTTTCCAGCGGAGAGATCGAGATCCCGGACCTGGCGAACCTATACGAGTTCAGCGGTCCCCAGCTGGAGTGCCTGCAGGCGGCGCAGTACCGCTACGGCGATAGGTGGCTGGAGGACCTGCGCGACCGGGACGTGAGCACCATCGTCAAGGACCTGGGCGGGAAGTTCCATGAGGGCAGCGTCAACGTCATCAAGCGGAGATTGGACTCCATATTCCAGTTCGACCTGGTGACCACGGACCGCAATCTCTCGATGACCAAGGCGGTGATCTCGGCACTGCAGTCCGGAAAGACCGTCCTGGTGGACACCTCCAACATGTTCGAGGCCGAGGAGCTGCTAGTATCCACAGTGCTGGCCCGGGCCGTCTTCGAGCATAACAAGGCTATCTACTCCGATAAGGAGAAGTTCGAAAGGTCTCCGCCGGTGCTCATCGCCCTGGAGGAGGCTCAGCGAGTCCTTTCCCAATCGAAGGGGACGGTCTTCTCGCAGCTGGCCCGCGAGGGACGAAAGTTCAAGGTCGGGCTATGCGCCGTATCGCAGCAGCCCAAACTGATCAACGAGGAGATCATCAGTCAGTTCAACACCTTGTTCATCCTCGGACTTGCGGACAAGCGTGACCGGGACATACTGAGGAACTCGGCCAAACAGGACATATCCATGCTGGACAATGAGATACAGATGCTCATGCCCGGGGAAGCCTTGGTCGCCTCGCCCTTCACCCCTTTCGCCATACCCTGCCGGGTGCACCTCTACGAGGAATACCTGGAGGAGATGAACGCCAAGGCCGGAGATACGTCCATTAAGGTAAAGAAGGATACGGATGACCGGTTCTTCTGAGGCACGTTGATGGACGCGGAAACGACCTTCCTGCTGGAGATGGCCTTGGTCCTGGTCACGGCCGGGGCCACCGCCGTACTGTTCTCTCGTTTACGACTGCCGGTGGTCATCGGATACCTGGCCGCCGGGATCATCCTGGGTCCGAGCCTTTTCAGTAGCTCGCTCATCTCCGACATAGGCACCATAAGCAACCTGGCGAACATAGGCATCGTGCTGCTGATGTTCACATTGGGCCTGGAGTTCAATCTGCGTCGCTTGCGCAAGGTGGGGTTGTTCGCTGCCCTGGCCGGTATTATAGAGATCGCCCTGATGATCGCGCTGGGTTACGGACTGGGACAGTTCCTGGGCTGGTCCGCGGTGCAGTCGGTGTTCCTGGGCGCGGTCATGAGCATCAGCTCCACCGCGGTGATCATCAAGGTGCTCTCCGACGCCTCGATGATGCGCAAGGAGTTCGCCGAGGCCATCATCGGCATTCTGATCATCGAGGACATCGCCGCGGTCGTAATACTGACCCTGGCTTCGCCCCTGGCCGCCGGTGATGCTGTCACATTCAGCAGCATATTGCTGCAAGTGGCCTTCATCGGGATATTCATGGTGATAGTCCTGGTGCTCGGTCTGGCCATAGTGCCTAGAATTATGGACCGGGTCTATCGGAACCACTCGGCGGAAACATTGTTGGTGGTGTCACTGGGACTGTGCTTCGGCATGGCCATCGTGGCGCATTTGTTCGGCCTGTCCGTGGCCATCGGCGCCTTCCTCATGGGCGTGATCGTCTCTCAATCGAAGGCGCAGGAACGCCTGGATGAGAGGATCGCCCCCATCAAAGAGATGTTCATGGCCATTTTCTTCATCTCCATCGGCATGCTCATCAACCCTTGGCTAGTGATCGACAACATCCTGATCGCTGTCGTCATTGCTGTGGTATTCATCATCGGCAAGGCTTTCAGCGTGAGCGTGGGCACGTTCCTCAGCAACAAGGACGCTAGGACCTCCCTGATGACCGGGCTTGGCATGGTGGCCATGGGAGAGTTCTCGTTCGTCATTGCGAAGACGGCGTTCGACCTGGGGGCGGTGGACCAATTGTTCTACTCTTCCGTCGTCGGCGCCGCTCTCATCACCATGTTGTTCCTTCCCGCCTCTTTCCGCCGAGCGCCGAGGACCATCGACAATTTAAGCCGGTTTATCCCCGGATCGGTCAAGGAGACGTTGCGCCGGGTGGACCGCCTACGCAGTGACATGACCGCCTGGATGAGCGTTCATCTCGACCGCCGTCGGGAGGTGCGCCGCCAGATCTTCTGGATCTTCATTGACCTGGTCATCATATTCCTGCTGCAGGTGTTCGCGGTCACCTTCTACGATATCGTAGAGATGTTGGGAGCGGACCCGGCCGGTATCGGGGCCATCACCTACCTGGCCTTCATCTCCGCCCTCATCGCCCTGATGCTTCCTCCGCTGCTGAACATACTCAACCGCGTACGGTTCATCGGTCTGATGCTGATACGCGGTGTCATGGAGGCGGGGCATTTCGAAAAGGGGGCGGAAGGCCGCCTGTTCAAGGTCTTCGTGGACCTGATCGTGGCCGGCATCGGCGTGGTCCTTTTCTTCATGTTCATCCCCATCGCACCCCATGTGGAGGAGTTCCCTCTGCTCCCGGTGTTCGGCATCATCATCGGGCTGATCGTCTCATACTTGTTGTGGGACGCGAACAAGAGCGCCTACGACCGCATGTGCCAGATCCTAACGGGCGGCTTTAAGGACGAGTGAGCATTTTCAGTGAGCCCATCAAATGTTTATTTAAGGCATGATGGCTAATCCCCGCTGAATGAGGATAGCGCACATCGCCGACACGCACGTGGGCTTTTCTGCTTACCGGCGCTCTGACCCCGGTTCAGGGATCAACCAACGAGAGATAGATATCTATCAAGCCTTCGTACGCCAGATCGACTCCGTCGTGAAGGTGCGTCCGGACCTTGTACTGCATGCCGGCGACCTGTTCGATTCGGTCAGACCGTCCAATAGGGCGTTGTCCGTAGTGCTGGAGCAGCTGTTACGATTGTCGGATGAGAATATCCCCATAATGCTCATCGCCGGCAACCATTCCACCCCTAGGATGAGGGAGACCGGTAGCGTATTCCGCCTGTTCGAACACATCGACGGAGTGCACCTGGCGTATACACCTGGGGCTCACAAACTGGAGATGGGGGACCTGCTGGTCACCGCCTTCCCGCATCAGGACCGGGACGGGCTCATCTCCGTACTGCAGAATTGGAAGCGGGGGAAGCACCGCTTCGAGATAGGGATGCTCCATGCCGGGATACAAGGGCTTTCCCGTTATAGCATGGGCGAGGCGAACGAGCTGAACCTGCCCTCATCATTGCTCAACCTGGACATGGACTATATCGCTCTTGGCCATTTCCACGATAGGGACGAAATAACCGCCAACGCCTGTTATAGCGGTTCCTTGGAGCGCATGTCGTTCTCTGAAGCGGGACAGGAGAAGGGATATTTCTTAGTGGACCTAGAGCGGAGGAAGAGGGAGTTCGTGCCTCTGAGCACCAGACCTATGTTCTCCTTGGGACCGTTCAGCGCCAAAGGATACACCGCAGCGGAGCTGCAAACAGAGCTGGTATCGGCCCTGGAATCAGTGGAACTGAAAGGTGCCCTGGTCCGTCTGGTGGTAAAGGACATCTCTCCGGCCATATACCGGTCCTTGGACGTCAATGCCCTGCGTTCTTTGGCAGAGGACGCCGTGCACCTGGAACCAAAGTTCGATATCGTGCAGGAAGGCTCCTCCGTACAATGGCGTTCCACCTCGCTGGGAGATATGGACCGAGAGTTCGACACTTTCCTGTCCCAGTACGCAGTGGAGGGAGTGGATAAGGAGCGCCTGCGCCAGAAGGGATTGGATTACATCCACGGGGGGATGCGGGAATGAGACTGCGTTACATGGAACTGCGAAATTACCGCAAGTTCCGCGAGGCCAAGGTCGAGTTCCCTGACGGCGTGGTGGCGATCGTTGGACAGAACGGTACCGGTAAGACGACCCTGCTGGAGGCGGTCTCTTGGGCCTTGTACGGAAATGAAAGCTCCGTGGTACGGAACGGCAAGGAGGGAGTGATCACCACCGGCGCTTCACTGGGCGATACATGCTCCGTTTCCCTGGAGTTCGAGCTGGGAGGGGACGGATATCATTTGGTGCGCAGCATGCGTGGCAAGGAAATGCGGGTGGACGCCTCATTGGAGGTCAACGGGGAGCTGGTGGCCAAGGGCGACCGAGCGGTGACCGAGGCTGTGACCACCAGACTGGGCATGGACCATCGGGCCTTCTTCATCTCCGTCTTCGCCAAGCAAAAGGACCTCAACGCCCTGGCGAACATAAAGCCGGCGGAACGTAAGAAACTGGTGCTGCGCATGCTGGGCGTGGACTTCCTCAATGATGTGGTGACCTCGGTGGACCGGGACGCGCGTTCGGCGAAGAACCAAGCTGAGCAACTGCAGCTATTGCTGAAGGACCAGCAGGGTCGGGACAAGGAGAAGTTGCTGAGGGAGGACATCTCCGCCCACCAGGCCGAGCTGGAGAAGATAAAGGTCAAAGAAGTGGCGATGACCGGGGAGAAGTTGCAGGCCGCGGCACTGGTCAGTGAGAGCCGCGCCCTCTGGGAAAATGAGGAAGGACGTTATCGCCTGGATGTGGCCTTGGAGAGGCGCCTCACCGGCCTGCGGGTCGGCCTGGGATCCCGACGGGAACACCTGGCACGGTTGCAACGGGAGATCGATGAACTGAGGAAACTTAGCTCATCACTACCCGGATTGGAGCTGCAGGAGAAGGAATATCAAAAGGTCAGGGCGGAGACGGAACGCATGAACCTTTTACGGGAAGGCCACCTTCGAAAACAAAGGCTGGAGGAGGACATCGGCAACGCCCGTAAGGAGAGGGATGATCTGGAAACGGAGAAGGAGCAGACCGCTCAAGGTCTTTCCCGACTGCCTGATGTTGAGGGGCGCCTTTCCACGGTGGAGACCTCCTTGGAAGAGACCATAGATACCACCACCACCATCGCCTCCCAGAAGCGCTTGGCCGAATCGGAGCGCGACCGCCTGCAGCGATCGTTGTCCGAGTCCGCACAGAGGACCGCCGAGATCGAGGTTTTGGGTGAAGAGAGCAACTGTCCCACCTGCCTGCGCAGGATGGGAGGGCAGTACGCCGACCTGCTGCGCCGGTACACGGAAGAGCAAGGGTCCATATCCAACAACCTGGTGGAACTGGGGCGGACCATAGAGGAACTTGAAGGGCAGAGGAGCAAGAACGAACAGCGCAAGAAGGTGCTGGAAGATCGGCGCAAGGACCTCCTGGAGCAATCGAGGAAGGTCGCTTCCCTGAAGGAAAGGGAACGCAAGATACTGCAATCGCTGGAAATAATTGCGGAAAGGACCGATGTACTGGAAAAGGAGCTGACCGCCATGGGCGTGGTGGAATACGACCAGACCGCCCACGATCATGCTAGACGGAAAATGATCGATCTGGAACCGATCCACCTGGCATTTGGCAAGGCCCAGACAATATTGGAACGGCTCCCGCTGGCCGAGACCGAGCATAGGGATACCAGTTCTATCCTGATCGAGGAGGAGGGACAATTGAGCGTCGTCTCCCAGGAGAGGAACGATCTGAACTTCGATGCCCTGGTCCTTCAAGAACGGAAGACAAGATACGAAGAGGTCCGGGACAAGGAGGAGAAGCTGGCCCAGGAGATGGTCCGCGTCGATGGTGAGAAGCGCCGGTTGATCTCGGTGATGGAAGGACTGAACAAAAGATCGGAGGAGCTTGATGAGATAAAGACCAGACATCAGGCCCTGATGACCGACCTAGAGATGCTGAACCGCCTTGGCCAGGTGATGAGGGACTTTAAGGAGAACGTCATCTCCAGGGTGATCCCAACCCTTTCGAACGTCTCCTCGGACCTCTTGTCGCAATTGACCGAGGGCAAGTACGGCGGCATACGTTTGGACGAGGAGTACCAGATGTATTTGTACGATCAGGGGCAGGAGCACCCGCTGGAACGGTTCTCCGGAGGCGAAACGGACCTGGCCAACCTTTGCCTGAGGCTGGCGATCTCCCGCATGATCATGGAGCGCTCCGGCAGCCAGATGAACTTCATGGTGCTGGATGAGATATTCGGTTCCCAGGACCAGTCGCGCAAGCGCAACATACTTGAGACGCTGGGGCAGCTGCAGAAACAGTTCCGCCAGATACTGCTGATCACTCATATCGATGATGTGAAGGACAATGTCAGCGCGGTGCTGAAGGTGACGGAAAAAGAGGATGGCTCCAGTGCCGTAGCACTGGAGGATTAGTTCACTTCTGGTCCACTACTTGGATGAGGTGATAGCCGAACTGGGTCTTGACCGGTCCGACGACCTCTCCCTTGGCGTGGTTGAAGGCGGCGTCCTCGAACTCCTTCACCATCATGCCTTTCTTGAACCATCCTAGGTCTCCGCCCTTGCGTCCGGAGGGGCACGTGGAATACTGCTTGGCCAGATCGGCGAAGCTGGTGCCGTTCTTGATCATCTGCAATAGCTCGGCGGCCTTGGCCTCCTTCTCGACCAGAATGTGCGCTGCCCTGACTTCTTTGACCATGCCGACGCATGTTCGGAAATGATATTAACATTATTGTTCGACGATCAGCGGTATACCTCATCCAGGTCCACGTTCTCCAGCACCGCTTTCTCCACCAGTCTGACCTTCTCCGAATCTTCCGGTTCTATCCTGGCGATGAGGTGCTCCACCATGTCAGAGGCGGCCAAGGTATCGTATCGCGTGACCAGTATGGGCACCCCCCTCTCGTAGGCTTTGGAGACCACCTGGTTGGCCGGGTAGAGCCCTCCGGTCAATATCAGGCAAGCGGTGTCCGTGGACAACGCCGCCAACTGTATGTCCGAACGGTCACCTCCAGTGATGATCGCCTTATGCCGGTGGCGACGCATGTACTTGAGAGCGGTCTCCGTGGTCATGGCACCGATGAACACGTCCTCGACCACGCGGTCCAGATTCTCCGATCCCACCACCACGTCGGCGGAGAGCGCCTCCACCACCTCCTTGACCGTGAAGTAGGTCATCTCCGGTATGTGGGGAATACATCCGAGCACTTTGACACCTTTGCTCTCCAGGAAGTTGGCCACGGAGAGGTCGTCGGTCTTGTTGAGTATCACGCCCTTCAGATTGACCTTGTAATTCTCCATCAACTTCCGCAGCATGGCGATCTTGTCCAAGGCGGCTGGGTCCGAGGTGGATATCAACACCATATCGGCGCCGATGGCCTCGGCGATGGCCAGGCCCGAGACGTCGTTGAGATAACCGGTGGTGACCTCCCGTGTCCCTTCGATAATTATCAGGTCGCAGTCGCAGGATGCCTTGTTGTAGGCCGATAGGACATCTTCAATGTGCACCGTACGGAAGACATCGTAGGTGAAGGGGCAGAGTATCTCCTCGGGAAGATCCAATTTCAACACCTCTCGCATCAGGTAGGCGTCCTGGTCAATGACCCTGTCCCCCTGCCTCATCAACCTTTCCTTGAAGGGCTTGAAAAAGCCCACCTTGCCGGGATGGTTCTTGGCCAGGCCCAGCGTCACCATGGACTTGCCTGACTTCTCCACCACTGAACCTAGGTATAGAGATCTCATTGCTGCTCCCCCTTTATGGTTACTAAAGCATCCACCGCCGTCACTCCTGTTCCCTCGTTTCCCACCATTACCGGGTTCATCTCCAGCTCCTCGATGCTGGGGAACTCCATGGAAAGCTGGGATACTTTCAATATTACGTCCACCAGCGCCGGTACGTCCCCCGATATTCGACCGCGGGCCCCGGTCAGCATAGGATATGCTTTGATGGAGCGCACCATGCGTCCCACCTCATTGCGGTCCAGGGGTGCTATGCCCTGCGTAACGTCCCGCATGATCTCCACGAATATGCCGCCTAATCCAAAGGTGATGACTGGCCCGAACTGCTCGTCCCTCACCATGCCTACTATGACCTCGCGTCCCTTTATCATCTTCTGAACGGAGACACCGGTCACCCTGGCCCGGGGCATCTTCTCTCGGACATTGCTGAGCATGATCTCGTAAGAACGGGCCATCTCCTCGGGAGAATCGATGTTCAGCACCACCCCGCCCACATCGGTCTTGTGCGCGATGTCCGGTGATTCCACCTTCATGACCACTGGATAGCCGATGCTATCGGCCAATTCGATCGCCGATGGAAGGTCTTGGGCGATGCCCTCCTTGGGAGTGACGATACCATATGCGCGCAGTATGCGCTTCCCCTCGGCCTCGCTCAATTGGAGACGTCCCTCCGCCCTCACCGAGGATATCACATCGTCCACCGCCTCTTGGTCCGCCTCCAGGTGCTTGATGGATAGGGGCTCGGCCCTCTCCATGCTCCGCCGATGCTCCATCATGGCGCTGAGCGCCCGTATGCCCCGGTCAGGCGATGGATAGTTGGGTATTCCGGCAGCCTTCAGCATATCGATGGACCTCATCATTCCCTTGCCGCCAACGAAGGAGGTGACTATCGGTTTCGGGGATGAACCGGCGAAAGCAGTTAGCGTTCTGGCCACGGATGTTATGTCCACCAGGTCCGTCGGGGCCAGCAGTGCCAGGACACAGGCTACGTTGGGGTCGTCCATGACCGTGCGTACCGCGTGATCGTATCTTTCGGCGTCGGCGTCCCCCACCACGTCGATGGGGTTGTACAGGCTGGCGGCGGTAGGAAGCTTGAGCTTCAGTTTTTCGACCGTGGACGCCTCGAACGTGGCCATGGTAAGACCGAAATCGGAACAGGCATCAGCGGCCATCACCCCCAGGCCACCCGCGTTGGTCACTATGGCCACGCCTTCGCCTTGCGGCAACGGCATGGTGGAGAAAGCTTGCAGAAGATCGAACAGCTCCTCTATGTTCTTGACCCGTACGACCCCGGCCTGTCTCATGGCCGCATCGTACACCTTGTCGCTGCCTGACATAGCACCGGTGTGCGAAGATGCGGCCTTCGCCCCGCTGCTGGTGCGTCCTGCCTTCAACGCGATGACCGGTTTCACCCTGGTGGTCAGTTCGGCCTGTCTCAGGAACTCCCGACCGCGATCGGCCCCTTCGATGTACATCCCGATGACCTTGGTCTCAGGGTCATCGCGAAGATACTCGAGCAGGTGTCCCTCGTCCACGTCCAACTTGTTTCCGACGCTTACGAACTTCGAGAACCCTATATTGATGTTGGCCGCCCAGTCCAATACGACAACGCATATGGCCCCGGATTGGGAAGAGATGGCGATGTTCCCCTGCTTCGGCGCCTCGTTGGCGAAGGTGGCGTTCATGTGGTGATGGGTGTTCACCAACCCCAGGCAGTTGGGGCCCAGGACCCGCATGCCATACTTCTTGGAGATCTCGCCCAGGCGCATCTCCAACTGAGCCCCCTCCAACCCCACTTCCTTGAAGCCAGCACTGATGACGATGACGGCCTTGACCCCTTTCTCACCACACTCCTCCATGACCTGCAGGACGAACTTGGCCGGGACGACTATCACTGCCATCTCGATGCTTCCAGGAACCTCCTTGATGGTAGGATAGCACCTCAGCCCGAGAACCTCCTGATAGCGGGGGTTGACCGGATGCAGCTCCCCTTTGAAACCAGACTCGATGATGTTGCGCAGGATGATGTGGCCCACCTTGTTGTCATCCTGGGAAGCACCGATCACCGCCACGCTCGCCGGTTCGAAGAGTTCGCGCATCTGGAATCATAATGGCTGGGTGGCGGTCATATCCTTTACGGTCGGCGCAAGATTAATAAGGTGGAGCGACCTGAAGCGTCACGCCATCAGTAAAAATGAGGGTGACCGGTGATCCCTACAATAGTCTGGTGGTGCACAGTGCGCCGATAGGTCCCTGCAGGAACTACGATGTGACATCGCGTCATGACTGGAGGACAACCCCGGGGCACGACAACGAACCCCTTGCCTGGGTCAGTGTGGGGAGCGCGGTCCGCCGCGGCCATGAACCAATCTGTTAAGGCAAGGGGCACACCCTTGTGCCAATTATTTTAGATAGACGTTCCCTTGGCTCTTATCATACACCCAGTCGTCCTCGGTGTTGGCCGTTTTCTTGACCGTGATCATCTCCTCTATCCGGCTGTCGGTCAGGTCGGCCATGGCCAGCGCTTGCGCCTCTGGGAACTGCGGCGTTTTAGGCGAACCATACTCGGTGGTACCGTGACTGGACAGCACCATGTGCTGCATCTTCAAGGCCAGTTCCGGCGGGAAGCCCTCTATCATCCGGCAGGCGTCGCCTACCATTCCCGAACCTACCACAAGGTGACCGATCAACCGTCCCTCGTCCGTAGCCCCGATGATGCTGGTCACCACGTACTCGCGTGTCTTTCCCAGGTCATGCAATATCGCCCCGGTCACCAGCAGGTCCCGGTCCAGGTCCGGGTGCTGAACGGCATAGAACTCGCAGAGGTTCGCCACCATGAGAGTATGTTCCAACAGTCCCCCTATCCAATTGGCATGATGGGTGATGGCCGCGGGGCAGGAGCAGAACCGTTTGACGAAATCCTCGTCGGAGAAGAAATTCGCCAGCAGTCCTTTCAACCATGGGTTCTCCACTTTTCGTATCAGCGAGAAAAGCTGGGAACGCATGACCTCCACGTCCTGGTCGGTCACGGCCACAAAATCAGAGAGTTCGTACTCCCCTTCCTTGAGCGTGTTCACTAGATCGCCGGAGGAGGGATTCACATGAATCTCCAGTGAGTCCTTGAACTCACTGACCCTTCCCTTCACGTGAATGACCGAGCCCTTGGAAATGGTCTCCCAGACCTCCTTGACCTTCTGCTCGTCCCTTTCCCCCCAATACTTCAAAGCCAGGTCTCCACCGGAATCGGAGACCCATAGCTGGAAGGTAAAACCGTTCTTGTATGCCGCCACCGGTTTCTTGAATCGGACCGCAAAAAGATCGTCCACGGTCCCTCCGGCCTTCAGCTCCCTAATGGTAATGGTCTTGCGCATCTCTTTCCCCTCCCTGCTTAGCGTTGTGTCAATAAAAAGAATTGGCCTTGGATCATCGAAACTGGGGGTCGGCCACGATCTTCCTGAGCCATCTCTCCGCCTCCTTATGATATGGATGGACCCTCTCCCTTTCCCGGAACTCTCGATCGTGATAGGAACCGAAACGCAGACCATCCTCCAGATGGAGCAGTTCGTGGTAGAGCACGTAGCTGGGAACATAGGAGGGGGTTTCCTGACGGTCTAGAACGCGACTCACCGCCACCACGCGCATGATCACGCTGCAGTATCCCACCCTTTGACGGTTATCGCCCTTGGTCCAGGTAAGATAGGCTTCGGGTACCTTCGATATCAGGCCCATGTCCAAAAGGTCGTTCTGCAGCGCCTGCAGGTCGTGCACATGTCCCTGATGCTGGTAAGCCAGGTTCCTGCTTCTTTTCAGATAGAGGGGTTGGTTCCTCTGGATGAACTCTGGGCTCAGGAAATGTTGCCTCAGCCGTTCGGAATAGATGTCCTTGGCCCCGCCACGGCCCATTCGACCGAAAATGCCCTTGGCCAGGTCGTTAATGAGTTCCGGTCCCGAATCCATCATATAATCGGTGATGCGCAGTTCAGCGCTACCGGAGCACCGTTTCCAGGTGGCCTTGAACTCCTTGAATCGTTCCCAATTGGCCATGACCCGGGAGAAGCCGTGCTCCGCTCCAACGTCGGAGAAACATTGCTGCAGCTGGCGTTCCTGATCATTCATACCGATGGCACCCCAGTAGGATATGTCCGTCACCTTCTTCACCTATTGATCGAGTGGTTCGGCCGCCATTTAACGAGTGGGCGTAGACGCAGACTACGCAGGCGCGGTCGTCCCTCGTCTCAACCATCATATTTGCGATCCTATGGCCCATTGTGACGGCGGTCGCCATCTCTACCATTCCTGACCTGCCCACCTGGTGGATGCCCATCCCTTTCGTTCTGCACGGGTCCATGCCTACGAAACGCACGTTCCGGCATCGCTCCCTGAAAATATGTATTGTACCTTCGGTCCATTCTCCAATTTAGATAATTATCAATAGATTTATTTAGGCTCGAATCCTATAATTGCCACCGAATGGAATCACATTGCTTCTCACGGGACCACCGGGACAAGCACATTATCACCAGAGGCAACGTCGATGGCATCGTTTCCACGGCCATCTTTCTTAATGTTCATCCTGACGCAAAGGTCACTTTCGTCACATCCCCCTCTGCTGGTGCTAGAGCATTATCCTTGGACGGTAGGTCGGAGGATATCTATCTCGTAGACCTGGCCCCGGTCCCGGACCTGGTGGAGGCCGTTCGTTCCATTCGCTCAGATCAGACCTTGACCTTGGTGGACCATCATCCATCCTCGCTGTCGATAGAATGCCGTACTCTGGTGAAGGAGGGCGTCAGTGCGGCCAACGTCCTGTTCCATCACCTTCATCCTGACGAACGCTTGCGGAAGTTGGTGGCGGTGGCCGACCTGGTGGAGTACATGCGCACTCCGCTCCTGGACCGGCAGATGCGCCGATACGGAAGGGAGCGAGTGACCCATGAGTCCATGGTCCTGGACTTCTCCTGGCGACTGGTAATCGATGACGATCGTTTCCGGTACTACGCGGCCAAGCAGCTCTCGCGGGGCCTGTGGCCATCCCAGGTCGATAGTGTCAAGCGCCGTTACATCCAGGTGGTCAACGAAAAACGCTGGCCTCGGGCGTTGGCCAAAGTGGACCGCGCTCTCAAATTACGGGGGCCGTTGGGCATCATGGACGAGATGAACCGCAACCGCACCTTGTACGGCTTCGGAACCAGGGCGTTGGTCGAAGTGGCTCAGCGTCGCGGGTGTGAATATGCGGTCATGATCAATCCCCGGGGCAGGTACTCGTCAGTGTCGGTTCGGGGGATCGGATCGAACTCCATAGACCTAGGCCGATTCGTCGAGCAGTTCACTATCGAGAACGGGGTGGATGGCGGAGGGCACCCTCAGAGCGCCGGGGGGCGCATTCCTACTCAGAGCAACAATCTCTTCCTGGACCACCTGATGGAAAGGGTGGTGTGAGCGGCCTGCTTCTCCGAACGCGCGTCGCCTTATCGGGAGCATCGATGAGGCCGTTAAAGCCTCATCTTGGTCTTGAAATGATACAGCAACATGACCACGCATACCTGTATGGCTATTATGGATAGTACTATGGCCAGGACCGGGAGCAGCAGCTCGTTGCTTTCTTTGGCCGGGACGGTGGCAACTATGGACATGCCCGGACCGCTCTCTCCCTCTTCGTTCACCGCGATCACGTAATAGATCCGAGTGGTCCCGTCCTCGAGGCCCCCGTCGTGATAGGCGGTTATGGGAGCGGTGACGTTGGCGATGGGGGCCATGTCATCCGCGCCCGTCCCCTGGTAGACAATGTAGTTGGTAGCGTTACCAGAAGGCTGCCACCACAGGTCCACGTAATCCCTACCGATCTCGGCCTGCAGCTCTCCGGGGGAGGCGGGTACAGCCTGCAGACAAGGAACGGCTAGTGAAAGGGACAACGTCATTACTAAACAGAACAAGAGCAGGGATCGTACGGACATTCCGGCATCACCGCTCGAAAATACCGCCTTGATGATTTAAAATATTGGGGCTCAGACCAATTTCTTACGCATGACCATATTGTTACCGTTGGGGTACATCAGGTCGTATCCGTGATAGTAATAGAACTCCTTGGCCTTCTCGTTGGTCGCTTGCACGCACAGTTCCACCCCGACCTTGCCCCCCTCCCTTCCATCGACCTCGATCAGTTCAAGCATGTGTTGTCCGACCCCCTGACCCTGCTTCCCCTTGCTCACTTGAAAGGACGATATGAAAAGGTATTCGTCAATTTCCTCTATGCAGTAATAGGCCACGATCTCCCCCTCGTCCTCAAGGACCATGGTGGTCACCCGCTGATCCAGAAGAAGTTCCAACAGCTTCTCGTCCTTCCACTCCTTCCCCCAGGAGGCCAAAATGACTGCGGCCATGTTCTCTCGGCTCATGGAGACGAGAACGGGTAGATCGGACCTTTGGAGTTGGCGGCAGCGCATCGGTGAAGGAAAGCCTCACGCCTAGAAAAATGTAGGCCGAACATTGATCGTCCCCCTTGGTCTTTGAGGAACCGCATCAAGTAGGAACGTGGAAGTGAACGATCTCTTCATCTGGATGCTCCAAGCGATCTTCCATTAATTTGTCTGTGTTCGCGCATTTGATACAATTGTTTAAATATCTGCTGTTAATTTGAAACCCCTAGGAGTCAGGTATAGATGGTCACTGTAACCGATGAAGCTAGCAAGTACATCGTGGATCTAATCGCCAAGAACGATAAGCCAGGATATGGCATCAGGATCTATCTGGCTGGAATGGGTTGCTCCGGCGCTCAGTTCGGCATGTCCTTTCAGAAGGACGCAAAGGAAGGCGATATAATAGAGAAGTTGGACGGTTTCTCCGTATTCTACGACGATGAGACCAAAGAGGCTCTGGACGCCTGCACCGTTGATTTCGTTGAGACCCCCTACGGCTCGGGCCTAGTGGTCAATAACCCCAACGCTAGTGGAAGCTGCGGGTCCTGCGGTGGCAGTTGCCATTAAGACCCTTCCCCAATCCCTTTTCTTTTATTATCGCTAAACCATTCACCCATCGTGTATTTTGAGCACCCCTTGATCAAGAAGCAGAGCGTGCAGCTCCGGGAATACCAGGAGGAACTGGCTTGCCGCGCTTCGAGATCGTCGACGTTATTGGTCCTGCCCACCGGCCTGGGCAAGACCGTGGTGGCCGCCATGGTCATCGCCGAGGTGCTTCACAAGAAAGTAGGAAAGGTTCTTTTCTTGGCCCCGACCCGCCCATTGGTGGAGCAGCACCGGCGGACACTGGAGGCTATGATCGAGGGCAAGCGCATCGGGATGATGACCGGTGAGGTGGACCCGATGGAACGGGAGCTCATCTTCCTGGAGAACGACATCATAGCCTCCACCCCTCAGGTGGTGGCCAACGATCTCAAGCATGGTCGTATGGACCTCAAGGACGTTCGGCTGATAATCTTCGACGAGGCGCATCGGGCCGTGGGCAACTATGCCTATGTGGCAGTGGCCAAGGAGTACATGGAGCACGCCGGGCTGGTGCTGGGTATGACCGCCTCCCCTGGCAGCGACAAGGAGAAGATCAGGGAGGTCTGCCAGAACCTGAACATAAAGGACATCGAGGTCCGCACGGAAAAGGATAGGGACGTGGCCAAGTACGTGCAGTCCATACGCATGGATTGGGTGGAGGTGGAGCTGCCCCCGGAGATGCGCAGGATCGCCGCCATCATCCAATCGTTGTATGAGGCGTACCTCAAGGAGCTGGTGGCCTTGAACGTCGTCGACAAGGACCGGGTGCTCAGCAAACGTTACCTTCTGGAGATGGCCTCATTATGGCAGGCTCGACTGCGCGGAGGGGAGAAGACCCGCTCCTTGTACAAGGCCATCAGCGTCCAGGCCAAGGCCGTGAAGGTGGAGCATGCCATGGACCTGGTGGAGACGCAGGGCATGTCATCTTTGAGAGCGTACCTGAAAAGATTGCAGGATGAGGCCTCCTCGGAAGTAGGGTCCAAGGCCTCAAGGGAGATCGTAGCCTCGGCACAGTTCCAGGACATCATTGAGATGGCAGAGGCGATGAAGGCTGAGCACCCCAAGCTCTCCAGGGTCATGGGGGTCATCGCCAGGCAGTTGTCCGATAGCCCGTCCTCCAAGATATTGGTGTTCACCCATTACCGTGACACCTGCGAGCTGATGGCCAATAAATTGTCCCGGGTGGAGGGGGCCAAGGTGGCAAAGCTGGTCGGGCAGTCCGATCGGAAGGGAGAAAAGGGGCAGCGCCAGAAGGGACAGGTAAGCGTGCTGGAGCGTTTCCGACAAGGAGAGTTCAATGTGCTGGTGGCCACCTCCGTAGGGGAGGAAGGGCTGGACATCGCCAGTACCGATTTGGTTGTATTCTATGAACCGGTTCCCTCGGAGATACGGAGCATCCAAAGACGAGGGCGCACCGGTCGTTCCCGGGCGGGAAAGGTGATCATCTTCATCACCAAGGGTACCAGGGACGAGGCGTATTACTATTCCAGCGTGAACAAGGAGAAGGCCATGCGCCGTCGGCTGGATACCATGAAATCCGAGCTGTCCGAGGAGCGGCCCAAAGAGGAGAAGCAGCGTACCTTGGGAGACTTCTGAACGGTCAGAATTTAATAATCGCGAGTCGTTGGCATTCCTATGCTCTTCCAGGAACTGGCCGAGACCTACGAAAGATTGGAGGCCACCTCGTCCAGATTGGAAATGACCGAGATCCTGGCCGAATCGTTCCGCCTCTTCGATCCGACGGATATCAAAATGGCCACCTACCTCACGCAAGGTCAGCTCTACCCGGACTTCCACCCTTTGAAGCTAGGCATGGCGGACAAGATGCTGCTGAAGGCCATAACCTTCGCCTCGGGGGCTAAGGAATCAGAGGTACAGGTGCTGATGTTACGGGAGGGCGACCCTGGCCTGGTGGCCCAGGAGATCATCAGCAGGAAGAGGCAGACCACCCTCTTCTCCGAACCATTGACCTTGCGTAGGACCTATGAGACGCTGGAGGCCATCGCCAAAGCGGAGGGAGGCGGTTCCCAGGACCTAAAGATCAAGCTCATGTCCAAGCTGCTTAGCGATGCCTCCCCTTCCGAGGCCAAGTTCCTTTCGCGGATCATCACCGGCCGCATGCGCCTGGGCGTTTCCTCCATGACCGTCCTGGACGCACTGGCCGTCGCTTTCGCCACCAAGGAGGACCGGGATGCGGTGGAACGTGCTTTCAACGTCTCATCCGACCTGGGACTCGTGGCGGAGGAGATGGCCTTGCACGGCCTGGAAGGCGTCACACGGATCAAGGTGGAGGTGAATCGGCCGTTGAGGGCGATGCTAGCCGAACGCATGTCCTCGCCCGAGGACATCCTGGAGAAGCTGGGCGGTACCTGCGCCTTCGAGTACAAGTACGACGGAGTCCGTGTTCAAGCGCACATCTCCAGAGGGGAGGTGCGGCTATATTCCCGTAAGCTGGACGATCTGACATCACAGTTCCCGGACGTGGTGGCCGGACTGAAGCGTGCCTTCGCCGCCGAGAACGCCATCGTGGAGGGGGAATGCGTCCCCGTGGACATGAACACCGGAGAATTCCTGCCCTTCCAAGAGGTGTCCCATCGCCGTGGCCGGAAGTACGGAGTGGAGGAGGCTGTCGAGGACTATCCGGTGAAGTTGTGCCTGTTCGATTGCATCCTGAAGGATGGCGAGGACCTGTTATCGAGGCCTTTTCTGGAGAGACGTAAGGTCCTGGAATCGTGCGTTACCGAGGACGATTCCGTGGTCCTGTCGGAAATGCGGGTGCTCTCCTCGGCAGAGGAGGCCCAGAAGTTCTTCCTGGAAGCCATCAAGGAAGGGTGCGAAGGACTGATGGCCAAATCGGTGGCCGATAATTCAGTGTACCGTGCTGGGAACCGCGGGTTCCTGTGGATCAAGTACAAGAAGGAGTACCGTTCCGAGATGAACGACACGGCGGACCTCGCCGTGGTCGGAGCTTTCGCCGGCAGGGGAAAACGCAAGGGCGTTTACGGCGCCGTGTTGATGGCTACGTACGACGTTCAGGCCGATCGCTTTCAGACGGTATGCAAGCTCGGTAGCGGTTTCGACGATGCTAACCTGGCCTCTTTGCTTGAGATGCTGGCCGAAGACCGAATGGCCGAGCGGCATCATCTCGTCGATTCGAAGATGACCGCCGATTTCTGGTTCCAGCCCCGGCTGGTCCTGGAGGTCAGGGGGGCGGAGATCACCCTGTCGCCGATACACACCTGCGCTTTCGGGGCCATACGCAAGGACGCGGGGCTGGCCATCCGGTTCCCCCGTTTCACGGGGCGCTTCCGTGATGACAAGGAAGGTCGGGAGGCTACCACCAGCCAGGAGATGCTGGTCATGTACCAGGCGCAGCTCAAGCAAGTGGAGTGATGTCAAAAGGTTTATAGCCCCATCCAATATTGGTGGATTCCATGGAGATCGAGCTCTCAGAGAAGGAAAAGGACTCCATCAAGGTCCGTATCATCGGCGCGGACATGACCTTGATCACCCCCCTGGTACAGGAATTGTTGGAGGACAAGGACGTCGCCGAGGTGAAGTACACCATTGGTCACAGCACGCTGGAGGACCCCACCCTGTTCATAAGGGTCAAGACCGGTAAGCCCCAATCCGCGCTTAAGAAATCAGCAAAGGCCCTGTCCAACGAGTTCAAGGAAGCCAGGGAAGCGCTGCAGAAGGAATTGAAGTAATTTTCATGGTCCAACCTAGCGGGGACCGGGAACGGGACATCGGGCTGGAGGTCTTTTTTTCTGACACGGCCGGTAGCGGCGGAAAGCTGAAGGCGGAGGCCGAGGATTTCGTTGTGGACGAGGTGTCGAAGTATCCTCCGGCCAAGCCGGACGGGCGCCATTGCGTGGCCAAGGTCACAGCCACCAATTGGGAGACCAACCGATTGGTCAGGCATCTGTCCAAAGCATTGGGCATATCCCGCAACCTCATCGGCTTCGCCGGTACCAAGGACAAGCGGGCGGTCACCTCCCAACTGATGTCCTTCGAGGCGCCGGTGGAGCAGGTCATGGCCCTTCATCTCTCCCAGGTGAGCATCGAAGATGCATACATGGCCAAAAGGGGAATGAGCATCGGCGACCTGGTGGGCAATCGATTCTCCATCCGAGTACGTGATTGTCAGATCAACGGCGAGGAACTGCGTACTTCCCTGGAGGGCACTGAGATGGCCTTGCAGGAATTGGGCGGGTTCCCCAACTTCTTCGGTGTGCAGCGCTTCGGCACCGTTCGACCGGTGACGCATCTGGTCGGCAAGGCCATCGTCAACGGTGACCTGGAACAGGCTGTGCTGCTGTATATCGGCAACCCGAGCGATGAGGAGGATGAGCAGTCCCGGGCGGCCAGGGAGGCATTGCAACGGGACAGGGACTATTCGGCCGCACTGCGCGACTTCCCTTGGAAGCTCACTTTCGAACGGATGATCATCGGCTTCCTGGAAAGGAACCCTGAGGATTATGCCGGAGCCATCTGCGTCCTGCCGTCGAATCTGCAGATGATGTTCGTTCACGCCTACCAATCATACTTGTTCAACATCATAATGTCCGAGCGGCTCAAGCTTGGGATCCCGCTCAACTCACCGATCGTCGGCGATGTGGTCCTGCCGGCGGATAAGGACGGCAATCCCGATCACGACAAGCAGGTGCCCGTCACCGCTATCAACCTGGACCTGGTGGAGCGGCAGGTGCGGGATAAACGGGCCTTCGTCTCCGGTACGCTCTTCGGCTCCGAGTCGGTGCTGGCCGATGGAGAGATGGGTAGAATAGAACGGCAGGTGATCGATAAGGAGGGATTGTCCCCCAGAGACTTTTTGGTACCTGCCATACCGCGCTGCTCCTCGAAGGGCTCCCGACGTGAACTGATATGCGAGTACCGGGACCTTAAGCTGGATATCGCAGAGGACGAATATCTTGCCTCGTTCATTCTGGGCAAAGGCTGCTATGCCACGGTACTTTTACGAGAGTTCATGAAGTCGGATATTACCGACTACTGATCACAGCCGGCTCCAGTCCCTCTCTTCCGGTTCCGACGGTTCTGGGGATCCCTCACCCGTTTCCTCCGGTGCCTTCCTTCTTGACGCGTTCTCACCTAAGGTGAAATTGCAGCGCGGGCATTTTCCAGAGTCCTCGCATTCCTTGCACAGCATGCTGGAGCAGTTGGGGCAGACGGATACGGCCAAGGCCCCGTGGAACAGGCAGCGCCTACCCTCGACCTCGTCCTTCCTCTCCGCCTT
>SPCU01000061.1 GCA_004525545.1 Methanomassiliicoccus sp. | reverse complement strand
CCGGAGGTTAGGATGGCCAAGGGAATACTGGTCGGTGAGCCCACCGACCTGCGGGTCGCCTGGAAGGAGAAGGGCGTATCCAGATTGGCCTTGACAGCGCACGGCATCGCCGCCCATGCCAGCATGCCTTGGAAGGGCGACAACGCCATTATGCACATGACCCACCTGCTGGATCGGCTGGCCCCTATGCTCAGGGTGCCGGAAGGTCCCACTGATGATCTTACCCTGGTGGTCTCGACCATCAACGGCGGCACGCGCAATAACATAGTGCCTGAGAGGTGCGAAGCCCAGCTTAACGCCCGCTACCCCTACCCATTGACGGCAAGGGAGGTGCGTGAGAGGATCATGCGCACCTTGGAGGGGGAGACCTACGACATAGTGATGCAGTACGAACTGCCGGCCTTCGAGACCTCCCCCGATACTTCACTGATACAAGAACTGCTGGCCTGTGGAGCCGGTGAACTTACAACCGTACCATATGCCACCGAGGCGGCCGTCTATTCAGCGATCAACCCATTGGTGGCCGTGTGCGGCCCTGGCAGCCCGGGTATGGCCCACACCAAGGACGAGTACGTGGAAAGGTACCAGTTGGAAAGCGCCTACCGCCTCTACTGCGACCTGGCCCGCAAACTTCAGGGATAGACCCGCGCGACCGTCCTGGGATAGGGCATGGCGTCCCGGATGTGTTCCAGACCACATACCCATTTAACGATGCGTTCCACCCCCAGACCGAAACCGGAATGAGGCACGGAACCATAGCGTCTCAGGTCCAGATACCAACGGTAGGGATCTTCGGGAATGCCCTGCTCCTCAAGGCGCTGTAAAAGTTTGTTGAGGTCCGTCTCCCTCTCACTGCCCCCGATGATCTCCCCGAACCCGAACGGAGCCAGGAGGTCGGCGCATTTGTACGTCCGGGGGTCGTTCTCATCCTCCTTCATGTAGAAGGGCTTGCATTCCTTGGGGAAGTTGGTCACGAACACCGGGGCGATCTCATCTTCGGTGATGGCTCGTTCCTCCAATGCCCCCAGGTCACAACCGTAGGTGATCTCGAATCCCTTTTCCTGAAGCAGATCGATCATCTTTGAATATCGCACCCGCTTGAAGGGAGCCTTTACCGCCTTTAAGGGCTCCGCATCCCGCTTAAGCAGCTCCAGCTCCTCCTTCCTTTCCTTAAGGACCTTGGACACCATGGCCGAAACGAGCTTCTCCTGTATCCTCATATTGCCCTCGTTGTCCGTCCAAGCCTCCTCCAGTTCCATGTGCCAGTACTCGGTAAGGTGTCTAGATGTTCGGGACTTCTCCGCGCGGAACGAGGGGGTGATGGAGTAAACCTTCTCCAATGAGAAGACCAGTGATTCCAGGTACATCTGGGCGCTCTGACTGAGGAAGGCTTCGCGATCGAAGTATTTCAGTTTGAACAGGGTCACTCCGCCCTCGCAGGCGTTCTGGGTGAATATCGGAGGTGTCACCTCAGTGAAATCGTTCTCCATCAACCATTCCCGGCCCCGGCCAACAGGGTCGCCTTAACTTTCATCACCGCGGTCTGCTCCCGGGACCTTATCCACAAGTGGCGGTTGTCCAGAAGCAGCTCCTCGCTCTGGTATTCGGTAATGGGGAAGGCTGTAGAGGTACCGACGATGTTGAAAGATGAGGCCCGTATCTCGTACCCACCGGGCGCCCTCTCGTCCTTGTGTATTGTCCCCGTGATCTCCACGGAAGACTCGATGGAAGCAGATAACGCTCCCTCAAACTGCTGATCGGGAAGGTTGCCCTTCTTGATGGTAATCTGCATTATTCCGGTTGAATCGCGGATCACTGTGAAAACGATCTTACCACTGCTCCTGGTGCGGTATATCCATCCCCGTAACATGACCTGCCCGTCGAGGTCTGGAGTACCCAGTAGCGAGCGGATGCTCGAAAAGGTCATCATAATAAATACCTGGCTTGTAAAGAACATCATCTATGTATTCCATAATTTCGGTCGTAAAGGGGGCAAATGGATATACCGGAAGGAAGGATTTCGGAGCGTGCGTACTAGATCAGGGGGTGTCAATGACCTGCCGGGCCTCATGGCGTTGGAAGAGGGAGCCTTTGGTCCAAAACGGTTCCCGGAGGCGTTTGTGCTGGAGCTGCTCCATGACCCCCTGGTGACAACATTGTTAGTAGAGGCGGAGGGAGCGGTGGTCGCCTATGCCATGATCCGTTCTTCCCCCGCATACCAGACGGTTGAGGTTCTGTCCCTGGCCGTGTCCCCCCTCTATCGTCGGAAAGGCCTAGGGCGGGGATTGATGCAGGAGGTGGAACGATCGAGCGTCGATTCTGGGACGGAGACTGTGATTCTATACGTGCGACCCGAGAACCAGGCGGCGGTCAACCTTTACCTTTCACAGGGGTATAAGGTGTTGGCCTGTTGCCGTAACTACTACGGAGAAGGGTCTGACGCGAACATGATGGTCAAGCATCTGGAGGAGTGAGATGACGAAGGTGAGGATGGCTAAACGTAGTGATCTGAAATGGATGCATGGAAAGGAGAACCTCCTCGGAGGACCCTCCTTCTCATTGCCCGTGCTAGAAATGTTCTCGATGACCCCGGACTTCACTGTGCATGTGGCCGGGGACTCAGCGATGGTCCTTTATCACGAGGGGAAGGGCGGCAAGAGCCGGCTGTTGATGCTTTTAGGCACGGAGCTTACTGAACTGCTGCAGACTGGAGAGGAGGCTGCTCGCCGAGCGGGAACGGTGAAGATCACTTTGGAAGTGGACCCTAGGAGCGAGACCATACCCCAGCTGGAATCGTCCGGATATCAGATGAAAGGAGATTTGGCGAATTATTTTGGAAAGGATCGTCCTGCCCATTACATGGAGAAGATACTCCTATAATTTTATATATTTATAATAGTGTATATATTAGTTCATGCAGATGACTGGCCCCACAAAAGTACATTCCAAGACAACTATTATATAGGGAACCAAGCATTCGCTCGAACAGACCAACGCTCATGAGATGTTGGACTGGGGTGAACGACTATGGAAGAGTCTCTTTGCAATGTTGAGTTCCTTAAAGATAACAACAATTTCATCGCACGAGTGCAAAGCGAACTCGGGGGCCTTAGAGAGTACCAGAGCCCTAATTTAGAAGAGGTTCTGGAACAGGTCATCATCGACCTGCAAGAGGAATTCGAACACGCGATGTGAATCGTTCCGATTTTTTCACCACGTCATAATTTAGTACGACCATTTCGGTGGTCGATCATGAGTGGCTGAGGAGGGTTGCGCATGCAACAGGGCGAGAACAACTCGATATTATCCTCATACTACGGCGATGAGGAAGTTACCGTCACCATCACTCTCAAGGTCGAAACAAGGGACGCGGACCAGGTCTGCCAGAGCATATCTTTATTAGGTCCGGTTGTGGACGTGTTCCTAGTGACGGGGGACACCGATATTGTGGTAAAAGCCAAATTACAGAATTATATCCATCTCAAGAAGTTCTTAGTAGAGGATCTGTCCCGCATCAAAGGACTCAAGGACACCAAGACCCTCATGGTAGTAGCAACATTCAAAGAAAATGGAGAATTGAAGTTCGTCGCCGATTAAGGCGTCGTGCGATATCAGTCTCAATGATGTCAACAGGATAGTGATTGTATGGAATATGATGCCAAAACAAAACTCAATCAGATAATCGACGTATTGGATCAGTTGTCGGAGGATACCTCCGTCCCTAGGAATATCAGAAGAGGGGCCACCGAGGCCAAGAGCCGGTTGAACCAGACGACCGAGGCCATGGACGTAAAGGTTGCTGGAGCCGTAGGGAAGTTGGACGATCTGGCGAACGATCCCAACATCCCCATGCACGGGCGCACCTTGATCTATAGGGTCATCTCCGAACTGGAGAACCTGTTGAGAGATGCCAACAAGTGACGCCCGATATGTCGTCAGGCACCGGGTGATAAACTATAAAAATCGGCCGGCGATGTAGTAGCCATCAGGCGGGCATAGTCTAGTGGTTAGGACTGGAGCTTCCCAAGCTTCGAACCCGGGTTCGAATCCCGGTGCCCGCACTTCATTAGTTTTTTATGAAATATGGAAGGGGTTTGAACGCCCTTTTCCGACGCGGTAATAATTACGAATGGGACGTTCGGATCAAAGGTTCTTCCACTTCGAATCGTCCTTCTTACCGACCTCGTCGATTGGTACCTTTTCTGGGGTATCCGGAATCCGGCCGGGAGCCGGTTCAGTGCCCCAACCAGGATCGTCCCTGACCGCCGGGGGGTTGAACTTCGGGGTAGCTATCTTCCCATTTTTCTTGCGCCCTTGACGGCGTTCGACCGGTTTAGAGGTCAAATTGAAGGAAGGCGTCCTGGTGAGATGATAGACACTGTGGGTCATCATCATGACGATGATGAAGTAGGCCAGAAGGACTATGAGAGAAGATGGCCACCATAGGGGGAAGATGAAGGCCAGGGAGAGAATTGTCACCAAGCTCAAGCTTATGAATCCGGCGATGAAGCGGCTGATATTACCAGGATCGCGGGTCACCGCTCCGAGATTGTCGTAGTTGGTCATGCGGACGATGAGGAACAGATCGCCCTCCAGCATGCCATATGTGATCACTACTAGCGCCCCTCCGATGACGAACGTTGCCATATTGTACGGGAACGACAGGACCATCACCGCCACCAAGGCCACGAAGTATAGCACCACAAGCACCTCCAGGCGACGGGTCCTCTGGAACAGCTTAAGTGGCACTGGTAGTATGATCTTGCTCATGGTGCGGTTCATCAAAGAGCCGCCGTACCTCAGAAATTTGGGGGTGATCCGGGTGAGCCATCGGGTCAACCGCACGCTCCCTCTCATCATTCCTGGGGAAATTACGCTCATGACGAAGCAAAAGGCCCCTGCGAAAGGGTTCAGCTCCGCTCCCTTGATCAACGCCGGGGAATTACTACCTACGCTGGCGTACATGACGGACTCCGCCCCACGTCCGATCACGGATGTGCTCATGAATATCGAGGACCTGCTGGTGAATCCTAAAAGATAGGATACCACGCTCAGTACTATGACCTCGTAGAACAGAACCACCGGCACGGCGATCAACAGCAGGGGGATGATGCTGCCCAGCATGCGCAGGTCGATGAGCATTCCAAAGGATACGAAGAAAACCGCCACTAGAGCGTCCCTGAATGGGGTGATGCGGTCCTCGATGCGCTCCACAAGTTTTGTCTCGGCAAACACCATGCCCAGGAAGAACGCCCCTATGATGGCTGGGACGCCCGAGACCTCGGCCAAAGCAGCGGACAGGAACACTAACCCCAGGGCGAACAGCACGAACATCTCGTTGCTCTTGATGCTGTGGAAGTAGTTCACCACCCTAGGAATGACTACGATGGCCAAAAAGATGAAGAAACCGTAGAAGGCCAGTATACCGACGATGAGGCGGGTCATGGTCATCTGCCCACCGACATCGCTTTTGAACATCAGTCCTCCAGCGATGGTCAGAAGCACCATGGAGAGGAAGCTTTCCACGATGACCATGCCTAGCAAGTACTCCGTCTCCGGGGTATTTATGCGCTTCATCTCTTGCAAGGCCTTCCCGGTTATGGCCACCGAACTCATGGATATGACCCCTGCCAGGAACACCGTGTCAATGATAGGCCAGCCCAGGGAGAAGCCGATGAGTATGCCTAAGAACATGCCTATACCGACATCTATCAGCGCCAGTATGATCGCCGGGGCTCTGGTCTTCTGCAACTTGGTAATGGAGAACCCCAGTCCCACGAAGAACATCAGCAGGGTCAGGCCCATGCTGGAGAGGAATTGGATGAAAGTGGTGTCCTTTATAAGCCCTTCATAGACGAAACCGCCCACCTCAAAATACATGTAAGGCCCGATGAGCATTCCTGCCAGTATGTAACCGAGGATGACGCTCTGTTTGGCCTTCGTAGCCAATGCTGCTCCGATAAAGGAGATCAGCATTATGATACCGACCTCGAACATCACGTTGTCAATGGCTATCATCGTGCATACCAGGACGAACACGGCCATGCATTCTGGACGTGCCAGTCTCCCTCAGGTGGAGGAAAACCGTCCAGTGATCGAGGAGCCCGCCTCGAGAGCGCGGTCCCTAGTGCATCCCGTTCCTCGATAGTAATACTGGCTATTAATAATTGCCCACATTTGTAGAGTCGCCACGGCACTCACGTTTCTTAGCGAGCGTCGGATTTAATTAATTGGACGGGGGTGTAGACCTGGGTCAATAATGGCGAGCGATTTCCATGCCATGAGCGGTGAGGAGACCTTGAAAGCCTTGGGCAGCAGCGCCCAGGGACTGTCGGTCGAAGAGGTGGCTAGGAGACTGGAAAAATATGGTCCCAACGAGCTGAGCGAAGGCCGTAAAATATCCCCCCTCAAGATCTTCCTGGAACAGTTCAAGGACTTCATGGTGATCATTTTGATCTTCGCCGCCATCATCTCCGGCGCCATCGCTACCGTCAATGGGTCCACCGAGGAGTGGTTGGACGCGGCGGTCATCTTGGTCATTGTCATAATCAACGCCACGTTGGGATTTCTGCAGACCTACCGGGCCGAGAAGACCATGCAAGCATTGAAGGACATGGCCGCCCCCCGGGTTAGCGTCATCCGGGAGGGGAGAGAGGAAACCGTGCCCTCCAAGGACCTGGTACCAGGGGACATCATATTACTTGCGGCGGGGGACCGGGTCTCGGCCGATGCACGTTTACTGGAGACGGTCAACCTCAAGACCAACGAGGCCTCTTTGACCGGGGAGTCGCTGTCGGTGAAAAAGCGGACTGGAGACATCCTCAGCCCAGATGTCTTCCTGGCGGAGAGGACCAATATGGTCTTCTCCGGTTGTAATGTGGACCACGGACGGGGGAGGGCGGTCGTGACCTCCACCGGAATGCAAACTCAGCTTGGCCGGATCGCTACGATGGTTCAGACCAATGACGAGAGCACTCCGCTGCAGAAGAAGCTGGACAAGCTGGGTAAGCAGCTGGGCATCGGCATCCTGGGCGTTTGTATATTCATCTTTGCCGTGGGGATCATGAGGGGTGTTCCGGCGGAGAAGATGTTCCTCACCTCGGTCAGTCTGGCTGTGGCGGCCATTCCCGAAGGTCTGCCGGCCATCGTGACCATCTCGTTGGCCTTGGGATTGCAACGCATGGCCAAGCGTAAGGCGGTCATGAGAAAACTGCCAGCGGTCGAATCTCTAGGTAGCGCCACTGTCATCTGCACAGACAAGACCGGCACCTTGGACAAAGGCGAGATGAACATCCGTGAGATCTACATGGACGGCATCATCAATGTCACTGGAGAAGGTTTCGAGCCCAAGGGACATTTCATGGCCCATGGGGATCTGCTGAACACTGCGGAGAGGGAGGACCTCTCCATGCTGCTGATGGCCGGCGCCCTATGCAATGATTCCTCTCTATACCAAGAGGAAGGCAAGTGGAAAGTGCGAGGGGACCCGACGGAAGGCACTCTCGTCGTCACCGCCCATAAAGCTGGAATCGAAGTGGAACAAGTGGCCAAGAACAGCCCCCGTATCTTCGAGATATCCTTCGATTCGGTCAAGAAACGCATGACCACCGTCCACGAGGTCGACGGGCGGAAGTTGGCTTTCATGAAGGGAGCGGCCGAGCGTGTGGTGCCATTGTGTACCATGCGACGGATGGGTGACCGTATCGTGGACATCACTCCGCAGATGGCAGAGGCCATTCTGGTGAAGAACAATGAGATGGCCGATCGAGCCTTGAGGGTCTTGGCCATCGCCATGCGTGATGTCACAGATGATGTCCTTGATGAAGTTTCTATAGAGAAGGACCTCACCTTGCTGGGTCTGGTGGGCATGATCGACGCCCCACGAAAGGAGGCGATCGTGGCCATCAAGAAGTGCCACACCGCAGGTATACGCGTCATAATGATCACCGGGGACCACGAACTGACCGCCAGGGCCATAGCCATGGAGATGGGCATCGCCGAACCGGGTAAGGACGAGGTCATCAACGGAAAGATGCTGGATACAGCCTCAGATGCGGAATTGTCCGTGCTACTGAAAACCGTCAATGTTTTCGCCAGAGTAGCGCCTGAGCACAAGGTTCGCATCGTGGAAATGTTGCAGAACCAGGGGGAGATCGTGGCCATGACCGGTGACGGGGTCAATGATGCCCCGGCGCTGAAGAAGGCCGACATCGGGGTGGCCATGGGCATCACTGGCACGGACGTCACCAAGGAAGCGTCGCAGATGATCCTGATGGACGATAACTTTGCCTCCATTGTCAATGCGGTGGAGGAGGGACGCGGTGTCTACGACAACATCAAGAAGTTCGTCACCTTCTTGCTGTCCTGCAACTCCGGCGAGGTGGCGGCCATGTTCGCCGCCAGCTTGTTGTTCGTCGACCCTCTGTTCCTGCCATTCCTGCTACCCATCCAGTTATTATGGATGAACCTGGTGACGGACGGCTTCCCGGCCCTGGCCCTGGGCATCGACCCGACCCCGGCCAACATCATGGACCGTCCGCCGAACGACCCTAAGGAGCCGCCGGTAAACCGCAAAAACGCCATCCGTATACTGGCCGTTGGCGGCATCCTAGCAGTGACCTCGATATTGGCGTTCCAACTGGAATTCCAGGGGGCGCTCGAAAGCCTAGGCAGGGAGAGTGCGGTGGTTCACGCTCGGACCGTTGCCTTCTGC
This sequence comes from Methanomassiliicoccus sp., assembly GCA_004525545.1. GTDB lineage: Archaea > Thermoplasmatota > Thermoplasmata > Methanomassiliicoccales > UBA472 > UBA472. The sequence continues at coordinate 72 of SPCU01000061.1, read as the reverse complement.
ACCATGGTGTTCTCCCAGCTGTTCTACGCCCTCTCAGCCCGTTCGGAGACGCAGACCATTCGTCAGATCGGG
>SPCU01000026.1 GCA_004525545.1 Methanomassiliicoccus sp. | reverse complement strand
TCATCCGTCCCCATGGAGCGGTAACGGTCGTAGCCGGCGAAGAGCTCGTCGGCCCCCTGCCCACTGACCAATATGCTCTCCTCTGCGTGCGAGCAGACGAAGTACAGCGGAAGCTCGAACGATATGGTGAGGGGATCGCTCAGCCCCAACCGGGTGCGCAGGAAGCGCACGCCCTTTCGCAGCTCATCGTCGTTCAGTACTATGGCCTTCCAGGGAAGGTCGAGCTCCTGCGACCCCTTTTCCCCGGCCTTCAGGTCGTGGCTGTTCGCATAGCCTACGGTATAGAGGACCGGTCGACAGTGCTCCCGGGAAAGAGCGGTCAGCACTGCACTGTCCAGACCGCCGGAGAAGAGTATCCCGACCTCACCCTGGAGTTCCTGCTGGATACACTTGATCAGTGGCGAACGAAGTTCGGAGAGGTCCATGTCATCATCCAGTATGACCACCGTCCTGATAATTTTATCTTGGGTGTCAGAATAGCATTATTAATGATTAGAATAATATCAAGCCGAGTACCATGGACAATGTCACCAGGATAGGTGTATCCCTTGAACCGGAGCTTCTAGAGGATTTCGATAAGCTCATCGACCGCAAAGGGTACATCACCCGGTCCGAGGCCATCAGAGATCTCATAAGGAGCGCCTTGGCCAAGGAGATCCTCAAAGAGGACGAGAACGCAGTGATCTTCGGTACCATCACGCTTTTCTACAGCCATCACAAGGGAGGGGTCAAGGAGCGACTGATGGACATCCAGCACGAGCATCATCAGAAGATACTGTCCTCGATACATGTGCATCTTGATATCGAGCAGTGCCTGGAGGTGCTCATAGTGAACGGGTCGGTTAAGGATGTCCGACAATTGTCTGACGAACTAGGCAGCGTCAAAGGCGTCACCCACCGCACCCTGCACCGAACGCCAGTGAGCATCAGCGATGATTACGGCAAACCGCATGTGCACGAGCATTAAGGCTGCCGCAGGCCGGAACAATGGATAACTTATTTAGATGGGCGCTCTTGATACCCCACCGATGAAAAGGCTGGTCATCTCAGAGAAGTCCAACGCCGCGGCGCGTGTCGCCACCATCCTTTCCGATGGTGGCTCGCGCCGGAAGAGCGTTCGGGGAGTTCAGGTCTTTCAGTTCAACAGAGGGGACGATGAGTTCTTCGTGGTGGGGCTGCGAGGCCACATCATAGAGCTCGATTATCCCCCAGAGTTAAACGACTGGTCCAAGGTGGACCCTTTAGAACTGGTGAAGACCAACCCTGCCAAGCGCGTGACCGCCCTGAACATCCTGCAGACCCTGAGCGAGCTGGCCATCGATTGCGATGAGGTCATCATCGCCACTGACTTTGACCGTGAAGGAGAGCTCATAGGCCTGGAGACAGTCTCACTGATGGAGCACCAGCCCAGGTCCGTCAAGAGGGCCAAGTTCAGCGCCTTGACCAAGTACGAGATCGAGCGGGCCTTCGACGAACTTACCGCCCCGGACCACCGCCTGGCGGAATCGGCCGAGACCAGACAGGTCATCGACCTGGCCTGGGGTGCGGTCCTCACCCGCTTCATATCATTGGCCAGCGGGCAGATGGGCAACAATTTCCTTTCCGTAGGAAGGGTGCAGAGCCCCACCTTGACACTGATCGTCGACCGACATAAGGAGATAACCGAGTTCGTTCCCGAACCCTATTGGACCGTCGGCGCCAAATTGGAGAAGGGACAGTATTTCCTTGGCGACCATCTTTCCAACCCTTTCAAGGACGAGAAGCTGGCCGAGGAATCCAGGAAGAAGGCCGATTGCGGCGTGGGGAACGTCACATCCATGGAGCGCAAGGAGAAGGACGATTATCCTCCCCCGCCCTTCAACACCACCAGCATGCTGAGCGAGGCCAACAAGCTCGGTCTCTCACCGTCCATGGCCATGAAGGTGGCCGAGGACCTCTACACCTCCGGTTACATCTCCTATCCAAGAACGGACAACACCGTCTACCCCCGCTCGCTGGGCCTCAAGAACATTCTGGAAAAGTTGAAGAGATCCGATCTGGGAAAAGAGGCGGAAGAGATCCTGGCCCAAGAACGTATCAGACCGTCCCGAGGCAGGGTGGAGACCACCGACCATCCACCTATCTACCCCACGGAGGCGGCCACCCAGAAGCAGTTGAAAGGGGCGAAATGGACCATTTACGAACTGGTCACCCGGCGGTTCCTGGCCACCTTGGCCCCGTCGGCTCGTTCCGAATCGGCCAAGTGCGTGCTGGACCTGGGCGGCGAGCCGTTCCGGGCCGATGGCTACCGGGTGCTGTACCCCGGTTGGAGAAAGTACTATCCCTATTGGAGGGTCACCGAGGTCCTTCTCCCTGAGCTTAAGGAAGGGGACCAGGTACAGGTGAAGGAGGTGGGCTGCGAACGCAAGGATACCCGACCTCCGTCCCGCTACTCCCAAGGAACGCTGCTCCAGGAGATGGAGAAGCTGGGACTGGGCACCAAGAGTACCAGGCATGACATCATCCAGAAACTTTACGATCGGAAGTACGTCGATGGCAACGACCTCGTTCCTACGCTCAGCGGCATGGCGGTGGTCAACGCGCTGCAGAAGCACGCCAAGATCGTGACCGAGAGCCGCATGACCGCTCAGCTGGAAAAGGACATGGACGCGATCGCCAATGGCGAATCGACCCTTGCCGAGGTCGTCGAGGAGTCCCAGGCGATGCTCCTGGACATCGTGGCCTTCATGACCAAGAACCGCAAGGAGATCGGCGACGAGATACGAGGGGCGTTGCAGGAACAGCGCTTCATCGGAGAGTGTCCTCAGTGCAAAAAGGACCTGCACATCATTCGCACCCGCAAGGGCAGCGAGTTCATCGGCTGCACCGGTTATCCGGACTGCACCGTCACCTTCCCCAAGCCCGGCGGCGCATTGGTGCAGCCGACGGAAGAGAAGTGCGAGGCCTGCGGTCTGCCCATGGTAAAGGTCATCCGTCGCGGCTCGCCGGTCAAGATACAATGCATCGATCCCGATTGCGAGAGCAACAAGGGCAGGGAGAGCGTGGGCGATTGCCCGGAATGCGGCAAGGAACTGCGCGTCCTCTATTCACGCGCCGGCAAGCGCTTCATCGGTTGTTCCGGTTATCCGGAATGCAAACGGACGTATCCGCTGCCGCAATACGGAGTGTTGCAGGTCGCCGGCGATAAATGCCCGGAGTGCGGAGCCCCCATCATGAGAGTGAAGGGCAAGGGCGGCTGGCAGTTCTGCGCCAATATGCAATGCCCTACCAGCAAGAAGGGGAAGGCAGAGTCAGCTGGTGATGGGGAGAAGCCGAAGGCCAAGAAGGCGGCGAAGAAAGCTCCGGTCAAAAAGGCCGCTGCCAAGAAACCTGCGGCCAAGGCGGAGGGGGAGGTTGAGACCCCTAAGAAGAGGACCGCTGCCAAGAAAGTGGTGAAGAGGACCGAGAGCGCCGATGGGACCGTACCTAAGAAGGCACCGGCAAAAAGGACGACCAAGAAGAAGGTCAACCCAGCCGAATGAGGTCCTTCTCCTCTATCTCCAGGTCCTCGATGCCGATCGAACTCGCGCCGGTGAAGTTGCGTTCGCTGCAACCTTCGACGATGCGGACCAGGTCTTTCTTTGCCAGACCGTACTGAAGGACGTTGATGATCACATCCACGTTGGTCTGCGGCGTCTCGAAGTGTCCCCGGCAACGTACCTTGGCGTCATGATCGGTCACGCTGCAGGCGATGAGCTTATCGTCGCTCTCCACCACGCTCTTGATGTGCCCGATGAGCCTTGTGCCAGCTTCCAAACAGTCCATGGCCACCCCGCTCATGAAGGATTCTAGCATTTCCTGGATCCTTTCCGGAGCCGTCGGTGCGGCGAACCTCACTCGCACCCGGGCGGCATAGGCTGCGAAGTCCTCGGTGATCATGCTCCCATTAATCTTTCAACGAATACATCCAAATTGTGCCCGTTGGTGCTCGAAATTGGGATTACCGGCTTATCGCCTACCGAAGCGCGTACATATTTCTCGACCTCTTCAAGTCGCGAAGCGTCCACTTCGTCAGCCTTGCTCATGAGGACGATGTCAGCCACCCTCAGCTGCAATTTCAGCGGGTTCTTCATGGCCTGGATGAGAATGGGGAAGCGCACCGTGTCCAGCAGGATGACCACCTTGATGTATCCCAGAGGAGATCCGCGGTAGTGCTCCATCGTGGCCAGGATCGCATCCGGGTCGGCGATGCCTGACGGCTCCACCAGTATCAGGTCCGGCTGGAACTTGTCGCTGATGGTCCGCACCGTGTCCAGGAAGTTCGGTCCCAACGTACAGCATATGCATCCCCGGGGGAGCTCCTGGACCTTCAGTCCGAACTTCTCCATCACCTTTCCGTCGATGCCTATGTTCCCAAAATCGTTGACGATTATGGCGATCTTCTTACCAGTACGCTCGGATATCATTCCAATAGTGTTCATGATGAGCGTGGTCTTTCCGCTGCCCAGGAAGCCGGCGATTATGATCATGTCCATTTCAAAACCTCAAGAGATGCAAAAATCAATTCAGGGGGATGTATAAGAAGATTTTTTCTAAATACCGCGTAAGAACGGTGACGGAGGGGGTTATTCCCCCTCGCGATTGTAAAACTCGTTGTCCAGGTCCTCCCGCTCCGAGGCGATGCGCCGGTTCCGGCATTGATGACATTCAACAGGCTTGCCCATGTACCTTTTGCGCGTGACCATCGATTGGTCCAAACGTACCAAGGATCCACAGGTGCATAGAACGGTGAACCCCCGCCAATCGCCGAACATCGAAAGACCCTTGGAATGGTTCTCGAGCGTCAGATCGGGCAGTACCATGAGCCGCCCTCTATTGACGACCTCCATGTGGGGTTTAAGCTCTTCCCCCTCCGATCTGAGCATAGCTTGCGCTATTTGACCGTTATGCAATAAACCACTCCATATTCAGATCATGCCGCCCTAAAACCAGCAGCCCAAAAGTTACTGGACGGAGAGCTCGACCCCTTGACACTTTTCTGAACAAAATGCCTAACGTCCTGAGGTATTTTAAAGATTTCCTTAACATCATATACGATTTTTTATATTATCCAGTACGATAAAGAGCACTATGCGTTTCATATAAAAATGAAACCGGTCGTTACTCGATTTTCAAGCACCTACTCAATATTAGTTAACAATTGATTTTAAATAAGATACGGAATCCCCCCGGAGGAGGGATCACTCGTCCTTGACCGTAGCGAAGCAGGTGCAGGTGAGAGTGCGGCCCACTCCGTCCATCTGTCGTATCTTGTCTATCACCAGGTCGCCGATGCGCTCCATGGATGCCCCTCGAACCTTCAGCAGGATGTCATGCTCGCCGGAGATAAGATGCACCTCATGCACTCCGTTCAGACGGCTGATCTTATCGGCCAGCTCCCTTTGGGACATGTTGTTGTTCGGGAGGAACGATACCAAGATGAAAGCGGTGACCGGCTCACCGAGCTTCCCGAAGTCCGGCACTACCGTGAAGCCTTTGATGACGCCCCTCTCGGTCATGCGCCGAATGCGCTCGTGTACCGTGGCCCGGGGGATGTTGAGGTCTTTGGCGATGGATTTGGTGCTACGCCTAGAGTCCCTCTCCAGCTCAGTAAGTATGGCCCGGTCCTTCTCATCGAGCATAGGAATTGGAAATGCCCCACCTTCTAAAATAGGTTATGCCCATCATTTTTTCGGAGGTTCGACCGAGACCTCGATATCGATTCCCTCCCTGACCGCGGCGCTGACAGTGCAGAAGTCCTGGAAAAGAGGAAGGCAACGCTCCAGCTTCGCCTGGTCATCCACTTCCGGGAATATCCTCACCTGCATGCCCTGTACCCTAAGACGCCCCTTCTCGTTCCGGCCCAGTGTCGTCCGGACCGTGGCCTTGATGGATATCGGTTCTGTCTTGGTCTTACGTAAGCAGAAGGCCAGGGAGGCGCAGAGGCAGTTCCCCACCGCCGCGGCCAGGAAACGGGTGGCGTTGGGATGTTCCCCCTTCCCTACCGGTAAAGGCTCGTCGGTCATGATGTCCGCAAGACCCTTGTCGTCGAAACTTATTCGGAATTGATAGTCATGGACCATCTCCAGTTCCGTCAGCCACTCCTCTTGCATCTCATCACCCTACAGCAAAGCGATCTCCAGTTGGCGCAGCACCCTTTCCCGGATGCTCTCGGCAGGCTCCTCGGGAACCAAGCGCCGACCGTTCTCCAATAACTTCACCTCGGCCCAGACCATCTCCTTGCCGCATGAACAGACCGGAGGGCGTTCCTTTTCCAAGGACACTTCGAACTCCAGACAGTCTGGGCAGCGGAAGACGAACTTGCGCCCACCGAACTTACCCCGCTTGGATATCGGTTTTCCATCCTTCTCCACGATGTCCAAGGCGAAGTCCACCGTGGGCGCGTTGCTTATGGCCGTACCGACACCGAAGCCGTTGACCCCAGCGGTGACCAGCTCCTTGATCTTCCCCTCGTCCAGACCGCCGGACACGAACACGCCGACGTTAGGATATCCGTGAAGGTCCAGTTCCCAGCGCACCTCGCGCACGATATCGATCATGGAACCGCGACGCGATCCCGGCGTGTCCAGGCGGACCGCCTGCAATCCGGGCATCTCCTCCGCGGCCATGATGGCCTCGGTCTTCTCGTCCCAGAAGGTATCGGTCAACGCCACCCGTGGAACGGTGGGATCGATGATCTCCCCGTAAGCTTTGAAGGCCTCTCTCTGGTCGCCCATCATGATGACCAGGGCGTGAGGCATGGTGCCGCTTGCCGGGCGACCGACCAGCTCCGCCCCTTTCAAGGAGGACACGCCGTCGCATCCTCCGATGAAGGACGAACGGTCGATGACCGGGGCCATGGCCGGATGCATGCGGCGGACGCCGAACGAAAGTACCGATCGACCGGCCGCGGCCAGCTTGCAGCGGGCGGACATGGTGGCCACACCCGTGGCGTAGCAGATGAACCCCAATGAAGGCGTCTCCAGGGAGCAGTACTGCCCGTAAGGTCCTTCAATGCGCGCCACCGGCAGCTTGATGCCTTTCTTGGAACGGGGAGTGAACAGCGTCCCCTCGGGGAGCGCGTACAGGTCGACGTTCCGGCCTTCGAAGATGCGGACCATCTCTTCGTTGCCGCACAGCACCGCCCAGGGCCATCCCTCAGGAAGGGAAGAGACGGTGAACTCGGCGCAGGTATGGGTGTCCAGCAGACCCTTGTTGCGCAGTATTTCCTCCGTCCGCTGGAAGTAAACGTCCGTCGTCGATCCCTTGCGGATATCCTCGTCATCGGCTGAGAAGAATTTGCTCATGTCATCACTCGATCGGCCGGCAATGTCCCTGCGCTCTATTCAATCTCTATCAGAAGAAGGCGCCCCGACCCATGAACTTGGCCTTGGGTCCCAGCTCCTCCTCGATGCGCAGAAGCCGGTTGTACTTGGCGGTCCTTTCCGTTCTTGCCGGCGCTCCGCTCTTGATCTGTCCGCATTCCAAGGCCACGGCGATATCGGCAATGGTGGTGTCCTCGGATTCCCCGGAACGGTGGCTGACCATGACGTTGTAACCGTGGTCGAAGGATATCCCCGCTGCCTGCATGGCCTCGGTGATCGTCCCTATCTGATTGACTTTCAACAACAAGGCGTTCCCTGCGCCCATCTCGATCCCCTTTCGCAGGCGCACCGGATTGGTCACGAACAGGTCGTCCCCCAACAGCTGCAACTTGCTGCCGATCTTCTTGGTCAGTTCGGCCATGAGCTCGAAGGAGTCCTCTTCCACCGGGTCCTCCAGGCTTATGAGCGGATATTCTTGACTTAGAGCAACATAGAAGTCCACCATCTCCCCGGGGGACATCTTCTTTCCGTCCAGCTCGTAAACGCCGTTGGAATGGAACTCGCTGGCCGCGGCGTCCATGGCCAGATATACGTCCTTCCCTGGAACGTAGCCGGCGTTCTCGATCGCCTTCAGCAGCGTGTCCATGGCCTGGCGGCTGGTGTCGAACGGGGGAGCGAAGCCGCCCTCGTCACCAACGTTTATGGCCAGTGGACCCCACTCCTTCTTCAGAACCTGCTTCAATGAGTGATAGACCTCGGTGCCGACCCTCAATGCTTCGGAGTAGGTGCTCGGACCGCAGGGGGCGATCATGAACTCTTGGATCTTCAGATTGCTGCCGGCGTGCTTTCCGCCGTTGATGACGTTCATCGTCGGTACCGGCAGCACCCTGCTCCCGGAACCCAGGTGCTCGTACAGTTCGACGTTCTTCGCCAGCGCCCCGGCCTCGGCCACGGCATAGGACACCGCGGTGGTGGCGTTCCCACCCAGGAGGCCCATGTTGCTGGTGCCGTCCAACTCCTTCATCGCCAGATCGATGGCCTTCAGGTCGGTGACGTCCATGCCCTTGAGCCGGGGGGAGATGAGCTCCCTGACGTTCTTCACCGCCTTGGTGACCCCCTTTCCCGCATACCGGGTGCCGCCGTCCCTCAGTTCAAGCGCCTCGAACGTTCCGGTGGACGCCCCCGAGGGCGCTATGGCCGTAACTTTCAGGACAGATGTCTCCACCTGCGCCTCTACGGTAGGGTTCCCCCTCGAGTCCAATACCTCTCTGCTCCAAACCCTGGTGATAATATGATCCGACATGATGTTCGCCCCTGAGCGTAACTATCGCTGCTTGGTCTCTACCGGTTCCGTCTCGATGATCTCCATGTTGCGCTCCAGAAGCGCCAGCTCCCTGGCCTCCAGAGTGCGGGGGTCCACCGAGACTATCAGTCGGGAACGGTTCTCCATCACCGCCTCGGTGATATGGTGGATCATCCTCAGCACCTTCTCGAAGTCGTTGTTCACGATGAGGAACTCCACGCCATCGATGATCACCACACTGTCCCCGCTCTTCTCCACGAAGCGTATGACGGTATCGCTGAGGATGCCGATGTTCGATGGATTGACGTAGACCTTGCCCAGCTGGTTGCTGAGCCATATGATGGGCGTCTTCTCCAGCCCCCATTCATTGCGCATGATGTCGGGGTGCTGCCTCGTGACGCACAGACCTTGAATGTTGTGAGTGACCTGGTCCACGAATATCTCGAAGGACTTGTGAGGCTTGCTCTCCTTGACCAGGTAGGAAAAGCCTTGGCGCAGGTCGTATTCCTTGGCACTGATCCGAGCCACTTCCATTCCGACAGTTTCCTCTTTCTTCCGGCGCTTGAAGCCGAACAGGCCCTTGCGGTCCTTCTCGACCTTGACCTCCTCCATCGCCGGAGGCTGGTCCCCCAGCACCTCTCTTAGTCGGACACCGAGCTCGTCGTTGTTGAACGGCTTTCGGATGTATCCAGATACCACGTCCTGCAGTCCGAAGATATCGGTGCCGATATCGGTGGTGGCCGTGAGCATTATGATCTTGAGGCCTTCGGTCAACCCCTTCTCCTTGAGGGTGCGAAGGACCAGCCAGCCGTCCATATCCGGCATGTTGATGTCCAGGAGAACGAGGTCCGGTTTATCTTTGGATATCTTTTCCAGGCAGTCCTTACCGCCGGAAGCGGTCATTGGTTGATAGCCAGCCGCGGATATGAGCTCGGATACTATCTCCAGGATGGCGGAGTTATCATCCACGACCAGTATTTTCTTTATTGATATTCCCCCAAAGCGTTCGGACATTGGGTCATATGCGAACTGAATTAAAAATCCTATCCTATGAATTGGTGGGATGGATAATTTGTATAAGAAGGGGTTTCGGTGGTTTGTTTAAGCCTTACGGCTCTCTTTAGCCTTCATGCGCAGCTGGGTGTATCCGCACTTGCGGCACCTGGTGGCCTTGATGGCATTACGTGCATAGCAGCTCAGGCAGATCTTCTTGTTTAACAGCCTGTCATCAGCTTCCTTGAAACGCGCCATTTACATTCTCCGGCCTTGAAATAAGAAGCCGGTATAAATATGTTGGCTATCTTTAATCCTTACCAACCAGGGCCAGGTAGGCGAGGAGCGCCTCCAACTGAATGCGCTCGTTGCTCCCCTCCACGATACGGAACTCGATCTCGCCTGTGCGGTCGATCAGCTTGATCTTATCCCGGTCAGGTATGCTCAGGTCGTAGAAGGAGCGGTGGATCTGCTTGACGATGTCCTGTCCGCTCAGTCCGTAGGTGATCATCATTTCGTCCAGCTTCGCGCGGGAACCTATGAAGTCACCCGACAAGGCGGTCTCCACCATGTCCACGACCTCCTCCGGGCGGGCATTGCCAGTGGCCTGGTAGACCACCTCGATGGTGATATCCTTGCCGATGGTGGCCGCGACCTGCAATGAATTGATCGATTTGCGCATGTCCCCTTGGCCCACGTGGACTATGGCATCCAAAGCGATATCGTCTATGTTCACTCCCTCGCGTTCAGCGATGCTCTGAAGGCATAGCCTGATATCCTCGCTCCTCAGGGGCCTGAATCGGAAGATGGCGCAGCGGGATTGAATGGGCTCGATGATCTTGGAGGAGTAGTTGCACGACAGCACGAAACGGCAGTTGCGGCTGTACTTTTCCATGGTCCGCCTCAAGGCGGCCTGGGCGTCCGAGGTCAGCGCATCCGCCTCGTCCAGGAAGATGATCTTGAAGTCGGCACCACCTAGGGGTGCCGTGCGGGCGAACTCCTTGATCTTGCCCCGTACCACGTCTATCCCCCTTTCGTCGGAGGCGTTGAGCTCGATGAAGTTGTCGCGCCACGATTCACCGTACATCCCCTTGGCCATGGCCAGGGCGGATGTGGTCTTGCCAGTGCCGGCCGGACCGGCGAACATTAGATGCGGGAGGTTGCCAGAGCGTACATAGGAGGTCAACCTCTCAACGATGTCCTTCTGACCCACGATGTCCGAAAGCTTTCGTGGGCGGTACTTCTCGGTCCAAATCTCCTGCATGGTCTCCGGCCACATCAAGGCCGTACCGTAGTTAAAAGGTTTCCTGGGGAACGGTAAAAATGACGGCAAACCTTTTTTATCCCGGCCGGCGTGAACGGAGCAATGCGCTGCTCCAAGTGCGCCGCTCCGGCCGTGACCTTCATCAGGTACAATGGCTCCCACCTCTGCCAGGACCACTTCCTGGAATATGTGGAGAAGAGGGTGAAGCGCGAGGTCCGATCGCAATTGCAGTTGGACGGGGAGGTGCACATCGGGGTAGGGGCCTCCGGGGGCAAGGACAGCCAAGCGGCCTTGTACCTGCTCCACCGCATCCTGGGCTGTCGCCAGGGAATTCGTATCACCGCCATCACCGTGGACGAGGGCATCGAGGGATATCGCCAACAGACCATACCCAAGGTGCGCGAGCTCTGTTCCTCATTGGGATTGGAGCACGTGGTCACCTCCTTCGAGGATGTGACCAAGCTATCGCTGGACAGCATGGTGGGAAGGACGGGCGAGAAGGAGGCATGTACATACTGCGGGGTCTTCCGCCGGCGCTGCCTTAACCTCGCCGCCAAGGAGCTGGGCGTGAACGTGCTGGCATTGGGGCACAACCTTGACGATATGGCCCAGTCCATCCTGATGAACTTCATGAGGGGGGACGTGGAAAGGCTGGCCCGTCTGGGACCACACGAACGCGTCCAACCCGGTCTGGTGCCGCGCGGGCAACCGTTGCGCACCATACCGGAGAAGGAGACGTACCTCTACGCTCTGCTGACCGAGCTGCCGTTCTCCGACGCCGAATGCCCTTACGCCGTCCACGCCTTGAGGAACGAGTACCGGGACATCGTTGACGGCATGGAGCACAGGCACCCCGGCACCCGTCACTCCATTCTCGGAAGCTTCGACCGATTGCGGCCGCTGATGAGGGATGGCTTCCCCCAAGCACAGTTGTCCACCTGCGGCTGCGGGGAACCGACGCTTAACGAACGGTGCATGGCCTGTGAGATGCTTTTAAAATTGGGAAAATGAGCTTCATTAAGAGGTTTTAGAGGAAAGGGTTTCAGACCAGCTTGTGGTAGGCGTAGGCTTCCTCGCCCTCGTTCAGGCAGTAGCGCACCTTGGTGAAGTTGCGCTTCAAGGCCATGACGTCCTTCTTGACGACCTCTGGCGATTCCTTCTTGACCACCACGCGATGGATGAGGGCGGCGACCTCCTTCATCTCGCTCTCCTTCATCCCCACCCGGGTGAGCTCCTGGGACCCGAGCCTGATGCCCGAGGGGTTCATGGCGCTCTTGTCCCCGGGGATCATGTTCTTGTTGGCGATCATGTTGGCCCGTTCCATGAGGTTGGCGGCCTCGCTGCCGCCACCGTGCTCCGCCACGTTCACGGCGATGGTGTGGCTCTCTGTGAACCCTTTGTGCGAGCAGAGGACCTCCACTCCCAGTTCGTACAACGCCTGCCCGAGCGCCTTGGCGTTCTTGCATACCTGGGCGGCGTACTTCTCACCGTATATCTCCCACTCGGCCATGGTGACCGCCAGGGCGGCCATGGCGTGCAGGTGGTGGCTGGAGGTGACCCCGGGGAACACCGCGGAGCTGAGCTTCTTGCTCAGTTCCTCGTTCAGGTTATGTCCCAGCACGATCCCGTGATTGGGACCGGGGAAGGTCTTGTGAGTGGATGCCGTCAGCACGTGGGCGCCCTCGTGCAGGGGGTCCTGGAATCTGCCGCCGGCTATGAGCCCGAGGACATGCGCCCCGTCGTACCAGACGGTGCAGCCGACCTCGTTGAAAACGTCGTTCAGCTCCTTCAAGGGAGCGGGGAACAGGAAAACGGAAAGACCGAACTGCGCCACCTTCGGCTTTACCTCGCGTATCAGCTTGGCCGCGCCGTCCACGTCGATGACCATGTCATTGGTGTCGAACGGATAGGTGACCGTGTTCACACCGCGGAATCCTACCGCTCCGAACTTAGCGGTGGAGATGTGCGCCCCGTGGTCCAGCGAGGTGCAGGTGATGGTCTCGCCCGGTTTCGTCAGGGCCATCAGCGCGGCCATGTTGGCCACGGTGCCGGATATCGGTCGGACGTCGGCGAACTGACACTTGAAAATGCGTTGGGCCAGCTCGATGCACTTCAGCTCGACCTTGTCCACGTAGATGTTACCGTTGTAGTAACGCTTGCCGGGAAGTCCCTCGGCGTAGCGGTCGTGAAAGTCAGAGATCATCATCTCTTTGGCCAATGGGCTCATCAGGTTCTCGGAGGCTATCATAGGCAAAGACTCTTCGAACCACTTGTTGTGCTTCTGCACCTGGTCCCGGATCCAGTACGCGTCCTCTTTCATAAGGTCACTTGAACCCTCATTATGAGGAGGGGTTAAAAATGTTGGCGTCCCCCCATATTTTGCCTGTTGATCATGCTGTCCAATCATTTATTAGACCACAGACCTTGCGGAAGGTGGAGCGATATGACAGAGGCGGAGCGACTGGTGGCCAAGAAGGTCGAGCTATGGAAGAACAGACTGCTAGACGTTTCCAATCGGAACCCTCTGATCAGGTTTCGCAAGCATAAGGCCTCCACCCTGACCATAGCGATGCCCGATCCCGCCGCTCTTTATCGGGATCTCGATCAGGGGAAGCAGTTCACCGTGATCACCGACCCTGACGCCCGATCGGAGATCACCGGCGCCAGTATATTGGTGACGCCCCATGCACCGGAGCAGCCTATCGAAAAGGTGCTGTACAACCTGAGAACCAGATCTCGGACGTACCGCTCCGATCACGGGGTGAACATCCTGTTCGTCTCCATCGGCTCCCTCCTGTGGAAGGAGGACGCGGGCAGTGAGGAGTTCAATGAATCGCCGTTGTTCCTGTTGCCGGTCAGCCTGGAAAGGCAGAACTCATTCTCCCCGTACCGTCTTGTCCCCCTGGACGAGGATGCGGTGTTCAATCCTAGCCTGCGCAAGAGGCTGGATATGGACTTTCGCCTGAGATTGCCCGACTTCGATATGGACAACGGCTTCGATCTGCGCTCCGTTCTGGAACAATTGCGGTCCTCATTACCGGCCAGCGCTGGCTGGCAGGTCACCACCGCCTCGTATCTGGCACTTTTCCATTTCTCCAAGCTGCTCATGTACGCCGACCTGGAGACCGGAGGAGGCGCTCTGACGGCCTCTCCGGTCATCAGGGCGTTGTCAGGAGACCCTTCAGCGTTGCCGCCTGAGCCCTCCGGGGTGCTCTCCCCCGAGGACTACGATTCCCGTTTGCACCCGGAGGATTCATTCCAGGTGTTGGACGCCGATTCCAGCCAGCAGGAGGCCATCCAGGCGGCGTTGGCCGGGGTCAGCTTCGTGTTGCAGGGTCCCCCAGGAACGGGCAAGAGCCAGACCATCACGAACATGATGGCCGAGCTGATGGCCCAGGACAAGAAGATACTTTTCGTCTCCCAGAAGATGGCCGCCCTGGACGTGGTGCGCGGAAATCTGGAGAAGTGTGGATTGGGCGACTGGTGTCTGGAGCTGCATGATCCTAAGCGCAACCGGATGGACATCGTGAAGGAGATCGCCACCAGCCTGGATGCCGTCGAAGGCATCGGGCGGACGGTGCCGGAGGTCCGGGACCTCGTGACCGTGCGTAAGGAATTGGCCGACTACGTGAGAGCACTGCACGCCCCCCGTGGGCGATTGCAAGGGATGAGCGCCTTCAGCATGATCGGCCTGTATTCCGCGCTACCCGACGCGCCTGACCTCCAGTTCAAGCTCTCTGGCCTACTGGATGTGGACGATGAACGGCTGGGCAAGGTGGAAGCGGGGGTGAACCGCCTCTCGCAGATGGCCCAGGCGTTCTACGAGGAGTCGCATCCATGGTCGGGGGCAACAGGGACGGAGTGGAGCGACCAGCTTCAGGCCATGGTGCAGGAGGAGCTGCGGTCGGTCATCGAGGCGCGCGATAAGCTCTTCGGCGCACTGCCATCGGCCGCCCGGGCGCTCGGCCTGGCATATCCGGAATCATTGCCCGAGGTACGGCGATGGCGCCAGTTGTTCAAGGACCTGGCCGTGCGACCGTCCGTCCGCAAGGAATGGTTGGAGGGCGACCTGGAACTGCTGCTTGGAACGGCCGAGGAGGGCCTGGCCTTGCACCAGGAGATCGTGACCCTGGAGAAGGCCCTTCTGGACATGGGTTCCCGGGACATACTGCATCTGGACGGAAAGACCTTCAAGCACCGTTTCGAGGTGGAGTACTCGGGCGGGATGCGCGCTCTAAAAGGTGGCTTTCGTCGGGACATGAAGATCCTTCAGGAGATCTCCGGCCATGAGATGACCTACCTCCAGGCCAGGACCATGGTGGGCAGCGTGGAGCGCTACCAGCGGTCCCTGGAGGAATGGAAGGTCAAGCGCGATGAGCTGACGACCTCGCTCAGAGGTTCGTTCTCCGGCGAGGGGAGCGAGCTCCAGGGACTGGTCGACCGTCTTTATTGGACCAGGAACTTCCGTATAGTCCATGCCGTCCTGATGAACGGTGCGGTGCTAGAAGTCCTGACCTCGGAGACCGTACCGCTGGAGATCAAGGACACGGCGGTGGATCTGGAGCATTACCTAGAGCGCTTCGATCCAGCGTTGAACATTCTGGCAGGGCGGTTCCTTCCCGAACATAGGCTGAACGGGCGGCCCCTGCGCGACGCCCATCTAGAGGACCTGAGAACCTGGACCGATGGGGCCTGGGAGGAAAGGTTCCGTTACCAGGAATGGCTGGACCTGAGGTCCTTGGTCCAGAGGATGGAGTCGTTGGGCCTCTCCGACATGATGAAGGAGTTTCGGGAAGGCCGTGTCCCGGCCCAGAGCATGCTGCCCGCTTTCCAGAAGAGGTTCCGCCGGTTGTGGACCGAGGAGGCGTTGGCCTCTAATATTTCGCTGCATGGCTTCCGAAGGGAGCGTCAGATGGGGCTCATCTGGCAGTTCAACGAGCTGGACAAGCTCTATATCGAGAGCAGCAGGCGGCGGGTCCAGATCAAAATAGAGGAGAACCTGAGGAAGCGGAGGGCAGGGGCGGACCAGGCCTTGCTGCAGAAGCAGGGGATGGAGATCGCCCGCCTGTCCAAACTGAAGCGGCAGAGGAAGGCGGTGCGGACCATGATGAGCGAGTGCTGGGACCTCATCGGGCTGGTAAAACCATGCATGCTCATGAGCCCCCTCTCCGTCAGCCAGTTCCTGGACCGGGAACGGACCAGGTTCGACGTGGTCATCTTCGACGAGGCCTCGCAGATCTCCCCGGAGGACGCGATCGGGTCCATCGCCAGAGGGGAACAGGTGATCGTGGTGGGCGACAGTAAGCAGATGCCCCCCACCTCCTTCTTCACCATCTCCGCGGACGAAGAGGTCGAGGAGCCGGACCTGGAAAGCATACTCGACGAATGCGAGACCTGCGGAATGTCCCGCCGCATGCTCATGTGGCATTACCGGTCCCGGGACGAATCGCTCATCGCCTTCTCCAACCTCCAGTTCTACGGCGGACGGTTGAACACCTTCCCCAGCCCCCTGTTCGGCAGGGAGGGGTTCGGCGTGCATCACGTGCTCGTTCCCCAAGGTGTCTTCGACCGCGGAAGGAGCAGGACGAACCGGGAGGAGGCCAAGGTCGTGGCCAGGATGATCAAGGAGCATTACGCCCGTCAGGACGGCAGGTCCCTGGGGGTCATCGCCTTCTCAGAGGCTCAGATGGAAGCGATCGACCAGTCGCTCATGGAACTGCGCCATGGCGACAAGGGATTGGACGAGAGACTGAGCTCGGAGGAAGGAGAGCCGTTCCTGCTCTACAATCTGGAGAACGTGCAGGGTCACGAACGTGACCGTATCATCCTCAGCGTCGGTTACGGGAGGGACGAGAACGGCAAGTTCCTGCTGAACCTGGGACCGCTGAACAAGGACGGCGGTGAACGGCGGTTGAACGTAGCCATCACCAGAGCGAGGCAGTGCTTGGACATCGTTTCCTCCATAGGTTCCGATGACATCGACCTTGGAGGGTCGAAGAGCGCGGGAACGCGCCTTCTGAAACAGTATCTCGCTTTCGCCGAGGCCGCGGGGGACCGTCGGGCGTTGCCATTGCCCGCCGGACGCTCCTGGGAGGATAGTTCGCCCTTCGAAGAGCAGTTGGGAAAAGCGTTGGAGGCCCGCGGACATCGGATCAAGAAGGACGTGGGCACCTCGGACTACCGGATAGATCTGGCCGTCGAGTACCCGGAGGAACCGGGAAGGTTCCTATTGGGGATCGAATGCGACGGGGCGCATTACCTTTCCGGAAGGACGGTCAGGGATAGGGACCGCATACGCCAGACGCAGCTGGAGAGACTGGGATGGAAGCTGCATCGGACCTGGAGCACGGAGTGGTTCCGCAACTCCCAGGGTGAGCTGGATAAGATAGAGGAAGCGCTGCGTGCGGGAAAGAAAGGAAAGGTTTAGTGGCAGATGCGTTCCTTGAACTCTTTGATGACCGTTACCGGCGCTGGGTCCACACCTTTCAGGACCGCCATATAGTAACTGACCATGTCCCCCAGTACGATCCCCTGCAGGACGTTGTCCATCAGGCCGTTGCCGGGCAGGGTCGCCATCACCGGGTCCAGACCCCGTTCGTTGAACATCTGCAGGGTGACCTCGGTCATCTTCTGCACCGTGGGGTGAGAATCGGCCGGCAACAGGAAGACGGGACGGCAGGAGCAGCCCTTTCCACCCTCCAACCAACCGACCAGTTGGTTGTGGTTCATCTCCGGTATCTCCCCGGAGAAGGCCACCGCCTTGGCGTTCTCGTTTATCTGGTTCTGCCAGCGAAGAGCTACCGACCGAATGTTCCTGGGCGAGTAGATGACCGCCACGCCCTCCCGCAGGGCGACAGCGATCTTCTTGGCCGGATTACGATTGGCTGGTACCTCGGCCAAGACGCTTTGAACGTAAGAACGAAGGCGAGGAACGGCCGCGATCATATCGCGATGCGGCTGGCAAAGCCCGGCTCTCTGCAGAGCTAGGGCCGCCGCCCCTAAAAGATACCCGAGCGAGGCCCGGGGC
>SPCU01000051.1 GCA_004525545.1 Methanomassiliicoccus sp. | reverse complement strand
TTTCTATTGTAAGGATATCTTCTGACAATAGATCGGCGCCGAACTCCCGGGCGGCTTCGAGACCGATCTGCAGCATTTCGCGGCCTTTGATAGGGCGAGCCCCGAAATAGTTCTCGACATCTGCCTTCTGAAGAGCGCTGTTCTCGATCTTCCCGAGAACACAGACCTTGACCTTCTTCCTTGAAGCGTGTATGGCCGCCTGCAATCCTGCCGGGCCGGTACCGATGATAATAACGTCGTAATCCATTCTAACCCCCCGTAAAATGAAAGTGTGAGGATAAACGGTTTGCTTAAGAGGTTTGGGCGCTCAACCAGTGGATCAGAGATACTTCGAGAACTTCTGTCGCATGAAGTCCTTGTTTCCCGCACCAACGATACGATCGGCCTGAACCCCGTTCTTGAAGACCAGCATGGTGGGAATTGCCGTGATGTTGAACTTCATTGGAGTGTTCTCGTTCTCGTCAGTGTTCATCTTACCGAACTTGATCCTGCCCTCGAACTCCTCTGCCAATTGCTCCACTATCGGAGATAGCATGCGGCAGGGACCACACCAGGGGGCCCAACAATCAACGATGATTATGGGCGCGCTCTTGACGAATTCCTCGAAATTGCTATCCTTGACCTCAGTGACTCCGGACAATTTCTTCACTCCTTTATCGTTATTTTCTCCCATCAATGCCTCTAACTTTCGTCTCCTGATCTCAGTGAGTTCGTCATCGCTCATCGAGAGACCTCTCAAATCGGTTGTGCATTGTTACTACAAAACCGTATTGAGATTCATCTGTATATAACCTTTATCACAATCCTTCTGGGTTACAGAACATCTTTTTCGTACCCCATAACGGCAAGGCGGGATAACGGTCGAACGTTGACCGATCAGAACATCAACCAGATGTTCTCACCATCGCAACGTATCACCATGCTTCCCTCCTCCATTGTAGTGAAGTACTGCACGGAATTGCTCTCCAACCTGTTCAGCACCGAGGAGTGGGGGTGGCCGTAGCTGTTCCCCTCCTCCACGGAGATGAACCCGAACTCAGGGGTGGTTGCCGATAGGAACTCTTGGGTTGTAGAGGTGTCGCTTCCATGATGGGAGACCTTCAGTACATCTACGTTCAGATCGAATTGCTGGTCATGGAGGATGATCGATTCGATGTTGTTCTCGATATCACCGGTGAACAGCAGGTCGTTCTCCCCATAGCTGACCTTGAGCACGATACTGGCGTCGTTGGCGTTGTCCGCCTGGGAATCCAACCAAAGGACCTGGAAGGTGACCGCCCCGCTTATGTTCAGTTCGTCACCAACATCCAATTCCATTTCAGTGTACACGGGGCAACCTTCCGCCTCTGCCGCCGTCAGGAACCTTTGGTAGCCGACCGAGCCATAGTCCATGCCGGGGTGGTAGACGCTGCGTACATCGAAGGTTTCGAGCACATCGTCCGCATAGCTCAAATGGTCAGCATGCGGGTGGGTGATGACCAGTGCGTCGAGGACCTCGACCCCACGATCGCTGATGTACCTTGTCAGATCTGACGGGGCATAGGTACCACCAGCGTCGATCAGCACGTTCTTCCCATCAGGGGTGATGATGAGAGCGGAGTCGCCCTGGCCCACATCGATGAAGTGCACGGTCATATTACCCTGGACGCCAGGGACGTCCTGGGCCCCTTCATCCGGAAATATCTCCGGGATCCTCAGGCCACCTTCCAATGCCCATCCCGATATGGCCAACAGCATCACTGCTACCAGTAGCACCAATAATGCCGAGCCCCGTTTCCGCATCTCTGTCCCGCGATGTGTGATGGCGTGCTTCGCTCATAACTGCTTGCCCATGGATATCGAGCGCCCATCCGAGCCAAGCTTCTGATAATCTTTTTAATAGAAGATTGCGATATCTGACCAGGGAGTGCCAATGTTAGAGGAGGCTTCTGAACTTATAGGGATGCAGGTGTACACGCCCAACGGAGTGTTCCTGGGAAATGTGAACAATTTGGTCATCGATGTGGAGAACCGTAAGGTTGACGGTCTCTTCGTCAGCGAGTCCAACCCCCTGCTGGTGGAGGACTCCAAGGCGGTCAACGTACCCTTCCGCTGGATACAGGCCATCGGAGATATCATTCTCTTGAAATACTTCCCCAAGAGGGTGACCGCGAGGCGCCCCGGCTCTGCTCCCAAACCGGCCGAGAAGTAAGGCCAACGTTTTATCTTTTCAAGTCACTCTCTATCCTATGGTCGAACGCAAGGTCTACGTAGACCCCACCGCGGTGATAATCGGTGATGTTGAACTGGAAGAAGGGGTCTCCATCTGGCCCACGGCGGTTCTGCGTGGCGATGCCAACAGCATACGAGTGGGGGCAGGTAGCAACGTTCAGGAGGGTGCAGTGTTGCATACCGGCCCTGATTTTCCAACTGTCATTGGCATGCTCGTGACCATAGGCCACGGAGCGGTCATCAACGGCGCCATCGTGGGCGACCGCTGCATAATCGGCATCAATTCTACGATACTTGAAGGTGCCATCATCGGGGATGAGTGCATCGTCGGGGCCAACGCCTTGGTGACCAGCACGGCCGTTATTCCGCCTCGATCAGTGGTGATGGGACTGCCGGGAAAGGTCGTTCGGCATAACGACAGCAGCATCAGGGAGAAGGCCGAAAGGAGCGCCCTGAGCTATCAGAAACTAAAGGACCGGTATCTCGAAGGGCAATATCCTCGTAAGAAATTTTGAGAGGAACGAGGGGTATTTTAATTCCCCAACAACATATCAATAATCCGCCATGGATGAGATAGTGGTATTGGAGAATGTGGTCAAGGAGTACCGTAACGGGGAACGGGCGGTAAGAGCGGTCAACGGAGTCAGCCTGAGCATCGAGCGGGGTAGCTTCGTGGTCGTGCTTGGCCCCAGTGGCTCGGGCAAGACCACCCTGCTGAACATAATCTCGGGACTGGTCGGCCCTACCTCCGGCCAGGTTCGGGTGGCTGGCAAGGACATCAGCGCCATGACCGACGCCCAAGCCACCAGATTCCGGGCGGATTCCATCGGTTTCGTCTTCCAGTTCTTCAATCTCTTCCCCACCCTCACCGTGCTCGAGAACGTGGAGATCGGGCTGGCCCTGAGGATCAAAGACCCCCAGGAATTGAGGGAGCGGACCCTGAAGTACCTTCATATGGTGGGATTGGAGGGAATGGAGGCCAAGTTCCCGGACCAGATGTCAGGAGGGGAACAGCAGAGGGTCTCAGTGGCCAGAGCTTTGGCCAGCCAGCCAGAACTGCTTATCGCCGACGAACCCACCGGCAATTTGGATGCCGAGACCGGGGAGACCGTCTGGGCATTACTGCGGAACATGAACAGAGAGACCGGTACCACGGTCATCGCCGTCACCCACTGGGCCGAGGCCGCAGAGTTCGCCGATAAGACATTGTATTTGCGTTCCGGCAGGATCGAGCGGATATCCGGGCCGGGGGCAGGTCGATGAACCGGTACCTATACCGAAAAATGAACCGGGAGCTACGCCGGATGGGATTCCGTGCCATTGGAGCGGGGTTGCTGATACTTCTAGCCGTCTCGATGTACGTTGGGATGGGGACCATGATGCCATCCGCCGAGGAGTCTCTAGAACTGAGAGTGGATGCGTTGAACCTGAACGACCTGATCGTCCGTACGGGATTTGCTTCCACTGAAATTCTGGATGATCTAGAAGGCATTAATGGAGTTGAGGCGGCGGAGGCGCGGTTGAACTTAGCATCCAGGATCTTGGCAGAAAAAGAGATGGCCGCCACGCTTGTCGGCCTGGATACCGACGCCCCACCAGGAATAAACAAACTTGAGTTCGCCCAAGGACGCTGGTTCGAAGGTCCTGGAGAGGCGATATTGGAGAAAGGGTCCGCAGAAAAGGCCGGGATCGCCCTGGGGGACGGCGTTTCGATCCTGACCGAAGGGGGATGGAACGAACTTGAGGTCGTTGGCCTGGTCAACTCCCCGGAGTTCCTCTTCCTGCCCATCAATCCGCAGTCGATCAATCCGGTCCCGGGTAACTTGGTCGTGGTCTACCTACCCATGACCTGGCTGCAAGACAGCTTCAGCCTAGGGACAGATACGGCCAATGAGTTCGTCTTCCTTCTGGATGACCAGGGGGCAGAGGCAATGATCGATCTGGCCTTGGCCAGTGAGACCGTTCTCTTCAAGTTGCACCAGGAGGAGATCTACGGATACGCATTGATCAAGGAGGACCTTGGGCAAGGGGACTCCTTCATGGGGGTCATCGCCGGCCTCATATTGATAGTGGCCTTCTTCGTGGTCTATTCATCCTTCGCCCGCATGGTGCAGGAACAGCGCAGGGAGATAGGCATCCTGCGCGCCCTGGGTTACGGACGAGGGAGCATCCTGCTCTCCTACCTTTACTTGGCCTTGCTGGTAGGGGGCATCAGTTCCCTATTGGGCCTGGCTGTGAGCCTGCCCATAGGCCAGGCACTGTCGGATTACTACGTGGAATTAATGTTCAGCGCCCCGTCAGCAAAGATCATCCTGGAACCTTCATATTTCATAATCGGTGGCCTCTTCGGCCCTCTCACCGCGGTCCTGGCCAGCCTGATAGCTGTCTGGGGAACGTTGCGGATGGAGCCAGAACAGGCCATCAAGGGGGCGGGACTGGTAGGGAAGAGGACCAAGGGCCGGGGCAGGATCTCCAAGCCCCGCAGGGCCAATTACATGTTATTGTACGCCGTCCGAAAGATGACCCGGCAGAAAGGCCGGACCTCCCTGTTGGTCCTGGCGGTGTCTTTCTCTGTGGTCATGGGGAGCATGAGCTTCCTTATGATGGCTAGCTTTCAGAACTCCATCGTGGCTACGGTGGAGGAGGGGGAAGGATGGGACCTGATGACCGATCTCGCCTATCCGGTCGACCACTTCACCGCCGAGGGGCTGGGTGGACCGGGAGTGCTCCAAGTGGTCCCCGTGGCCCGTATGGCCGTGGATTGGGTGGCGGAAGAGAACGGAACTGCCGTCGCAATTGGTCTGGACTGGGAACAGGACCTCCATCGTTTTTCGCTCAGTCAAGGCATCGCCCCCGATTCTCCGGGGGAGGCCATGGTGTCCTACTTGTTCAACAAAGATACCTCGCTGGGGGTTGGGGACCGATTATCCCTATTGACCTCCAAGGGACAGACCGAGGTGACCGTTGTAGGGGTGACCTTTGATTCCATAGGTCAGATATTCTTTGATGGTTCGGTGGCCGAGGCCCTGTCCGATGGCCAGGTGTACAGCGGAGCGTACCTCTTGGTTGAGGAGGGGGATCTCGACGCGGTCAAGGCCTCCCTACTGGCCTCACCGATCGTGGCCGATGTTCAAGAAAGGAACAGCCTGGAATCGGGCATGCTGGACATGATGTCCAGCTATAACGAGGTGCTATACATTTTCGGCCTGATCTCGGTGCTAATATCGGCCATAGCCATTTCCAACATTGTCTACGTGAGCGTACTGGAGCGGAGGGTGGAGTACGGACAGTTGAGGGCACTTGGATATCAACGGAGGGACGTAGGCCGCAGCGTGTACCTGGAGGTGGTCCTACTGGTGACCTTGGGCTCACTGCTGGCCATACCTCTTTTATTTGGGGTGATGGAGGGGCTCAATGAGAGCTTTCGCACCTTCTTCCCCCTGTACCGCACCATACTGCACCCAGCAGATTGGTACGGGTACGGGGTGATCGTGGGAATGACCTTCCTGCTGGGCCTGATCGCCGCTTGGCCCGCTACCAGGATCATATCCGGCCTGGACCTGGCAAAGACGGTCACTGGGGGGCGCTTTGGTTGAGAAGGTGATCTGTCCGGGAGACCTCTCCCCAGCATGAAGGAAGATCGTCCGAGAGAGAATATATAAGCGCCATGCTATCACCCTACACGCTTCGCGGGAGCAGTGACAGTCCGTGAATCGTCCTGATGACCTCTGACGCCATCCAGGGAGGATTTGATTTGATAAGTTGGAACCCCAATATCGAGGAGATGCCACGCGCCCAGTTGGACCGTCTCCAATTGAAGTTGCTAAAGTTACAGACGCATAAGATGTACGACTTCTCCCCCTTCTATCACGAGCGCATGAGGGCGGCGGGGGTGATGCCGAGCGACATCAAAACGTTGGCTGATGTGAAGAAGCTTCCGTTCATGACCAAGAAGGACCTGCGGGACGGCTACCCGGACAAACTGTTCATGTGCGACCGCAGCGAGCTCTTGCGCTACCACGCTTCCTCCGGTACGACTGGGAAGCCAACCATCGTCGGTTACACCCGTAACGACCTGGAGAACTGGTCAGAATCATTGGCCCGGGCCATGACCTCCGTCGGCCTAGGAAAGGACGATGTCATCCAGGTCAGCAACACCTATGGACTGTTCTCCGGAGGGCTGGGATTCCACTACGCCATCGAGAAGATGGGAGCGGTGGTGGTGCCGGCGTCCACCGGCAATACCGAGAGACAGATCGAGCTCATACGTGATCTGGAGGTCACGGCCATAGCCTCCACTCCCTCCTACCTTATGTACCTGGGAGAGGTGGCGGCCAAGATGGGCATCGATATCAAGAAGGACACCAAACTTCGCATCGGGCTTCTGGGTGCGGAGCCGTGGAGCGATCGTATGCGTGATCGCATCTACGAGACCATGGGCGTCAAGGGCATAAACTGCTATGGGGCCAGCGAACTCTCCGGACCGCTATTTTCAGAATGCTCGGAACAGCAGGGAATACACATCTGGGGGGATCTGGCGTTGGTGGAGATCGTCGATCCCGACACCGGTGAACCTTTGGGACCGGGGGAGAGAGGGGAGATGGTCATAACCATGCTGCAGAAGGAGGCGCTGCCCATCGTCCGCTACCGTATGGGCGACATAACCACTCTTAATGATGAGGTCTGTGCTTGCGGCCGGACGCACCCGCGCATCAACAGGATACAAGGCCGGGTGGACGATATGATTATTATTCGCGGAATCAATGTATTCCCCTCGCAAGTGGAGCATTCATTGATGCAACACCCCGAGCTGGGCAACGAGTTCCAGCTCGTTGTGGACCGCAAGGGGCATATGGACAACATGCTGGTGCGTGTGGAGCTCAAGCCTGAGGCCTTCACGGACAACATCATCGAGCTCAACGCCCTGCGAGAAAGGATATCCAACCGGTTGAAGGGGACGCTGAACGTATCGGCCAAAGTTGAGCTGGTACAGCCTGGCACCCTTCCCCGATTCGAAGGCAAGGCCAAGAGAGTGGTGGATAGGAGGGAATACTGATGACGGACAGCGACAAGTACAGGATAAAGCAACTTTCCATTTTCTCGGAGAATCGGCCTAACCGCCTGGGGGCGGTGGCCAATGTGCTGAAGGAGGGAGGGATAAACATTCTGGGCTTCAGCATCGCTGAGGGTGCTGGCTACGGCGTCATTCGCGTACTGGTCGATCGGCCGGAAGTGGCCCGGGACCTGCTTACCAAGGAAGGTTTCGTCGTCAAGTTCACCGAGGTGCTGGCCATCCAGATGGAAGACCGGCCAGGCGGCCTGTTCGACCTTACGGACCACATGAAGGAGGTCAACATCGAGTATGGGTATGGATATCGCAATCCACCCTACGCGGTGCTGATCGTACGGGTAGAGGACATCGAGAAGGGCATTGAGAATCTGCTCAAGGGCGGGCTGCGCCTGCTGGACAACACCACCTTCCATTGAAACGAGCTTGGTCTGAGAAATGTATTATATGCTACATGCTATCACCAGGCACGCCATGCCAGCCGGAACGTTGCCTCGTAACATTATTGTGAGGAACGCATCAGATGAACTGGGCTTAGCAAAGCCGTATCTATTTTGATAGAGGGGATGAAGAATGGTCTACTGGAATCCTAGGATCGAGGACATGCCGGTCAGCGAGCTTAAGGAAATGCAGCTCAAGCAGCTGAAGATGCTGGTCTACAAGCTCTACACTTTCTCCCCTTTCTACCGCCAGAAGATGATGGACAAGGGGGTCACACCCGAGGACATTCGAACACTGGCCGACGTTACCAAGCTCCCGTTCATGACCAAGAAGGACCTGCGGGACGGCTACCCGGACAAATTATTCCTGGCCAGCCCCAGGGAGGTGGTCCGATACCACGCTTCCTCCGGTACGACCGGGAAGCCCACCATCGTCGGCTATACCCAGAACGACATACAGAATTGGTCTGAATCCGTTGCCAGAGGACTGGTCTCCGCCGGGATCAGCACCGATGACGTGCTGCAGGTCAGTTACACCTACGGGCTGTTCTCCGGAGGACTGGGCCTGCACTACGCCGCCGAGAAGGTCGGTGCCGCGGTGGTCCCTGCGTCCACCGGGAACACCGAGAGACAGATCGACCTCATCCGCGACATGGGGGTGACCGCGATCGCAGCCACTCCTTCCTACCTCCTACATTTGGGTGAGGTGGCCGAAAAGATGGGCGTCTCCATCAAGAACGACACGAAGCTCCGCCTTGGAATATTGGGCGCCGAGCCTTGGTCCCAGCGCATGCGGGAACGCATGGAGGAGTGGCTTGGCATCCGGGCCATAGACATCTACGGCGCCAGCGAGCTCTCTGGACCGTTATGGTGCGAGTGCAGCGAGCAGAAGGGAATACACGTGTGGAGCGATATCGCCCTGGTCGAGGTCATCGACCCGGTCACCGAAGAGCCGGTAGCACCTGGGGAAAAGGGCGAACTGGTCATCACCATGCTGCAGAAGGAGGCCTTACCGATCATCCGATACCGGCTGGGAGACATCACCACTCTGCATGAGGAAGTCTGCTCCTGCGGCCGGACGCATCCGCGCATCGGCCGCATCCAGGGCCGTGTGGACGATATGATCATCATACGTGGGATCAACGTTTTCCCGTCACAGGTAGAGCATTGCCTAATGACCAACCCCGAAGTGGGGAACGAGTTCCAGATCGTAGTGGACCGGAAGGGCGCTCTAGACACCATATTGGTGAGGGCCGAGCTGAGGCCGGAGGCCTTCGGCGATCGGGTGTTCGAGCTAGATGCTATCAAGGAAAGGGTCACACATAAGCTGCGTGGCTCGTTGAACGTGGGTGTCACCGTGGAGCTGGTGGAGCCGGGCTCGTTGCCACGCTCCGAGGGCAAGGCCAAACGTGTGGTGGACAAACGGGTCTTCTGACCTGCTAATATGTAGCATGCTAGTGTGCGGCAGACTAACATATAACAATTTATATAGAATCCAATCAATCCCCCTAGACCGCCTGAGCAGGGCGAGTGATGCCTTCTGGTGCTAGTCGCCGAGGGGAGAGGTTATCGATCATGTTCGGAATAGACGATCCCTGGATTTGGATGGGGTATATGTTCGCCATCGGGCTCACGGTTGTCGCCGTGATCTACGGTTGGTGGAAGTGGAACGAGGAGGTGGACTGAGATGGTCGACACCTCCATACTATGGTCCTTCACTGTCATCTATATGCTGGTGACAGCTTATCTGGCCTACCGGGGATATAAGAAGACAAAATGCAACGCTGACTATCTGATCTGCGGCAGGAACGTTCATCCGTTGATCCTCGGTCTTTCATATGGTGCAACGTTCATCAGCACCGCGGCCATAATCGGTTTCGGAGGAGTGGCCGCCCAATTGGGCATGGGCATCATCTGGCTGACGGTGTTGAACATCGGCGTCGGAGTATTGCTGGCCTTCATCATTTTCGGAAAACCCACCCGGAGGATAGGTCAGGCACTGGGAGCTTTGACATTCCCCGATCTTTTGGGAAAGATATACAAGTCCAGTTTCATGCAGTACAGTACCGCGCTCATGCTCCTGATCGGTATGCCGCTTTATTCCTCGGCGGTCCTCATCGGCGGTTCCCGTTTCATCGAGACCACCTTGGGCATACCCTTTGAGTGGGCGGTGCTCGGTCTGACCGGCATAACCGCCGCCTATGTGGTCGTAGGAGGATTGGTGGCGGTCATGTACACTGACGCCCTGCAAGGGGCCATCATGGTCTTCGGTATGAGCGCCATCATGATCCTGACCTTGGCCGCGGTCGGAGGTCTTAGCTCAATCCAGGACCTTACCAACATAGCGCACCTGGTCCCCAGCGGCCTGGCGAACGCCGGTATGACCGGCTGGACCTCGTTCCCGGAGCTGGGGTCTTCCTTATGGTATACCATGGTCACCACAATCATCTTGGGTGTGGGCATAGGTGTATTGGCACAACCACAACTGGCGGTCCGTTTCATGACCGCCAAGGACGGCCGTTCCCTAAACCGTGCCATTCCTATCGGAGCGTTGTTCATCCTCATCACCACCGGGGTCACCTATACCATGGGGCCTTTGACCAACCTGTACTTCCTGCAGGAGGGTAGCGGACTGGCCACCCAAGCGGTCGCCGGAGGCAATATCGATCTTATCGTTCCCACATTCATCAATGCGGCCATGCCGGATTGGTTGGTGGTGCTCTTCATGCTGACCTTGTTGGCCGCGGCCATGTCCACCATGAGCTCCTTGTTCCATGTGATGGGCTCGGCAGCGGGACATGATATATGGGTGCACCTACGGAAGTCCAAGATCTGGCCGGAATCGATGAGGGGCAGTGACGAGGACAGGTCCAAGCTCAAGGTCAACAAGATAGGTACGGCGATCATGATCCTGATAAGTCTGGTCCTGGCCTTCATCATGCCTGGTAACATCATCGCCCGAGCCACGGCCATGTTCATGGGGTTATGCGCCGCC
>SPCU01000085.1 GCA_004525545.1 Methanomassiliicoccus sp. | reverse complement strand
AGAAAGGAATATCCCGTGAGAACGGAGATTTCGAACTGGTCGGGGGACCGGAAGCCTATTCTCTGCTGATGAACGGGAAACCTTTCATCGAGAGCCTAGAGCTGAAACCCATACTATATCACTCCCCGGAGCAGGCCTTCTTCAATCTCGGCCAGGAATGCATATTCGACTGTATCTTCTGCACTTCCAAGAAGCTCAGCAAGGATATCACCAAGGACCTGGACCCGGACCGGGTGGTGGAGCTCATACTCGAGGCCGAGGGCAAGGGCGGAATGAAGGGCGTGGCCTTCACCTCCGCGGTGGTCGGCTCCATACGCCAGACGATGGACCGCATGACCTATGTGGTCAGCAAGGTGCGCGAAGCATTGCCGAACATCCCCATCGGCGTGGAACCATACGTGGAATCGTTCGAGGACATCGACCGTCTCAAGGAAGTGGGCGCGGACGAGATCAAGATCAACATCGAGAGCTACGATCCTCGGATCATCGCCATCGCCTGCCCCAAGCTGGAGCTTGGTAGGCAATTGGAGTTCCTGCGCTATGCGGTGCAGGTGTTCGGCAGGGGAAAGGTAACCTCCAACATCATCATTGGTATGGGGGAGACGGACCGCAACGTGCTGGAAGGGGTGATGACCTTGGCGGGGATGGGCGTGGTGCCGACCATCAGGGCGCTGAAGGTAAACCCCACCAACCGCCCCGCGTTGGAAAAAGCGTTGGGAAAGCTTACCGAGGTGACGCCAGAACGCTTGGTCCATCTGTCCCAGGAGGTCAAGATGATCCTCTCCACGCACGGTCTGAGCACTCGGACCTACCGCACCATGTGCCACGAATGCACCTGCTGCGATCTCGTACCTTTCCGGGACCTCTGATATTTAGGTTCATGTCTTTTAGCTAGAGATGGCTACTTTTAGGTGCCTTGAAAATGATTTTATATTTGAGGTTAGGTAACCCTAAATAATGGTCAGCGAGAACGTCGAGGAGTATCTTGAATGCATATGGGAGCTCACTCAGGGCGGGACGCCTGCCAGGACCACCGACGTCGCCAAGAAGTTGAAGGTGTCCCCGGCCAGCGTCACGGAGATGATGCAACGACTTGACGCATCGGGTCACATCACCTATGAGAAGTACAAGGGCGCCACGTTGACCGAGACGGGAATGGAGATCGGATCAAGGATAAAAAGGAAGCACCGCCTGCTGGAAAGGTTCCTCGTCGATGTATTGGGGATCGATAACGAGAAGAGCCACGATGAAGCGTGCCGTTTGGAGCACATGCTCTCCGACGAGAGCGAGAGGCGCATCTCCCAGATGATGAACAATCCGACCACATGCCCGGACGGGGATCCCATTCCCGCCCTGGACCAATTATGCCTCAGAGGTCCTGACGACGACTCCTCCGTCCTCAGCGATCTGGACGAAGGTTCCCAGGGTGTCATAACCCACCTGTCCTGTGATGACCCGCAGAAGATCAGGCGCATCATCGCCATGGGTTTCGTGCCCGACCGCTGCCTAAAGGTGGAGGAGAAGCTGCCCTTGGGCGGACCGATACTAGTGAAAGTGGGCGATTGCCGTGTGGCCTTGGCCAAGGAATACGCTGACCTGGTGCATGTCAACACCAAAAGACGATGTGGTAAACGCCAACGCCACCGTGGTGGTTGAGGCCGATGGAGATAGTTCTCGTCGGCAACCCCAACGTCGGCAAGAGCGTGGTGTTCAACAGTCTGACCGGCGTCGGTGCCATTTCATCCAATTATCCCGGGACGACGGTGGAGTACCTCAAGGCCGAGGTGCTGATGGGTGGGAAGAAGGTCACCGTCGTGGACCTCCCCGGATTATATTCATTGACGGCCGGTACGGAGGACCAGATGGTGGCCGCCCGGATGCTCCATTCCTCCAGACCGGACTGCGTCCTGGTGGTGGCCGACGCCACCCGCCTGGAGCCGTCGCTCGTCCTGATATTCCAACTGCTGGAGCTGGGATATCCCGTCCTGGTGGCCATGAACTTGATGGCCGTGGCCCGTAAGCGGGGCGAGCTGGACATCAAGGCCTTGTCGAGCATATTGGGCGTACCCATCGTCCCCACCGTGGCCGTCACCGGCGAGGGCATGGAGGAGCTGGTGAAGGCCTTAGTGAACTGCGAATCCCGCCCATCTGATTTCCGAGTGAGCTACGACTCTCATATCGAGGCATACCTGGAGGTCATGAAGCGCGGCCTGGGCGAGATCAGTTTGAAGTATGCGCCCAGAGGCGCGTCCATCAAATTACTGGAGGGGGACGAGAACTTCACCGAGGGTGTACCAAAGGAGCTGCCACAGCAGGTGCGCAGACTGCGCGAGGAGTTCCGCAAGGAGCACAAGGAGGACCTGGAGGTTCACATCAACCGCGATCGGTACGGTGAGGCGGGGAGGATCATTTCCGAGATCGTTCACCCCAGACCACAGCCTCGCACCCGCGGCCAGAAGCTCTCCGACCTCACCATGCGTCCGGCCACCGGCATCCCCATCATGTTCGGGGTATTGATCGGCGTGCTGCTGACCATCATCCTGCTGGGGAGCTGGCTGGAAGGGATGCTTCTGACCCTCTACGGCGACCTGATCGGCAACTTCTTCATCGATCTGGGGAACGCAATTGGAGGAGACATCGGCCCGGCATTGGCTTCCGGCCTGAACCTCAGCATACAGGCGATCCTGGCGATAGTCATACCTTACATCCTGCTATTCTATCTGATACTCGCACTGCTGGAGGATTCCGGGTACCTACCCCGGGTGGTGGTGCTGTTGGACAGCGTCATGCACAAGATCGGCCTGCACGGACAGGCGATCATCCCCATGCTGGTGGGGATGGGATGCAACGTCCCTGCCATTCTGGCCACCAGGGTCATCGAGTCCCGCAGGGAGAAGCTGATACTGGCCACCATAATCATCATGGCCGTGCCCTGCTCAGCGCAGATGGCGGTGATAATCGGAACCGTCGGAAAATATGGCGGTCTCGTTTACGTTGCGGCCATACTGCTTATCCTCCTCGGACTGGTGCTCTTGCTCGGCCTTCTGCTGCATCGAGCGCTAAAGTTCGAGCCTACCAGCCTGATGGTGGAGATACCCGACCTGAGCGTTCCTCGTTCCAGGAACGTCATCACCAAGACCTGGATGAGGGTCAAGGAGTTCTTCCTGGTGGCCTTCCCCATACTGTTGGTCGGCTCCATCGTGCTCGAACTGCTCTCGGCATACGGCATACTGCAATCGCTCGTCGACCCGCTGTCCTTCTTCACCGTGGGCTTTCTGGGTCTTCCGGCCATCATCATAATCGCCTTGATCTTCGGCGTATTGAGGAAGGAGATGTCCTTCCAGTTGCTCATCGT
The DNA here is from genome assembly GCA_004525545.1 of Methanomassiliicoccus sp. Lineage (GTDB taxonomy): Archaea > Thermoplasmatota > Thermoplasmata > Methanomassiliicoccales > UBA472 > UBA472. Next base: position 2,493 of record SPCU01000085.1, on the reverse strand, counting down.
TCTCTTCGGCACGGCCGACCTGGCATCGGTGATGACCGTGGAGCAGCTCTTCGTGTTCGCTTTGATAATGGCCACCTTCATGCCCTGCATGTCGGCCCTGGCCGTGATGATAAGGGAGTACGGATTGAAGGATTCGCTCAAAGTGACCTTCGCCTCCATCACCCTGGCCTTCGCGCTGGGGGGAACGGCGCACTTCATTCTCTCCTCCCTGCTCTGAGGAAAGTGGATTTATGAAGGACCCGTTACTGGGGGCAGATGTACGAAGTGCTCTTCTTCTCCGCCTTGGTGCTCAGCCTCATCTTCTGCGGCCTGCCAGGGGCGGTTAACACCCAGGCGCTGCGCATCGGCGTCACCGGCGGGTTCCGCCGCGCGTTCAGGGTGGAGACCGGCTCGATAGTCGGGGACATGACCTGGGCGGTGATAGCACTGGTCGGGCTGGCCTTCGTCTGGGAGAACGATATCGCCCGGTTCGTGCTGGGTGCATTGGGCGGGACCATACTCATCTACCTGGCCTACCACGGTTTTCAGGACGCCAGGCGGAAGGATATGCCGGAACCTCATGTCCTCACGGACCGATCGGACTTCATGACCGGGGTCGTGATATCCTTCGTCAACCCTTTCCAGATACCCTTCTGGATCGGCATCGGCAGCTCGGCCATCGCTGTGATAATCCTCGAGCCGCAGCTCATGGACTTCGTCGTCTTCTACCTGGGTTACTTCACCGGGGCCGTGATATGGGGAACTGGTTACTCCGCGCTCATCGGTTATGGCCGCAGGTTCGTCACGCCCAAGTTGTTCCGGGGCATAAGCTTCGTCTGCGCCCTGGTAATGATGTACTTCGCGCTAAGCCTGCTCTGGAACACGTTCCTGGCCTGATCAGTGCGTGAAGTAGGCCACCAGCTTCGGCGCCACCTTCTCCACCTTGACGAAACCGAACCTCTCGAACTGCACGACCTTGCCCTCCTCTGTTTTTGGCAAAACCTCAACGAAACCGTCCTTGACCTCTCCGGTGGGCATGTGGACGGAGGCAGGATAGCAGTTGTCCGGTACCCAGTGGATGATGCGGACGCCCTCCTTCAATATCGACAGGTCGTTCCCCAGATAGGTGGCCTTGCCGGAACGGAACTCCACGTTTCCCAGGTCCTTCAAACGTACCCTGCCGGCCTCCATGGCGTTCTGGAGGTCCTTCTCCACCACGTTGATGATGATGGGGGAGGTCATATGGAACTCCCTCATTCCCAGCTCTGGATGGTCGGGGTGGACCGGTACCTTGGCGCTCAGTTCCTGCGCGCCGCATATCTGTAATGGAACAGGGTCCCAAACGAAGAAGTAGCGGTTCGCGACCTTGTCCACTATCGCTTTGTTGTATGCGTAGATATTGTCCCAGGAGAACTCGACATCGGTCTCCTTGATCCCGCAGTCGACCCAATAGGCCCGGATGGCCTCCGCCTGGAAACCTCTCTTTGCTAACGCGCGTACCGTTCCCAGACGCACGTCGTCCCAGCCGCTGTACTCCCCGGACCTGATGCCAATGCCGACCGTGGAGGTCTTCAATATGGCGTCTGGAACGGAGACCAGCCCGTAGTGAGTGTAGTGGGGCTTCTCCCAACCCAGATAGTTGAACATGTACGCCTGTCTCAGGGTGTTGTTCAAATGGTCCTTGCCGCGGAGCACGTGGGTGAGACCGAGAAGATGGTCGTCCGTGGCCACGGAGAAGTTCATCATGGGGTAGACGCAGTACTTGCTTCCCTTCAGTGGATGAGGGGTGGAGGTCACGATGCGGAATCCGACGAAATCACGTATCGCCGGGTTCGGATGCTTGAGGTCGGTCTTGACCACGAGGATGGCCTTTCCCTCTTCGTAATGTCCGGCCAGCATCTTCTCGAACTTCTCCATGGTCGTCGCGACGTCCTCTTCGTGATGCGGGCAGGGCAGGCATTTCTCCTTCAACCCTCTCCACTCCTCCACCGAACAGGTGCATATGTAGGCCTTCCCCAACTCGATGATCCGCCGGGCGACATCGTAGTATAGTTCGAACCGGTCGCTCTGGACCACGGTCTGATGGACCTTGACGCCCAGCCATTCCAGGTCCTCGGGTATCATGTCGTAAGCGTCAGGATCGATCTTGTCCGGATTGGTGTCCTCGATGCGATTGATGAACTTGCCGTCGTACGTCCGGCAATAATCGTCGTTGAGTATGGCGACGCGGGTGTGGCCCAGATGTAACGGACCGGAAGGACCGGGGGCGAAGCGCATGACGACATTCCCTTGAACGGCGTTGGGCAGCGGCGGCAGGCCGACGCGCCTCTCGCTCTTCTCTCGTACGAGCAGGGAGGAATCGATGCCCTCCAGTTCGATGTGCTGAGCCTCCGGGGTCATGGAGTTGACCTGTTCCACGATGGAGGCGATCAGAGGCAGTACCTCCTTGACGCGAGAACGGTATTCGGGAGATTCAGCCAGTACCTTTCCCTGGACCGCTTTGGGGTTGGCCTT
>SPCU01000068.1 GCA_004525545.1 Methanomassiliicoccus sp. | reverse complement strand
GATTAGATGTTCATTGAAAAGATGCAAAGATGTCATCGATCCCCCTTCCAAGATCCTGAAAAATGGCGGTCCTAGAATTTTCCCCCTTCTTCGGTGGTCGCGACCCTTTCTTCCTGACTCATTCCCGCCAGTTCCCTCACTTTCTTCACATCCAACTTCAGTCCCTTGGCCACGCGTTTGCCGTAATCAGAATTCGCTTTGTAGAATATGGCCGTCTGTCTGTATTGTATGCGCTTCTTCGCACCGCCAAGATGACCTACGATGTTGCTCACCAGACGCTTTCTTTCGTCCTCGGTCATGACCTTGGAGTACAGATCCCCAGGTTGAACGAAATCGGAGTTGGGGTGATCGTATGGTCGCCGCGCCGCCTCTCCCTTGAGTTCGAAGGGTGGTTCCGCGAAGGCCATGTTGGGCTGTGGTCCCTTGAAACTGTTGGGATAATAGTTCGGACCGCCGCCTCCATTATCGTCCGTACGCATCGGTCCATCCCTCTGATAATTATCCACGACCGCAGCTTTGGCCGAATTGACCGGAAGCAGATGATAGTTGGCCCCCAACCGGTGACGGTGCGTGTCATGATACGAGAACAGCCTTCCCTGCAGCAGTTTGTCTGGAGAGGCTCCTATCCCTGGTACGAAATTGGCAGGGGAGAAGGCCGACTGTTCCACCTCCGCGAAATAGTTCGTAGGATTCTTATTCAATACCATCCGGCCGATGGTCATTGGCGGGACATCGCCGTGAGGCCACACCTTCGTAATGTCGAACGGGTCGAATCGGTATTTCTCCGCCTGTTCCGGGGTCATGACCTGCAGCTCCACCTTCCATGAGGGGAACTCCCCTCGTTCGATGGCATCGTGCAGATCGCGGGTGGCATGGTCAGGGTCCTTTCCCTTGACCACTTCTGCCTCTTCGGCCGTCAGGTTCTTGATGCCCTGCTCGGTCTTGAAATGTAATTTGATCCAGAAATATTTTCCTTTCTCGTTGTACCATTTGAATGTATGGCTGGTGTAACCGTTCATGTTGCGGAAGGTGGCCGGTATGCCACGGTCCGAGAACAATATGGTCACTTGATGTACGGACTCCGGCGTTAGGGACAGAAAGTCCCAGAACATGTCCGGGTCCTTCAGGTTGTTCGCAGGATTCCTTTTCTGGGTGTGGATGAAGTCCGGGAATTTGAGAGGGTCTCGGATGAAGAATACTGGGGTGTTGTTCCCCACCATGTCGTAATTGCCCTCCTCGGTGTAGAACTTCACCGCGAACCCTCGTGGGTCTCTCTCAGCGTCAGCGGAACCTTTCTCCCCACCAACGGTCGAGAATCGTACGAACACCTCGGTCCTTTTTCCCACCTTGCTTAGGAAATTGGCCTTGGTGTACTTCGTCACGTCGGCCGTCACTTCAAAAAATCCATGAGCGCCGGCGCCCTTGGCATGCACGACCCTCTCTGGTATGCGCTCCCGGTCAAAATGCGCCAACTTTTCGATCAGATGTATGTCCTGAACCAAGGCAGGCCCGTTCTTCCCCGCCGTCAGGGTGTTTTGGTCGTCCTCTACGGGCTTTCCGAAATTATCGGTCAACGGCCGTTTCTTGGCGTTCACCTTGTTCATAGAAAAAAATTTAACTTGAAACTTGATAAAACTTCCTTATCAATCCACCCTCGTTTCAGAGTTGAATGGATGGTTATTTTCGAGCCTCATTTTTTCTAGTATTTTGGTTATTAGTAGGTATTTAATATAAATACTAGTAATCACTTTTGTTTTATGTTGCAGGGGTCAGCTGATCTTTGCAGCAACAATAGGTAGATTAGTAATGTACGGAAGACAGAGGTCGGGCGGATACAACCGCCCCAGAAACGACGGGCCCCGAGAAATGAGCGATGTCACATGCTCCGACTGTGGAGCAAAGACCCAGGTTCCTTTCAAACCGACTGAGGGCAGGCCTGTATATTGCAGGGACTGCTTCCAGAAGCACAAGCCTAAGGACAGGTTCTAAACCTAAAAATCAATTTGCAAACCTCTTCCCTTTTCCTTAATTATCGATCTTCAATGACGGTTTGATGATATCGGCCGTCCGATGTTGTGTTTACAGCATCCCGCGGACAAAGCCAGTTGGTTCCTGATCGTATCCTATGACCCTCGACCGATCCCAAAACGATCAAGATCGCTTGATCTCCTGTTGATGAAGCCGGCACATTGATCATTTATTGCCGTTCTCGACCAGTTCCAAGCATTTTCGATAAGCGTCATCGCTGACCTTAGTGGAGACCAGGTCCGTCTCTAGGTCCAGCTCTTGGAAATTGAACTCCTTGCTGAACTTCCGCACATGGTCGTGGAAGTTCTCCCTGTCACCAAGGCCGGTATCGATTCGCAGCACTTTGCAGTATCCAGTCATCTCAAAGAGCATCTTCAGCATGTCCAGATTACCCATCTCAGTGCCCTTGGTAATATCCATCTTATCGATCAGATCGGGCCAGTTCTCGGCCCAGGCCGGGGTCATATAGAAGACACCCGCATAGCGCTTCAGCAAGCGTAGGTAGCCGTCCGTTCCGCCCAGAGGGACGGCGATGCAATCATCCACGGTCTGCCCTTTCTCGTCGGTCAGAATGACCACAGGTGTGTCGACCCCCTCAAAGAGCAGGTTCATGTCCTTGAAGGCGTTGCCGCAGAGGCCGTAGAACAGAAGGACGACCGAACATTTTCCGTTCAATCTCTTTACCGCCCGTGCCACCTCCGCCCCCAGTTCCTTTGGCTCTTCATGCAGGCCCATGGACTTCATCCATACGAGGACCGATCGCCCCTTGCTTGACGGCAGGTCCTCGATATCCGTCTCCTTGATCCTCTGGACCCCAGATCTGATCGGGCAAAGCTTCCGCAGCAGATTGCGGGAGTGATCGTCCTCAACCACGAAGACCTCCTCGAGTCCCGCGTCCTTCGAAAGGAGATAGACGATCTCATCCTCAAGCACCGGGCATCCTACTATGGCGAGCCTTCCCTCATGAGGCATGTTCACACCCCCTTTGACGGCAAGCTCTCGACAACCTTGAACACGACACCACTCTCGCTTTTCAACGTATTCTCCAGCGCACTTACCCGCACGCGGATGTCGTAAAGATACTGGTTCTGCAGCCTGAGCCCTTCCAGTATCTGTGTCAATAGAACGGCGACATAGTCGATCATCACCCTGAGGAGGGGACCGGGTCCCATAATAACTTTACCGTACTAATGCCGAATGCTTCTTATGCCCCTGACCGACATAGCATTAGCGGTGGTCAAGTGGACATCATATTCATGGGGACAAACGGCTGGTATGATACGGACACGGGGAACACCCTGAGCATATTGATCCGTAGCAAGGATTTCAATGTGGTCCTTGACGCCGGGGGCGGGCTGTATAAGCTGGACCGTTACGCGGACCTTTCCAAACCTACGGTCATCATGCTCTCGCATCATCATCTGGACCACCTTATCGGTCTTCACCAACTGGTCCGATTCCGTTTCAAGAACAAGGTGACCGTGGTCGGCCTCATCGGTACCTACGATGCGCTCCACGAACTTTTACGAGAGCCATACACCGTCCCGATGGGGCTGCTGCCTTACAACATCGAGACGTTGGAAGTGAAGGAAGGGATGCATGACCGTCCGTTCACCTTCCATTCCCGCCTTCTGTTCCACTCATCACCCTGCCTAGGCTACCGCTTGGAACTGGACGGGATGTCCATCGCCTTTTGCACTGATACGGGTCCATGCAAGAACACGATCGAACTCGCCAGGAACGTCGATCTGCTGATCACGGAGAGCGCCTTCCGTACCGGAGAGAGCAGCGACCTCTGGCCACATCTCACACCGGAGGACGCCCTCCACATAAAGGAGGAATCCGGAGCTAAGCGGTTGGTTCTAACTCACTTCGATGCCTTCAAATATCCCACACTCGCGGACCGTGAGGACATCGAACTACGCTATCCGGGAAAATTGACGGTGTCAAAGGATAACATGATGATCACCCTATGAGGGAAAACCATAAAGTCAAAGGGACGATAGCCTTGGCATGATCCTCAAGGCAGAAGGGGTAGGCAAGGCATTCGGTCCTAAAGAGGTCCTCAAGGAGGTCGATATCCAGATCGAGCTCGGAGATCGTATTGGCCTCGTAGGTCGCAACGGCGCCGGCAAGACCACCCTCATCAAGCTCTTCATGGGGCAGCTCAAGCCCGACGTAGGTACCCTTTCGTTAAGGACCAATAAGATCTGCCAGCTCTCCCAATTCATAGAAGTGGACCATTCCGCTACCATAGATTCCACGGTGGCGGTGTTGAGGGAGGAGGAGTCCCCCCTGCGCAAGCGGGCGGAGGAGATAGACGCTATCATGGCATCGGGCGGGGATTCCGATACGGATTGGAATTCCATCGCTCACGAGTATGCCGTAATACAAGAGGAGCTGGCGAGGCTTTCACCGCAGAGGACCAAGGGCAAGGCCATGGACATACTGGAAGGCTTCGGGCTCGAGGAAAAGTCCATGGGGAAGATGGGGGAGCTAAGCGGGGGAGAACGCACCAAGGTCATGCTCTCGCGGACGCTGGCTCTGGCAGAGCAGTCCGACCTTATATTCCTGGACGAACCGACCAGTCACCTGGACATCGAAACCGTGGAATGGTTGGAGGACCAGCTGCTAAAGCTGAAAGGTGCGGTCATCATCATCTCTCACGACCGATACTTCCTGGACAATGTCGCCACTCGCATCATCGAACTGGAGAACGGTAAGCTGACCCATTACTCCGGCAATTATTCACTGTTCATGGAGAAGAAGGCCCTGGACCGGGAGCGCCTCATGCAGGCACATGACAAGGCGGTCAGGGAGAAGGGGCGACAGGAACGCATCGCCGACGAGCTTCATAACAAGTACAAGTACAAATCGCTACACAAGACCAGGGAGAAGATGGCCGATCGTATCGAGGTGCCTGAACCACCCCCTCAGGAGGCGGACCTCCAAGTGCGCATCTACGCCCTGGGGAAATCTGGTAAGAACGTCATCATCGCCAAGGACCTGGAAGTGGCCAGAGGGAACAGGAAGGTCCTGGACAAACTGAACCTGGAGCTGGAAAAGGGGAACAAGCTGGGAATATTCGGTCCCAACGGTTCTGGGAAGACCACGCTGATGAAGGCACTGCAGTCCAAGCTGCCTTACCTAGGCGAACTGTACGTGTCACCGGGCGTCAAGGTCGGATACTATGCCCAGGAGCATGAACTGCTGGACCCGGAATTTACGGCGGAGCAGCAGATGAAGAAGACCTTGGGACAGCAGGCCATCGAGGCCCGGGCAATATTGGCCCGGTTGAATCTGACCGGCAAGGACGTGGAACGGCCGATCAGCACTCTTTCCGGAGGGGAGAGGGCGCGATTGGCATTGGCGATCCTACTGGCCCAGCACAAGAACCTGCTCATCCTGGACGAACCTTCCAACTATTTGGACATTCCAAGCAAGGAGGCGGTGGAGCAGGCGCTCCGCGAGTACACAGGCTCCTTGATCCTCGTTACCCACGACCGTTACATGCTGGATGCGGTTTGCAATAAGGTGGGGGAACTGCGGGACGGTAAGCTCTACGTGTTCAATGGCACATACTCAGAGATGAAGGGGAGGCAGAAGTTCGCTCAAGGTGTGGAGGTGGCCGAGATCTACAAGGCCGTTTCCAACTTCAAGGAATGGACCTCGGGCGTCAGTTATAAGGCCGGAGACAAAGTGCTCATCGCCAAATCGGAACTGGAGAATTACCGATGGGCATTGGACGCTGGTAAGCTAAAGAAGGCGGGCGGCACGGAGCTGAAGAAGGTGCACAAGACCGCCCCCACTTCCGAGGATGATTGAAATATTTCCTGTTGAATGTTCATCATATGAACCAAGGGCCTAGTCAGTTCCCCGCCTCGGAGAAGCACCGACTGGTCGACGAAAGCCGCGTGAAAAGACAGCCGGTAGGGATCATCATAGAGCGCATGAAGCTATCCCCGAACGAGATCGTGGCCGACCTGGGCGCAGGCGTTGGCTACCTCTCCATTCCCTTGGCCGAGGCCGGGGTCAAGGTCATCGCCCTCGATATACAGCAGGAGATGCTCGACGGCCTCCGAGAAAGGGATGGCGGTTCGGACAGGATCACATTGGTCAAGGCCGAACTGCCGACGATCCCCTTGCCGGACTCGTCCCTGGACCGCGTGGTCATGCTGAACGTCTTTCACGAGGTGAACGACAAGGTAAAGCTCACTTCGGAAATAAGACGAGTGCTTAGGTCAGACGGGCGCCTCACAATCGTTGATTGGCAAGCTAGGCCGATGGAGCATGGACCTCCGATGCACGAACGCATTCCTATGAACGAGGCTTCTCGATATTTCCCTGGGTGCAAGGTGGAGAGCGGCTACGACGATGAGAACCACTATCATCTGGAGCTATGCAAGGAATGAACGCCAGGGATAGCTGGGACAGGTTGTACGCCGGGGACGATCGCCCATGGAAGGGTGAACCGGACGCTTTCCTGCCCACCGAAGGGTCGGTGCTGGAGCTGGGCGTTGGGAATGGCAAAGGATTGAGCGCGTTCTCGCTGGACGCCGTTCCTATCGGTCTTGACTTCTCCCGGCAGGCTCTGATCTCCTGCCGCCGCTGGCATTCACTGCCTCTAATACAGGGGGACGTCACTGCCCTGCCTTTCAAGGACGGTTCATTTCCCTTCGTTTCCGCATCCCACGTGCTAGGTCATCTTCTACTCAAAGAAAGACGCAAGGCCGCGAAGGAAATGGTCCGTGTAGTGGCCGAAGGAGGGAGCATATACATCAACGTCTTCGGCGAGGAGGACATGCGCTGCGGCAAGGGCGGCGAAGTGGAGGAACGTACTTTCGAAAGAGGGAACGGGATCGTCTGTCATTACTTCCGCCAAGGGGAGGTGGAATCGCTTTTCCCCGGATCAGGAGTGCACAGAGCATGGGAGAGGCGTATCCCCAAAAGATATCATGGCCATGATGAGGTCAGACAGGAAAGGCGCTGTCTCCTTGTTCGGGAGTGACTTCGTTCGTTTTATCTACTATTCGGAACGTGAAGATGATCGATGCAACTGTTCGGAATGCCAGCACTGATCGAGTATCAGGAGCTTAGGCCGAATCTGGAACTTTGCCGGGAACTGGGATTGGATTTCCTGGAACTCAATATGAACATGCCATACTCCTTCCCGGAGAATCTCGATCTCCGGGAGATGAGAGGGGCGGCGGAAGACGGATTGTGTTTCAGCATGCACCTGCACGACGAACTGGACCTGGGTTCGTTGCACCCGTCGGTCAGGCAAGGTCATCTGAACAGGTGTATGGAGACCTTGCATTGGGCAGCGGAGAACGGTGTATGGCTTCTCAACCTGCATTTGAACCCGGGGGTGTACTTCACCCTGCCCGATCACAAGGTCTGGATCTATGAAAGGTATCTGAAAGAATACAAGGCGGCCTTGAACGATTCGTTGACGCACCTGTCATCAATGGCCTCCGACCTAGGTCTTAGGATATGCCTGGAGAACACTGGACATCTATCGATGTCGTTCATGAGAGAGACCGTCGAATCAGTTCTGCACCTTCGTTCGGTGGGGCTGTGCTGGGACATCGGGCACGACGCCCGCTCCGGCCAGATGGAGGAGGAGTTCATGATCGAGCATCTGAACAAGGTGTGGCACATGCACTTCCACGATTATGATGAAAGGAGCGATCATCAGCTGCCCTTCACAGGCACGATGGACCTTCCCCACTACCTGCGTTTGGCTAGGGAACACGGGATGTCGGTGCTAGTAGAAGTGAAGACCGAATCCGCGGTTCGTC
>SPCU01000057.1 GCA_004525545.1 Methanomassiliicoccus sp. | reverse complement strand
TTCATGGACGTGCTGTGGACCCTGCGATGGTTCAGAATACCGATGATACTGAGCAACATGATCATGTTCACCTATCGATTCATATTCGTCATGCTGGACGAGTCGGAACGCATGCGCCTGGCCCGTAGGTCCCGTGGATTCCAGGGAGGAAGGTCCCTGCTTGATCGGGAGGCGTTCAAGGTATTGTCCAACACCATCGGCATGCTGTTCCTTCGCTCATACCGTCGGGCCAGTCGGGTCTACGTGGCACTGCTCTCCCGCGGGTACGATGGGACGATCAGGGGGGTCACCTCCTTCAGATTGAAGAGCAGGGATGCGGCCTTCGGTCTGGCGTTCGTTATAATAGGCGCTTTGACGTTATCCAGGCAGATGGGGTGGTACCTCTGGCCGTGATCTCCCTCAAGAACGTTCGTTTCGAATATCCCGGGCGGCACCTCGCCCTCGAGGATGTGAGCCTGGAAGTGGCAGAGGGAGAGCGCGTGGCCTTGATCGGCCCCAACGGGGCCGGGAAAAGCACCCTGCTGCATCTCATGGCCGCCCTGGACTTCCCTCGGACTGGGGAGGTCATCGTGGCCGGAAGGAAAGTGGAGCGCAAAGGGGCGGCGGAGGCGAGGAAGCAGGTGGGATTCCTGTTCCAGGACCCGGACGACCAGGTGTTCATGCCTAGCGTCTGGGAGGACGTGGCCTTCGGACCATTGAACATGGGGCTGCCGGAAGAGGAGGTTCGCTGCCGGGTAGAGAAGGCCTTGGAGGACAGCGGTGCGTCCCATCTGTCAAAAAGGGTGCCGCAGAACCTCTCGCTGGGGGAGAAGAAGCGGGTGGCCGTTGCCGGACTGCTCTCCATGTCCCCACCGGTACTGCTTCTGGACGAACCCACTGCGAACCTGGACCCTCAAGGTCGCCGGGACCTGTTGAACATCCTGGCCGGGCTGAAGCAGAGCATGGTCATCGCCACTCACGATCTGGCGTTGGCGTTCGAGTTGGCCGACCGGGCGGTGGTGCTGAACAAGAAGGTGCTCTTCGATGGCAGTTTTCACGAACTGGTGAAGATGCCGGAGGTTCTGAAGGAGGCGAACTTAGAGCTGCCCAGCTTTTCTCGCCTGATGATGATGTACCGTCAGCATGTGGGCGCTGATTTCGAGCCCCCTCTGACCGTTGAAGAGGCCTTCGAGCTTCTGAAGGATCACAGGTCGTGAAGTAGTTCCTTTAACAGATGCTCCGGGGTGGTCTTGACCGGGACCATGTCCACCTTCACCCCGTACTCCTCCAACCGCTCCCTTGTCTCTCGACCCATGGCTGCCACCGTCACCCCTTCGAGCACCAAGGGCAGTTCCTCCTTACCGCAGCGCTCGATCAACTGTAGAAGGAACGCTTGCACATGGGCGGGGGTAGGGAACACCAGCACGTCGACCCCTCCTTCCTCCAGACGGTCCAGCAGGGAGATCATCATCTCTGATTCATCCAACAGCAGGGAGTATACCTTGACCTCCACCACATTCCAGCCGGCATCCTTGAGACCTTTGATCAATTGGGGGGACCCCTGGTCCGAGCGCAATAGTGCCACAGTGCCCCGGCGTTCCTTCCGGTTGAGCTGACCGATCAGTGAGTCGGTGGTAGCCTCAGGGGCTTCGGACGATACCGTCAGGCCGTGGTAGGCGGCGCGATCGGTGGTCCTCTCACCTATGGTGACCAGTTCCGTTCTCCTGGTGGCCTCCTGCAGACGTTCCAGCATATTACGGTTGCGGGCCATGCCCACCGCGGCCTCGATGGCCGTCGGGCAGGTTGCCACCAGCACATCGTACCTCCCGGAGAATAGGTCGACCAGGAACAACGAGAAATCAACGTCGTCCCTTGGGACCGCCCGTACCGGTGAGACACATATGAAATCCGCCAGATGGCGATGCTCCCGGCATAGTGGCGTCCAACGCTCCGGTGGTCCCAATATGGCGACGACCTTCTTCATGCCCCGGGGATTAGCGCTCCGGATTAATTACTTTCTCGGCCCCCCCAAAAGAGAGCGTGCACCTCCAGTGTCAGGGGGAAGGTGGGCCGCCCGGAACGCACTGGACCGATGCCGTTTTATCGTCCCAGGAGAATGTGGTCAGCATGCCTATCGGCGATCCCATGGGAAGCAACGAACCATTGTTGGAGAAGGGACGATTGACCCGAGTGTGGATGACCACCGTTCCCGTCTCCAACATGGACGATGCATTGGAGTTCTACATGGAGGCCTTGGGGCTGGAGCTAAGGCGTCGGGAAGGCGATTGGGCCGAGCTGGGACCTAATGAACCCTTGGGAAAGGTGGCGCTCTACGTGCCGGGGAAGAACGATGTTCGGAAACCGGGGGGACCGACCGGGATCGTCTTTTCCTGCGACAGCATGTACGACCTGCACCGCGAGCTGGTGGACGAAGGCGTCGTTTTCAAGATGAAACCGGAAAAGCAGCCCTGGGGCGGTCTGCTGGCCATCTTCTTGGACGAGGATGGGAACGAGCTTATGGTCATGGAGCACCCGGACCGCTACCGCAAGTGACGGCTCGATATCCTTAACTATTACGCCTAACAATCGCCAGGGAGAGTGGAAAAAATGCTGGAGATAGAGAACCTGACCGTCGAGGTTGGCGGCAAGGATATCTTGCACGACCTGTCGCTTACCGTCATGACCGGTTACACCACCGTGCTCTTCGGGCCCAATGGCTCGGGGAAGTCGACCCTGCTCATGACCATCATGGGCTTTTCGGGCTACAATGTCAAGAGCGGCCGTATACTGCTGAACGGGGAGGACATCACCCACATGCCGGTGAACGAAAGGGCCAAGAGAGGCATCGGCATGATGATGCAGCGCCCCCCCAACCTGATGGGGGTCAAATTGAAGGACCTGGTCCGCGTGACCGGGAGAGGCGACATCGACCCGGCGGTATTGGCCGAGGAACTCGACATGACCGCGTTCCTGGACAGGGACGTCAACATCGGTTTCTCCGGAGGGGAGATCAAGCGGTCCGAGATATTGCAACTAGAGGCCCAGAACCCCTGCCTCCTCCTTCTGGACGAACCGGAGAGCGGCGTGGACCTGGTGACCATAGAGAAATTGGGGGCGAAGGTCCACGATCTTCTACAGGGTACCTCGCACTGCGCTGGTTGGAGGCAGAAGAGCGGTAAGGCAGCGCTCATCATCACCCATACCGGACAGATCCTGGATTATGTCGAGGCGGACCGAGGCTACGTCATGTGCAATGGGACCGTGGCCTGCTCCGGCAACCCCCGTGAACTGTTGGCGGAGATACGCAAGATGGGGTACAACGAATGCATCCGCTGCAAGATCAACCGTTCCAACATCAAGGAGAACTTCTGAGGGTTTCCCATGGTTTCCAACGATGAGAAGAAGGCCAAGGACGCCCTGAAAAAGGCGGCCAAGTTCGGGGAGGACATCGACCTGGACGATTACAATGAGGGAAGCAGGGAACTATCGGTCACCGGGTCGTTCGAGGAACTTTCGGACGATATCAAGGAGACCATGATGGACGCGGGGATCGTGCCCACCGAAAAGGGCAAGGCCGGTAATTTCCTTCTGATGGATAATACCGTGGTACATTCGGCGACGATAGGTTCTGGCGTGGAACTGATGCCCCTGTCGCAGGCGCTCAAGGTCCACGATTGGCTGAAGGACTACATGTGGAAGGCGGTCATGCCGGACACCGACAAGTACACCGCGGAGACGTACCTCCAGAATGCGGACGGCTATTTCATCAGAGCGTTGCCAGGCGCCAAGGTCAAACTGCCAGTGCAGACCTGCCTTTTGTTAAAGAACCGTAATTCCAAGCAGTACGTGCACAACGTGCTGATTGCCGAGGAAGGCTCGGATTTCGAGGTGGTCACCGGCTGCGCCACCTCCAAGGGGGTGGAGAAAGGGTTGCACCTCGGCATTTCTGAATTCTTCCTGAAGAAGAACTCCAAGCTGTCGTTCACCATGATACACAACTGGTCGGAGTTCATCGGCGTCCGTCCGCGCAGCGCCATCGTCATGGACGAAGGCGCCACCTTCATCAACAACTACATCGCCTTGAAACCGGTGAAGACCATACAGACGTATCCGACCGCTTTCATGAACGGGAAGAACGGTGTGTGTCGCTTCAACTCCATCGCCGTGGCCCACCCTGGCAGCATGATGGACCTGGGCTCCAGAGCGGTTCTGAACGCCCCCGGATGCCGGGCCGAGCTGATCTCCAGGACCATCACCACCGGCGGTACGGTCATCGCCCGCGGGCAATTGATCGGCAACTCACCAGGGATCAAGGCGCACCTAGAGTGCAAGGGATTGATCCTCAGCGATAAGGGGGTGCAGATCGCCATCCCCGAACTGGAAGCGCGCGTCCCTGACGTGGAGATGACCCACGAGGCCGCTGTGGGCAAGATCGCTCAGGACCAAGTGGAATACCTCATGTCCAGGGGACTGAGCGAGGAGGAGGCCGTTGGCATGATCGTACGCGGCTTCCTGGACGTGGGCATCCGGGGCATCCCGGACCACCTCAAAGCGGAGATAGATAAGGCCTTGCAGGAAACGGACGTCCGGGGGTCCTGAGCCCCATTTATAATTTTTTTATTATAATCCCTCAAATCTTCTGGCAAAAGGTTTAACATGCCTAAACGTCATTTGGACCTGGGGGAAGTTATCATTCTTAAAGGTCAGATGGATATGGAGGGAGCAGTGCATGATGCTATAGCAAAAATGCGAAGCATCGATAGTGAGGAGATCGCCGTTTTCCTGATCGACCCAGTGGTGCTCTATATTTTGGCGGCCACTTCGAAACGCTGCCTCACTGTATCTGAGATGTCACCATTGGTCAATCTGCCGGTGGCGACCTGCTATAAGCTGACCTATCAGATGGAGAGGATGGGACTCATCGCTTGCTGCGGAACCTTCCGCACCTCTGGCAGGGGGAAGGCCTCGGTCTACACCTCCGTATTGAAGGAGATGAGCCTGGACGTGAAGAACAGCATGATCAACGTCATGATCACCTGGAAGAACGGTCAGACCGCTGAATATCACCGGTACCTGCTAGCGCAAACGAACTGTCAAAGCCAGGTCGGTCGCCCCATGAAGGCCGAGATGGACCGGAAAGCGATCCATGTTTCAGTGTCCAACTAGTAAGGTTGATTACCCGCATGGACGTTAAGGTTAGCCATGCGAGTGGTGAAAAGGTCCGGGGAGATCGAAGAGTACGATCCCCGTAAGGCCATCAACGCCATATTGAGGGTGGGGATCTCCCGGGATGAAGCGGAGAGCATCCTGGAGTCCCTCGAACCATATCTGTACGAGGGCATGACCACCGAGGAGCTCTACCGGCGCATAAGGGCAAATCTCCCCTCCTGCCAGGCAATGAAGTACTCGCTAAAGAAGGCCATAATGCTCATGGGACCAGACGGTCACGCCTTCGAAACGCTCATGGGCCGGGTGTTCCGCGAACTTGGCTATCAGGTAGAACTGCGACAGATCCTTAATGGCCGCTGCGTCACTCACGAGGTGGACGTGGTCATCCTCAAAGATGGGATCAAGGGCACCGTGGAGTGCAAGTTCCACAACTCTCTGGGGATCAAGTCCGGCATACAGGAGGCCTTGTACACCTGGGGGCGTTTCCAGGACCTCAAGGACATCAATGGGGTCACCGCCCCCTGGCTGGTGACCAACACCAAGTTCTCCTCCGACGTGGTCCGCTACGCCAAGTGCGTAGGCATGAACCTCATCGGTTGGAACTATCCCGATGACAGTGGGCTGGAGAAGTTGGTGCAGAAGGTAGAGATCTATCCGATAACCATCCTGAATATCAAAAGAGGGGAGCAACGGACATTGCTCGATCACCATTTCGTCATATGCCAAGATATCCTGGAGAGGAAATCTGAACTATTATCGATCCTATCCAGGGAGGCGGGGGAACGTATCATCAGGAAGGCGGAAGAGTTCAGGGAGTGTGCAAAAAGATGAGATTCAGCGTCGTATTGGGCACCCGTCCGGAGATCGTCAAGATGTCCCCCATCGTGCGGGAGCTGCAAAGGAATGGCGATGAGTTCGATCTGGTGCATACCGGACAGCACTATTCCTTTGAGATGGATAAAGTGTTCTTCCGTGACCTGGGACTGCCCGATCCGACCATAAACCTGGAGGTCGGCTCCGGGACGCATGGCGCGCAGACCGGCAAGATGCTCATCGGACTGGAACGGTTCTTCCAGCAGACGGAACCGGACGTGGTGCTGGTGCAGGGAGATACCAACACGGTCCTGGCGGGCGCTTTGGCGGCGGTCAAGTTGAACATCGCTGTCGGCCACGTTGAGGCGGGATTGCGCTCCTTCGATCGCACCATGCCCGAGGAGGTGAACCGGGTCATGGCCGATCATATCTCCGATATGCTCTTTTCACCAACGGCGGTATCCGCGGACAACCTCAGGGCGGAAGGGATAGCCGATGACAAGATCCACATAACTGGCAACACCATCGTTGACGCCGTTCGAGAGAATCTTCATCTCGCTGCGGAGAAGGGCGATGCCCTGACGAGCCTGGGGTTGGTGAAAGGAGAGTACATCATGACCACCATGCACCGCCAGGAGAACGTGGATTCCCCGGCTCGTATGAAGAACGTGCTGCAGGGTATGGAAAAGGTGAACCAGAATACCGGCCTGGAGATCGTGTGGCCGATGCACCCTAGGGCACGCAAGAACCTGGAACGTTTCCAATTGAGCGTTCCGCCGGGCGTGAAGGTCATCCAACCCCTGGGCTTCTTGGAGTTCCTGCAGGTAGAGGGCAATGCCGCTCTGGCCCTCACCGACTCCGGCGGGGTGCAGGAGGAATGCTGCATTCTAGGCGTACCTTGCGTCACCCTGCGCGACAACACGGAAAGGCCGGAGACGGTGCTGGTCGGCGCCAACAAGATCGTGGGAACGGACCCGGTGAGTATGGCTGATGGTGTCCGGGACATGCTTGGCCGTGACGGTTGGATATGCCCCCTGGGAGAGGACGGCGCCGGCACCCGTATCGTGAAGATATGCCGGGAGTTCCGAAAGACCTGGGCGTAACCTTTTCTATCCCTGGTGCTTTTGGCTGGATACGAGGTTTAAAAATGATCGAGGCGGTGCTGGAAGTGAACATCCCCGACGGGTGGGTGCACGACATTTCTGCCAATTTCGATATCCCGGTCCGCATTTTGGATTGCATCCCTTTCGGGGACAAGGGGGCCCGTTCCTTCGTCGAACTGGAATGTGACGACCCCGAGATGCAGAAGATCATCTCCCGCGCGATCGAGAAACATCCAGACGTGTGCAAGTGGGAATCATCTGTCACCGATGAGGGTCGCATGCGGGGCATCGCCCTTCTGACCAAGTGCCGCGCCTGTAAGGCCATCATGCGTTCGGATTGTTATCTTCGCAGCGCCAGGACCAAAGGCGGCGGCCTAGTGGAATGGCAGGTCATCGCCGCCAGGGAGAGCGCCCTGGCTCAAATGATCGATGAACTGAAGCAGGCAGGATGCTCCATCAAGCTACTGTCAAAAAAGAAGTTGGACGATACCAACTTCGTCACCAAACGTCAGGAGATGGCCATCCTTGACGCGTTGGAGAAAGGATATTACGATTATCCCCGCAGAGTAGGGCTCCAGGACCTGGCAAAGAGCTTTGGGGTCACAGCCTCCACCATGGGCGAGATACTGCAACGAGGGGGACGGAACATCATCCGGGAGTACTTCCGGACCAAGATGTGAGGTTGACAATATGGAAGATTCGGATAAGATAGAAGTCAAGACCATGGATGATAAGGATTACCGTTTGAAGAAGTCCCTGGCTCGAATAAAGCACAAGATCATCGTCATGTCAGGCAAGGGTGGAGTGGGAAAGAGCACCGTCACGGTGAACCTCGCTACCGCTCTGGCCATAAGAGGTTACGAGGTCGGTATATTGGATGCCGACATTCACGGTCCGAACATCCCCAAGATGCTGAACATCGAGAACGAGCCGGTGATATCCGATGAGGAGGGTTTGATCCCAGTGTTTGTACCGCCACACATGAAGGTCATGTCCATGGCGTTCCTGCTTCAGGACCCGGACACCCCAGTGGTGTGGCGGGGACCGATCAAGATGGGCGCTCTGCGCCAGTTCGTTGCCGAGGTGCGATGGGGTGATCTGGACTTCCTGATAGTGGACCTGCCTCCGGGAACGGGCGACGAGCCATTGACCATCGCGCAGCTCATCGATGATGCCGATGGCGTCATCATAGTCACTACACCGCAGGACGTGGCGCTGCTTGATTCACGCAAGAGCGTCACCTTCGCCCAGGCATTGAAATTGCCAGTGCTGGGGATCGTGGAGAACATGAGCGGACTGATATGCCCCCACTGCCACAACACCATCGACCTGTTCAAGAAGGGCGGCGGGGAAAGGGCCGCCGAGCAGATGGGCGTCCCCTTCCTGGGGAGAGTGCCTCTGGACCCCGAAGTGGTTATGGGCGGGGACGACGGCATGCCTATCGTGGTGAAGGATAAGGATAACCTTGCCTCCAAAGCATTCGATGAGATGGTGGAGCGCATATTGGCCAAGGTCAACGGGGAGAATGAGATGGTCCGCCTCTGCGTCACCGCCGAGGGGCCTACCCTCGATGATCTGGTAGAGGAGGACTTCGGCCACGCCAAGTACCTGTTGATCGTGGACCCGGACACCTGGGCGGTCGAGGTGAACGACAATCTCAAGAAGTACACCGACGTTGGGCATGGCATCATGACCGCGGAGAACGTGGGCAAGCTGAAGCCCGATGCCGTCCTCACCGGTTTCGCTGGGGACCATGGCCGGCGCAAGATGGAGGCTCTGGGGATAAAGCTGATCATGGACGAAGAAGGGACGGTGCGCGACGCCGTTAACGGTTATATCCGTCGGCACATGCAGAAGTGATCGAAACCCGCTTATTCCTTTGATCTCCATCGGAACTGATGGTGATGAACGGAATCACTTCATTACGGTGATCGCCGATATTCTTTATCGATTTAATTCGTAATTATACGAAGTAATGACTTACCTCGTCCTATCTGGTATTCGATGAATGACGAGTCACGGATCGACCAATGAATCGACAATACTGGAAATGGGCCTTCCCATAATAACGATTGTTGATGATTATCGTAATAATTCTGCAATTTCAGTAGATAATATGCTTTCGATATGAGAATATCGTAGTTATTTCAAATAGATTTAAGTATTAATCCCGAAGTAACTTCCTTTCATGGATGTCAGATCCCATCCATGCGAAAGCAATAAGCGGCACTGCTCCGCCGGTGCCGGCCCTGATCGGCTAGAGAAAGGGGTTGCTTGGGTGGACCTACTGGACGACCGTGACGCATGGTATGCGCAACGGAACGACGGAAGGATTTGTGAACGCGCGGTCCGGAAGCGGATCAGGAACATGAGGGGGGGAGTCGAATAAGCTCCCCGGTCACAATTAATGGACGAT
>SPCU01000016.1 GCA_004525545.1 Methanomassiliicoccus sp. | reverse complement strand
GAACTAGTGCGTATGGAAATACGGAACGAGGCGCTACCGATGGTGCACGCCAAGGTCCTGGCGTTGATACGCTTGGGAAGATACCGCGAAGCCTCCAAATTGTTGAAGGTCATCCTCTCCGAGTTCCCGGCCTTCCCTGAGGGGTTGAACAACATGGGGGTATGCATGCGCTTCATGGGGGAGTTCGATTACGACCAGGCGATCCACATGATGAAATTGGCCTTGGAGGTCGACCCCCATTACTCCGACGCCATGAACAACATTGGATGCACCCTCTTCGCCTCCGGGCGGTACGATCAGTCGATCGAATGCCTGAAGGCCACGGCGGATGAGGACCGACGGCCGGAGTACCTGCTCAACCTGAGCAACGCCCAGATGGCCCTAGGGGACACAAAGGGGGCCAAGGAGAGCCTGACCTCCGCTCTCAAGATAGATGAGGGGGCGGACGTGCTCTTCATGTTGGGCGTCATTGCTGAGAGCGAGAAGGACTATCGCTGGGCCCTAACCCTGTTCCAGGATGCCCTGGACCTCAGTCCAGGGTTCCGTGAGGCCCAAGCGGGACGCGATCGGGCACGCCTATTATCGAAAAAGTAAGGACGCTCATGGCCATGTGGAAAAAGGTACAGCTGTAGCTCTTACAATGGCAAAGTCCCTGTGAGAGTAAAAATTATGGAGCTTAGGGGTTAGCGGGAGATGCTCATGACCACTACGTCACGGACATCCTTCATCTCGCTGAACGGGAGCACCAGGCGGCCGTGGCTGTCGGTTCGGAACAAACGGCTGTCTATCTCTTCGGCCGGGACGACCAGTACATGGTTGATCTCGCCGGTCAATGTGTCCACCACGAAGTTGTCTATCATGCCCAAAATCTGACCGTCGTTGGTCATGACCGTTTTCCCCTTCAACTCGGTTATGAACTTCCGCATTTCCGCACCCCAAACAGATGGCCCTGTTCTACTATCGCATGAGATTTAGCATATTTATAGATATTCGGCTGGGCGTCTTAAAAGACAGCGAAGTAGCGGCATCGGCAGTACCCCTGGACAGTCTCCTTTTCCGTGGTGCATTCCTTGCAGGGAAGAGGCATCGAGGACAAGGCCTCCTCGATGTTCATTCTCTTGCCGGCCATCTTCCTGCAGGTCGGACAGGCGTCCTCAGCGCATTCCACTTCCACCCGTTCGAAGCCCAATTCCTCGAACGATTTTAGGTTCACCCGGGCAATGATCTCCTGGATGGTGTGCAGATCATCCTTCATCCCTAATACGCTCAGTAGGTCTACGATGGCCTGGTACATCTTCAGTTTGAGATCGATGTCCTCGGTTATCACCACCCGGTCCTTCAGCAGTTCAAGGGCCGCTATCCCATCGGGAACATCTTTCCCATGGGCGATGAGCATCTGACGTGATTTCATGTCCAGGTCCGTCTCACCGATGTAGAACTGGGAGAGTATGCGCAGGCTTTCCGCACGTGGGTCGAGAACATCACTTTCCTTCTTCAAGGCGCTCTCTTTTACCGGTACCTTTTTGGTCTCTCTCTTTGGTTTCAACACTTTAACCATGATCACACCTACCTGAATATGCCCAGGTCGTTCATGCCGGCCCGGGCCTTGTGCAAGTTCTTTCCCATCTGATCGTACTGTCGCGCCGATTCCTTGTCCACCGAAGGCTTGACGTTCTTCAAGGCGGTCTCGAAATGCTGCATCTCCACTAAATGGGTGTTCTCATCCAGCCGCAGGGCGGCCATGGCGGCCTCCCGGCAAAGGTTCTCCAGGTCCGCACCGACGAACCCATCGGTGCGGGCTACCAGAGATTCCAGGTCCAGGTCCTTGATGGGCATATTTCGGGTATGCACTCCTAATATGGCCTTCCTGGAGTTGGCGTCCGGCACCGGCACTAGGATGAGGCGATCGAATCTCCCGGGCCGCAGCAAAGCGCTGTCCACGATATCAGGGCGGTTCGTCGCGGCGATGACCGTAACTCCCTCCCTCGATGTCAATCCGTCCATGGACGTCAGCAATTGATTGACCACCCTCTCGGTTACGTTCGAACCCTCGCTCCAGCCGCGTCGGGGAGCGATGGCGTCGATCTCGTCCAGGAAGATGATGGTCGGGGCCACCTGCCGCGCTTTCTTGAACGCTTCCCTGATCGCTTTCTCGCTCTCACCCAACCACTTGCTCATGATCTCCGGTCCCTTGATAGAGATGAAATTGGCCTTGGACTCGTTGGCGACGGCCTTGGCCAATAATGTCTTCCCTGTCCCCGGTGGACCATATAGCAGAACTCCTCGCGAAGGGCGGACCCCCAATCGCTTGAACGCATCTGCCTTCTCGATGGGCATCTCCACCATCTCCCTCAGTTGCTGCTTTGCCTCCTCTAGGCCTCCCACGTCGGACCAGCCTACGTTGGACATCTCCACCAGCACTTCGCGTAAGGCGGATGGCTCCACCTCTTTCAAGGCATCATCGAAGTCGGCCGCGGTCACCTTCATGAGCATCAGGATGTCCACTGGGATGGATTTATCCAGGTCCAACGCGGGCATGAAGCGGGCCAGGCATTTCATGGCCGCCTCCCTGGCCAGGGCGGCCAGGTCCGCGCCGGCGAAGCCATGGGTGTAATTGGCATAATGATCCAGGTTCACATCCTCGCCCAGGGGCATACCTCGGGTATGGATCTGCAGTATCTCCTTCCGTCCTTGGAAGGAAGGGACGCCGACCTCGATCTCCCGGTCAAAGCGTCCCGGGCGGCGTAACGCCGGGTCCATGGCGTCCTGCCGGTTGGTCGCGCCAATGACGATGACCTGCCCCCTTTCCGATAGACCATCCATCAAGGTGAGCAATTGAGCGACGACGCGGCGTTCGACCTCCCCGGAGACATCTTCTCGTTTAGGGGCTATGGAATCGATCTCGTCGATGAAGATGATCGAGG
Source organism: Methanomassiliicoccus sp. (assembly GCA_004525545.1). Lineage (GTDB taxonomy): Archaea > Thermoplasmatota > Thermoplasmata > Methanomassiliicoccales > UBA472 > UBA472. Next base: position 20,214 of record SPCU01000016.1, on the reverse strand, counting down.
GGGCGTTCTTTGCCGCCTCATCGAACTTCTCCCGCAATTTCTCCTCGCTCTGACCGTAATATTTGGACATGATCTCCGGTCCTTGGATGGAATAGAACGCCGCCCCCGATTCACTGGCTACCGCTTTGGCCAGCAATGTCTTCCCGGTCCCTGATGGACCATAGAGCAGCACTCCCTTGGGGGCGTCTATGCCCAAGCGATCGAACAGTTCCGGATGCTTGAGCGGAAGCTCGATCATCTCCCGGATGCGTTGAAGAACGTGTTCCAATCCACCGATGTCGTCATAGGTGACCGAAGGGGAGAAAGTGTCAGATACCTCGGTCGGTTCGGCCTTGACCACTACCTCGGTGTGATCAGCGACCACCACCCCGCCGGTTGGCTGGGTGGAAATGACCATCCACGAATAGAAGTTCCCGCCAACCGCGAAGTTGGGGACGATTATCTCATCACCTTTGATGACCGGCCTTCCGGTGAGCCCTTTTCGGAAGAGATCGTCGATTCCAGCACCGAAGGTGATGCGCTTACCGGTGGGGATCTTGGGGGCAAGAACCACCTTACCGGCCTGAGGGAAGTCAGCCCTACCGACCGTCACCCTCTCACCGATGGAGACCCCGGCATTGGCCCTGGTCATCCCGTCTATGCGGATGATGCCCTTGCCCTCGTCCTCTTGAACGGCCCGGAGGACCTTGGCCACGGTCAACTTCTTCCCGGTGACCTCCACGGCGTCCCCGATCTCCACTCCAAGTTCCTTCCTGGTCTTCATATCGAGGCGAGCCCGTCCCAACCCTGCATCTGATTGCTGTTGGGCCTTCGCCACACGGAGGATAACCGACTCGACCATAATTATCGTCCTCCAAATCAGTTCTCTGGATATTAACTTTGCATCGTACGAACGAAAGAAATAATATCGCCGCCTCGCTTTCCTGGTCATGGAGTTCTGCGCCGAATGTGCTCCCTGCCTACTCCGCCGGGTGCTTTTCCAAACGAGATTGGTGGACCGTGCGTTGGAAGCACAGGTGATGTCCGCCTGCGTCCGCCTCGTGGCGGAAGGATGGAGCCCGGGCATCAACTCGGCAAGACTGGCCACTCGAGTGCATCGTTTGTCCTATGATATGATGGGAGTGGCCGATCCCTATGGGGACCTGAAGGCAGAGGCCAATCGGGTGGCGCTTTCCTTGCTGCCCCAGGCGCAGGAGCTGGTAGATCTCTCTGAAGACCGATTGAAGACCGCCTGTCTGGTTGCCATTGCCGGCAACGTCATGGACTTCGGCGTTGGGGGCTTCGAGAGCCCGGAGGAACTGCGTTCCACCTTCGAACCGTTGACGACCGAGGAACCGGAGCCCAACGACCTCCCCCGAATGCGGGAGCTGCTGAGCGAGGCGAAGGAGGTGGTCTATCTCTTTGACAACTGCGGGGAGATCGTGCTCGACCTGCCCCTTTTACGGGAACTGAAGAAATTGGGGTTGAAGGTCATCGGTGTGGTTAAGGGGGAGCCTATCATCACCGACGCCACTTGGGAGGACCTCTCCATATCCGGCGCGGACCAGTTATTGGACCAATGCCTGACCACCGGTGTATTTGCTATTGGATTGGACCTGGAGGCGATGCCGGACGAGCTCGAGAGGGCGTTCGACAGTGCCGACCTGGTCATCGCCAAGGGCATGGCCAACTTCGAGGCGCTGTCGGACAGTGGCATGCGCCCCATAGTGCATCTGTTGCGCAGCAAGTGTCACCCTGTCTCTTTGGCCATAGGCGCACGGAAGGACCGTAATGTGATCAAGCTGTTCGAGTGAGGTGGAGGGATGAAAGTGAGAGTAAAACAGGCAGTAGTATTGGCCGGGGGAGAGGGTACTAGACTACGTCCGTTGACCAGCACTAGGCCCAAGCCGCTTCTGCCGGTGCTGGGCGTTCCCTGCATCGAGTACGTGATCGCCTCCTTGGCCCAAGCGGGCGTGGAAGAGGTGTTCCTGGCTTGCGGCTACCGTTCGGAGGACGTGCTCAAGGTGCTGGGGAAAGGCGAACGTCTTGGCGTAAGGATAGAGTTTGCCTACGAGAAGGAACCGATGGGTACCGCTGGCGCGGTCAAGCTGCTGGAGGACCGATTGGAAGGCACGTTCGTTGTCGGCAGTGGCGACACATTGACTGATGCCGATCTCGGCGCTCTGATCGATTTTCACATGCAGCGGAAGGCCGAGGCCACCATGGGCCTGACGGAGTTAGAGCATCCGGAACAGTTCGGCATCGTTGGAGTGGATGATGACGGGCGCATAGAGCGGTTCAAGGAGAAGCCCCGCACCGAGGAGGTGTTCTCCCGGGTGATCAACGCCGGCACCTATGTCCTGGAGAAGGAGGTGTTGGAACTGATCCCAAGGGGAGAGAAGTATGACTTCTCCAAGAACCTGTTCATGGATATGCTGCAGAAGGGCCGCGGTCTGTATGCCTCCCCCCTTCGCGGTTACTGGAAGGACATAGGGCGACCTTCAGACCTCTACCTGGCCAACATGGACATGGCCTCAAGGAAAGGGGCTATCACAGCCCAAGGGGCGGTCGCGGGCACCGTTCCGATCGGAGCAACGGTGGAAGGTCCGGCCTACTTCGGCGACCAGGTGGAGGCGAACGACTGCATCATCACCCGCAGCGCGATCGGTTCAAGATGCGTTCTGGGTCATAATACGAAAATGGAAGGGTCCCTGCTGTTGGACGATGTCATTGTGGGTGTGGGGGCATCGGTCCACGGATGCATCATCGGTGAGAGATGCCGCATCGGCGATGCCGCTCATCTGGTGGATTGTGTACTGGGAGACGACGCAGTTATACATTCTTCCTCCTGCGCTAAAGGGACCATTCTGGACACTGGGTGCTCCCTCTGAGATAAATAGATAAAGGAGATTCCGCAGGATATGAGCTCAACGCCCCGCTACACACACGCCCTGCTGATCCTAGCGGGCATGATATGGGGCACGTCCTTCGTGGCGGGCAAGCTAGGGGTGGAAGCCACGGACCCCTTCCTCTTTACCGTCTTACGGGCGGTCTTCTCGGCCATATCCATCATCCCTTTCTTCTTTCTCTACAAGTTCGATTACTCAATGTTCAAGAGCAAAGCCCTCTGGGGCGTGGCCTTGCTGAACGCCATGGGCATTTTGCTGCAGAACGTCGGTCTCACCCAGACCACCGCCAGCAACACCGTCCTGCTGATCGACATCAACGTGGTCATCGTGGCCGTCCTGGCGTCGGTGGTGCTCAAGGAGCGGCTGAACCGTCGCATCGTGATCGGCCTGGTACTAGGTATGGCCGGGGTAGGATTGATCGCCACGAAAGGCGACCTTACGAATCTAGGCGGAGGCAATTTCGTGGGGGATATGCTCGTGTTCATGGCCGGGGTCTCCTGGGCCTTCTACATCGTGTTCACTACCAGGGAATTAAAGAAAGGCTATTCGCTGCTTTACCTCACCTGCACGGTGGTGATGCAGACCTCGCTGCTAGCCATCCCCATCAGTATGCCGATGATATCCGATTATACTCTAGGTGCTTCGAGCGTGCTCCTTGCAATTTATACCGGTGTGTTCTGTACCACTGTGGCATTCCTGTTGTATAACGTAGGGTTGAAGTCCCTGGGGGCGACGACCACCTCGATCATACTCTTGGTAGAGATGGTCTTCGGTCTGCTGTTCTCCTTCATTCTACTCGGGGAAAGACCGGATATGATGACCGTTATCGGTGGAGCGCTGATATTGGCGGCCATAATGATCATCTCCATCAAAGGGCTAGATAGGGCGCGGCGAAACCGTTCCGCTAAGACCTAGGAGAAGTCCAATAGCTTCTTGGCCTCTTCAGCTCGATCAACGGTTATCGCCAATTCCTCGACCTGGGTCTTAGCCCCAAGTATGAATAGGGAATCGATGTTGATGCCTCCCCTGGCCAACTTCTTGGTGAGCTTGGAGAGCTCCCCCGGACGATCAGGCATGGCCACAACGATGACGTCTTGCTCCTTGAACTCCAACTGCGCCGCATTCAAGGCGCTGCGGGCGCTATTGTCGTCGTCGGTGATTATGCGCACCATCGGCTTGCCGCAGCCAACGTCCGTGGATATGCCCCGGATGTTCACCGCATTACGGGCCAATGCCTCAGCCACCCTGGATATCTCTCCAGGACGGTCCTGCACGTAGACATCGAACTGTTTATAGGACATCCCATTTCAATTGCTAATTCAAGGAGTTATACCTTTGTAAGAAAACAACTGAGGATTAGATTTATAGCCTAATGCTATATCGAGGGGCATGGCCCCCGGCCAAAGGCCCTTTGCGGTCACAGTGAACTGGAAAAGGGCGGAAGACACCGTCGAATGCGTACGTTCAATACTCCATGGCAACCCTGGGGTGGAAGTGCTGGTGGTCGATAACGGTTCCAGGGACGGTTCGGTCCCTCTTCTTTTAAAGAACTTCCCCGGACTGAGGATCGTGGAGAACGAGGAGAACATGGGCTATGCCAAGGGAGTGAACCGAGGCATCAAGCGAGCCCTGGAGGAAGGAGCCACCCATGTCCTGACGGTCAACAATGATGCGATCGTCCGCCCAGGCATGGTCGTTGAGCTCATGGACGCATTGGAGCGACACCCCCACGCCGGAATCGTTGGCCCGAAGATATTCTACTACGGAAAAGACGTGATGTGGTTCAACGGTGGTCATTTCAATCATTGGTTAGGCTTATCGATGCACCCCCTCATGGACCGGAAGGACGATGGGGACGACCATGATAGGCAGGTCTGCTTCATCACAGGATGCGCTATGCTGGTCAAGGCCGAGGTATTCTCCGACATCGGCCAATTCGATGAGGACTTCGAGATATATGCGGAGGACCTCGAGTTCTGCCTGAGGGCCGAGGAGAAAGGCTACGAATCCTGGTTGGTTCCTCGGGCCATTGCGGAGCACAAGGTTTCGACCTCCACCGGCGTGGCCGGGTCCAATCTCATGACCCCCTATCGAGCATATTTCTACGGCCGGAACATGCTGATGTTGGTGCAAAAGAGGAAAAGCGGGCTGAGCCTGCTGACCTGCTTCTTTGGACAGACCTTGATACTCATCCCCTACTACTTCATGATCATCGCTATTCAGGGTGCCAGGAGATCGTTCCGTCGATACGTCAAAGGGTACATCCATGCATTGATGCGAATGGTGGGCGGGGTGAGTTGACCATATGCGGCTTAAGGTATGGGAGGTCCTGCGACCAATCCTTGCTCCCTCTCCAATTGTATTGAAGTTCCTGTTGATCGGACTAGCTGTCCGGTTTCTACTGGCTCCCTGGACCGCGGTCCCTTATGATGCATATCCTTTCTACAGCGCGGCGGCCGGGACATTGGCAGGGACCGGACCTTATGGCATGGTATTATTCTCCTACCCTCCGCTATTTGCGGTCATCTCATATCCTCTCATTCTCCTGTATTCACAATTCTTCGACCCGGGGAACCTAGGGGTCTTCGTTCCCTCGATGGTCGAGGTCTCCCGGACCACAGGGATGCTGGTACCTTTCGTGACCGCCCCGGCATTCAATCTGCTGCTGAAGACCCCTCTCATCCTGGGTGACATGTTGGTGGGGTTGCTCATCTTCCGTACGGTCCGATCATGGAAAGGCGAAGAGATCGCGGTGAAGGCTTTCTTGATATGGTTCCTCAACCCTCTGGTCATTTTCGTCAGCGCGGTGCACGGTCAGTTCGATGTGCTTCCTGCCTATTGCGCTCTGGTGGGCATGTTGGTCTTCATGGACCGCCGTTACCTACTGAGCGGCACGGTCTTGGGGGTGGGGGTGCTACTGAAGATTTTCCCGGTGTATTTGATCATGCTGTGCCTCGTCTCCCTGTCCTTGATCCTGGTCCGAGAGGCCCGGGCAGGAAAAGGTCTCGTTACGCTCCGCCCCCTCGCCCTCTTCATCGCCGGAGGCGGACTGAGCTTGGCCACCATTCTGCCTTTCCTTCTGAGCTCCAGTTCCTTCCTGGAATTTGTGTTGAGACGAGGGACATATACATCGTTGGGAGGACTGAATCTCTGGTTCTTATCTCCAGTGATCGAGGCGCTCGGAACTGGAGGGTGGACGGGCGGGGCCGTATTCCCCCTTGGCACTTTGTTAACGGTCCTAGGGTTGGCGTTGACCATACTGGCCTCTTTCCTCCTACTTCGTCGACCGGAGGGGAACGAGAGGGAGAACTTCCTACTGGCCAATACCTTCGTGATCATCATATTGTTATTGACCCAGCCGGTCACCAACCCACAATATCTCATTTGGCTGTTCCCTCCTCTGTTGCTGCTCTCATTGGAGAGACCGCAGATGCTGGCCAAGCTGTACATTCTCTCTGTGGTCGGATTGCTCTACGGCATCTCTCTGCAGTCCGGGCTCGCCTTCTTCTATCCACTGGCTCAATGTTTCGGATCTCCCACGGTCATCGCTCTCAACGACGGTATCATGGCATTTTATGTAAGCGCCAGTTTCGTTCGATTCACCATCTTGAGCATCCTAGGGGGGGTAGGGGCGGTCGTTCTGGCAAGTATAATGCTGCCGGCACGCCTGGACCCGGTCGAATCCCTACTGCGAAGGTGGACCAATTGGAGGTGCCGTCATGCGTAGCGAAGTGTGGGCGGTATTGGCGGTAGTGACGCTACTGCTCATCTCCTCGTTCATGATACCTACCGGTGGTCTGGAAGGTACGGAATTGGAATTGAGGAGGGACGGTGAAACCGCTGTACTTCACTACTCTCTTCCCGGTCATGAGCACGAATATCCAGCGAGCGTCGTGGCATTCCCCATCGAGCAATACCGTCATGACGATATTACGATGCTTTTTGATATTGGAGGGGTAGATGATAACTCTTCTAATCCGGCCAACGTACAGGGTCTGATAGACCATCTGGGTGCCGATCTTCAGAATATAGGCTCGTCACGGGAGGTGGAGGTCATAGACCACGACGCTCTGGCATCGTTCTTCTCATCGGGCAATGGTACACTGATACTTGCCAGCTCTCTATGGGACGATATCGGGCTATGTCATGCGGCGGAAGCCTGGGTATTGGCCGGAGGATTACTGGTCTCAATCGGCCATGGCTCGATCCCTTTCACCTCCGAAATGGGCGGCACGCTTCAGCTGCACTATTCTTCACTAGATTACGATGGCGGCCGGGATGTGTCCACCACTCCTTTCTCACAAGCTTTCGGATGGCGGACCGTTGCTCCCAGCAACGGTCTGCTGGTCAAGGATGTCTTAGACGCTTCGGGGACCGTTCTAGGACCCATATACCATAGAGGGATGGACCTTACAACTATGGCCCTAATTCCCTATGGGCAAGGTGCTGTCCTGGTCCTAGGTGGACCCATAGATAAGCCGTTCAGGGCTAGCATGGAGGACGTATTCGCCTGGGACCTGGCCAGATGCTTGGAGGCTGAAGTGGCATGGGCCATCGGAGAACCTACGTTCGTTAGGGTCGAGGTAGGATCGGCCGGAGCGCAAGGGTCCGTGGCCTTGGACACAGTAGACGATTCGACCTATTCATTGATGGGGCAAAATCTGGACGATACGCACCTGGTCTTTTTGCACAAGTTAGTCGAAAATTGATCAGTTCTCCGGAATGGCGCTGCTCAAGGTGTTCCACATGTAGGCAACGCCGAATCCCAGGAACATTGGCAGGGTCTGCACTGAAAGGGGGCGGAGAACGCCATGTAGAAAATGTACAGATTGACCATGTAGCCGGAGAAGGCGGTGAACACCAGCTTGGCTCCGAGCACCAGCCCGTCCCGTCGTCCGTGGGTCAGCATGTACTTGTTAGCTATCACCAGGTATGACATGGCCAGGATGAATGCAAGAACGGTGGAGGTGACCATATGGTCATCGTATACGATGTGCTGGATCCCCATGATCCAGAAAGTGAACAATAGGCCCAATGAAAGGGCGGATAGGAACCGACCCACCATGTTGATGAGCATGAACTGTACGGCCAAGGCGGTGACCTTGCCGACGAAACCGCACTGCCTTAGTATGGAAAGGATGATTCGCGAAGAGAGCTTGGACTCTCCGCTCCTGCGGGTATTGAAGACGAACTGAACCTCGATAACCTCTGTACTATGGGGCAAGAACTTCAACAGATCAAAGAGGACCTTGAATCCAGCTCGCTCGAACTTGTGGCCTTTCTCTTCTATGGTCCGTTGGCAAAGTTTCGTCTGCCCGCCGAAGAAACCGCTCATGGTGTCCTGGGAACTGGGGCGCCTCATGGTTTTAAGGTAGACCTGAGCCATCATGTGCGCCCCCCAAGAGGCCAACATGCGACTGACGCTGAGCTTGGTCTTGTCCTCTCGCACGCCGACCACGATCTCCGCACCTGCCTTCAACTTCACATGCAGGTCGCCCACCGATCCTGGAGGGTGTTGGAAGTCCGCATCCATGACCACGAAGTGTGCCGTCTCCGCGCTCATTATCCCATCCACGATGCTGGCGGTAAGCCCCCGGTCAGCGGGGTCCCTTCTTAGAAGTCGGGTCAAGGGATGAGAATTGGCGAAGTCCAAAACATTTTCCTGAGTGTTATCTTTGGAGTTATCGTCAGCCACGATGATGGATGCACCGGGATACAATGAACTAAGGGTCTCTAACATCGGCTGGATGTTCCCCGCCTCGTTATACGTGGGCAGGATTATGGTCAATTCCTCATGTTCATCCACTACGCATCCCAACTTCCACTCTCCAAAAATGTAGATTATATATATAGATTGTCGAAAAAAGTAGTTTTAATGATTAACACCAAGGATGACTTCTAAATTAAATATTGGGAATAGCTTCCATTCCTTTCAGATGCTGACCATTTCCGCCGGTGTCTGCGCATATAACGAGGAAAAGAACATCCTCCAATGCCTGCGATCTCTGACATCCCAAGTTTTCCGAGGGAAGGAGCTGATAGAGGTGCTCGTGGTCTCCAGCGGTAGCATTGACCGCACGGACGAGCTAGTGCTCGAATATGCCAGGATCACGGATGGGCGTGTACGGTTGATCAGGCAGGAACGGCGGGAGGGCAAGAACTCTGCGGTAAACGCCTTCGTGGAACAGGCCAAGGGTGATGTGCTTTTCCTAGCTAACGCGGATAATGTCATGCAGGAGGACACCTTGGACCTGATGGCCGCCCATTTCCAGGAACCGAGCACAGGCATGGTTGGTGGACACCCCATCCCGGTGAACGATAAGGACACCTACATGGGCTTCGCCGTTCACATGCTCTGGGACATGCATCATCGCCTCTCTCTCATCCACCCCAAGGTGGGAGAGATAGTGGCGTTCAGGAACCTGGGCCTGAAGATACCTACCGGCATGGGAAGCGACGAGGACCTTATCCGCCGTGAACTGGAAAACCGGGGATACCAGATCAGATACGAACCGGGGGCGCTCATTTACAACCGAGGTCCGACGACGGTGCACGATTTCTTCATACAGAGGACCAGGGTGAACATCGGTGAACGGTATATGAAGCGCTGGTTCGACTATGATATACCCACTTGGGACAGGGCTTACCTTTTGAATGCCTGGTTCAGCTTCCTTAAGGATAACGCACGACACCCATTGAAAATGACCGTGGCCATGGTCATGGAGGCGTTCGCCCGCGCCTACGCCGCTCTTCACGTCCGTCTGGACAAAGGGGACCGTGCCGTCTGGCAAGTGGTGGAGAGCACCAAAGAGGTCGATCGGAAGCCTTAGTATCGGTCAGAAAAAAAATAAGGAAAGGGGTTTGGGAGATTAGTTCACCTTTTACGGAAGGCTACCACACCGGCAAGGGCCACCAGGCCGAAAGCGCCGATCACGATCGCCAGCCCCATGGGGGACAGCAGTTCGGACAGGGCGTCCACGCCCTCAACGGTCACGGAACCTAGGGTGTTAGCTGGGAGGTAGACCAGCATCTGCTGCACATCGCCGTCGTCGACCACCGAGTAGCAGGCCTCGTCAGGTTGCCCATAGACCAGTTCCATGGGGTCGTCCACCTGTTTCATGTCCTGATCGTTCAGCCTTACACGCAGACGGTCCTGGGTCATGTCCATGGTGCTCGTTTCAGTGTGTATCAGGAGCAGGGCGCCTTGAGCGTTCTGGCCCTGGGTCATCAACTGGAACTTGTTCTTGACGACCTGGTTCACCTGTACATGCAGCTCTTTCCTGTAGGAGACGGTGTCGTAGATGCCGCCATTTTCGTCAGCCATAAAGCTGATCTCGGCCGCCACGGTCCCGTCCTGCACTGCCTGCATCATGATCTGTTCCATGACCATATGACGATGGGCCACCTGGGGGAGGAACCGGATCACCAGATGCTCGGTGACATTGCAGCCGATCACTGTGCCGTTCTCGGTGACCTCGAATGGATCATCAGAGGCGATCACGCCCTTGGTCTCCCCATCGGATATGACCAGCTGGTAGGTCAGGTTGCATCTCTCATCCATCACATTCTGCTCTATGACCAGCATGTCCCCGGCCAGGGTGATGGTGACGTTAGTGCTCTCGTTCACGAAGAGGTGGTACATACCAGTGGGGTTGTCATGCAGAACAACGGTCGTGGTGTCGTCGATGATCTTGATGATGGAACCTTGGGTCTCGATATCATCAGGAGTGGATCCCTCCAAGACTATGCTGGACAGGATGACCTTGTCCCCGTCGGAAGTGATCAGGCCGTAGTCCGTTATCACACCGTTCTCTTCATTCAGATCGTAGAAGATGAAACCGCCTTGACCGTGGCCGTAGCTATAGGACATCTTCCCCATCAAGGAGCGGTTCACTCCCAGTTGATACATGGAATCGCTCACCTGCTCGCCCGGAGTGCCTGGTTTTTCCCCGCCGCCCTCGGACCAGGGGCCGTTCCCATTCCCGTTGTCCCCTCCGTTACCGTCCGCCAGGACTGGCGTGGCTACGAAGGCGAGTGCCGAGATGAGGAGCAAGCCTCCCAATATTATGCTCAACGCCTTCTTGTGCATTTTTTTATCACCTAATTGCTAGACCCCGAGGAAGGGTCATGAGCGTTTTGGTACGGTCGTCGAACCGGTTGGTACGGTCGTCGAACGTATTCCTAGCGGACACTTTGGCCGCGTTCGTCCTGGTTCGATGATTGAACCACAACGGTTTATTGCCATCAAGGGTATGGAGCAATCATGCAACCTTTGGATTTGGCCTTGAGGATCGTGCTGCTCGGCCTTTCGGTCATAATGCTAATGGTCAGCGTGCAGGCCTGGAGAAGGGTGAGGGGAAGGAGGATGACATGGGTCATGCTCTCCTTCCTGGGGTTCGCCGCACTCTCGGCCATGGCGCTAATCGGGGAGCTAACCGAGGATGCGGTGTGGGGCATACCTAACCTGGTGGTGCTGGTATTGATACTGATCATCGGCACCAACTACCTGGCTCTTTTGAAGGGATGATTTTGATGGATGAGCCCCTGGACCTGGAGAGCCGCCGCAGGATATTCGAGCTCATACGCTCTAGGCCAGGTACGTACATGAGGGAGATGGAGAGGGAGCTAGATATGCAGGTGGGCATGCTCACCTATCATCTGAGGGTGCTCACGGACGCGGGTATGGTTCGGACCGAGGAGGAGGGGAACCATCAGCGCTATTTTCCCTCGGAGGGTTTTGTCCTCGCAGACCGAAAGATCCTGTCCTATCTGCGAAACCGTTCCACCCGGGCCATACTCATGCACGCCCTGGACCGGGACAGTATCAACTTTTCGGACCTGTTGATCTTAGTAGGTGTATCCAAGTCCACCTTGTCCTATCATATAAAGCGACTGGCCGCTGCCGGTCTGATCAAAGTAAGCAAGGACGGAGGGACCTCCGTCAGCGTGGTCGACCCCAAGAAACTGGCCGACCTGTTGGTGTGGGTAGAGGAGGATATGATAAGGGATGCCGCCGACGCCCTGATCGACATATGGAAAAGGATGCGGAACGATCAGGCGGGATATTGACATCCATACCGGTCCGAGCCTCGAAAATCGTAGTTATGTACTAAATGTGGACACATATTCTACGTTAATCGTAGTAATTTCTACGAAACAACGTAATAATGTCCTTTTTCATTACCTTAAATGAAAATAGTTTTAAATTAAAATAAGACATGCCTGTGAAATTATGGCAGACGATACCAATTCTAGTCAACCCGCTGACAGCGGGGCCTCCCTGAAAAAGAAGGGTGGTAATAAGAACATGATGATCATCGCCGTCGTGCTGGTGGTCGTTGTGGCCTTGGTGGCCGTAGTGGTCTTGGGTGGCCTCCTCAACAGCGACAATAGGACCGCATTGGAAAAGATCCAAGAACGTGGACAGATCATTGTAGGTACCCAAGTTCCATATCCACCGTTTGAGAACATCAACATCTCCTCCGGTGAGTTGGAGGGCATAGACATCGAGATCATGTATTACATCGGTGAAAAGCTCGGAGTCACCATCGTATTCACACCGATGGCCTTTGATCCCATATTCGCCGCCGTGCAGACCGGACAGATCGACTGTGCCATATCTTCCATTACTATAACCGATGCTCGCGACGAGGTCAACGACTTCAGCTTACCGTACTATGTCGCCAACCAGGCAGTTCTGGTACATGAATCGAGCACCATCGCCGACCTCGACGACCTGAACGACTCCGAATTGGTGAGCCAGCTTGGAACAACCGGGCAATGGTGGGTCGATGAGAACCTGAGCCCCCAGAGTAACATTCCCTTGGATGACGTTCCCGCCGCAGTGGTAGGTGTCGAGAATGGACTGTATGACGCCTTCATCGTGGACACCCCGGTGGCCAACAAGTACGCCAATGACACCAACTACAACCTGAAGGTGGCCTTTGTCATCTACACGTTCGAGTCGTACGGCATACTGATCCCGGAGGACGAACCTGAGCTGAAGGCGGCCATCGATGCAGCCATCACTGAGATGATTGCCGACGGTACCCTTGACGAGATCATGCTCAAGTGGCTCGAGTGAACGCCCAAAACGCTCTGAAAACCTTTTCCCCAATCTCTCTTTAACCGATCATCAAAGGGTGCTGAAAAATGGTAATGACCATCGACTGGGGGATAATACCAGAATATTTCGACTTCTTCATCCAGGGGTTGCAGTTAACCCTGCTGATAGCGGTCATCTCGATCATCATCGGGTTCTTTGGTGGGATACTGGTGGGGATGGGCAGGATCTCCCGCAATCGTATCATCTACGGTATATCTACCGTCTATGTGGAGGCGTTCAGGGGAACGCCGCTACTGGTCCAGATATTCCTCGTTTACTTTGGCCTACCTCAGCTGGGCATCGTCATCGCCAGCCCACTGGTTTCCGGTCTTATCGCTCTCTCATTGAACAGTGCCGCCTATCAGGCTGAGATATTCAGGGGTGGGGTCCAGTCCATATCCAAAGGGCAAATGGAGGCGGCCAGGTCTTTAGGACTTACTTACAATCAATCGTTGTTCACCGTGGTCATACCGCAGGCCATCCGCAACGCCCTTCCTCCATACACTAACGAGTTCATCACCATGATCAAGGATTCCTCTTTGCTATTGGCTATCGGTGTCTTTGAACTGACTCTACAGGGTAAGTTGATCAGTGCAACCACTGGACAGTCCATCCCGGTGCTCATCTTCGTGGCCGTGCTTTATTTCGTCCTGACATTTAGCACATCCAGGATCATGAAGGTCGTGGAGAAGAAGTTCGCCATACCAGGCATGATGGGGAGTGATTGAAGATGACGGAACCCATCATCGAGATCATCGATCTAAGAAAATCATTCGGTGACCACGAGGTCCTATGTGGCATCTCCATGAAGGTGATGCCGAAGGAGGTGGTCGCCATCATCGGACCAAGCGGCAGCGGGAAGAGCACCCTATTGCGCTGCATGAACCTTCTGAACGAGCCGAACGGGGGGAAGATAATCTTCCTGGGGCACGACATCACTGACAAGGACATCGATATCAACGCCGTGCGCACCCAGATGAACATGGTCTTCCAATCCTTCAACCTCTTCATGCACCTCACGGCCAAGAGGAACATCTCCCTGGCCTTGATGAAGGTCAAGAAGATGAAAAAGCATGAGGCCGAGGAACTGGCGATGCAGACCCTTGATAAAGTGGGACTGAGCGACAAGGCCGACGCCTATCCCGGTGAACTATCGGGGGGACAGCAGCAGCGCGTGGCCATCGCCCGCGCTTTAGCTATGGAACCCAAGGTCATACTGTTCGATGAACCCACCTCGGCCTTGGACCCCGAACTCATAGGCGAGGTGCTGGATGTCATGAAGGCCTTGGCCTTATCGGGAATGACCATGGTGGTGGTCACCCACGAGATGGGCTTCGCCCGGGAGATGGCCGATCAGGTCATATTCATGGACCAGGGAGTGATCGCCGAACAGGGTACGGCCGAGCAGATATTCGTCAATCCGCAGAATCCCCGTACCAAGACCTTCCTGAAGCGTATCTTAAAGGAAGTAGGTGCGCTGGACCCAGGCATACCCAGCGATTTCGTACCGAACGGCGAAAACGGACAAGACAATCCTTAAATAGGCCAGCGGAAATACAAACGGACCATGTACGCGCTAGGTTATTCGACCGACATTGTTCTGGTCCAGCGCGTCTTGGGTATTTGAAAGGGGAGCCGCTGGCTTTCCCGATCGATTGTAGGATGGTATGGCAATGAGAGGTTCATTCTTTCTCGGTCTCATGGTGCTCGGTCTGGTGGAAGGAGGGGTGCGTAGGCCCAAGAAGATCAGGGAGGGCAGTGAATGCCATCAGCTCCCTTGGCTCTCCACTCCAAAATATCCGTGCGGCCAGGACAATGGACGGGACGACGAAGGATATTATTCTCCGATAAAAAAGAATCATACCGTGCGCAACTACCAGATACCGATAAAAGACAAGAAGGATTGAAGGTCAGGGATTCGACATGGAAGTCATATCGATGGTCGTGAACGACGAGTTCGGAGTGATGCAGAGGATCATGGGTGAGTTCACCCGCCGGAAGATAAACGTGGATACTATCGTGGTAGGTAAGTGTGAGATACCGGGTAAGTCCCGTGTTGTCCTGAGCGTCTCCGACCGCAAGGAGGCAGAGTGGGCAGCGGACAGTCTGCAGCGCCTGCACGACATCATCCAAGTGGAGATCGTGGACGATACCCGTCAGGAATCCTATGCCTTAGTGGCGAACACGGCGGGCAAGGCCCGCCTCATAGGCTCCATTGACGAGGTGGAGAAGATGGTCCAGGCCACCAAGCCTGATAAGTACATAAGAGCAGTGAACGCCATTTGAGGGATAGTATGAACAGCAAGATCTGGATGGACGGTCAGTTGGTGAACTGGGAGGACGCCAAGGTGCACGTGCTGGCCCACGGTTTCCACTACGGGACCGGGGTCTTCGAAGGGATCAGGGTGTACCACACCCCCCAAGGAAAGAACATCTTCCGTTTGAGGGAGCACATGGTGCGCTTCCTGAACTCGGCCAAGGTCCTGCAGATGAAGGTCCCATACACACTGGACGAGCTGTGTGAGGCCTGCCGTCAGGTCGTGCGTACCTCTGGACCGGAAGGAGATTACCTTAGGCCCATAGCCTTCTACGGAGTGCATCCGGAGTTCAAGATCGGGCTGAACCCTTCAAAACTGGGAACGAACGTCTCCATAATATGCACCCATATGGGCGTGTACATGGGGAAGGACAAGGTGGAGCAGGGTGCGAACTTAGTCACCTCCTCCTGGGAGAAATACTCCAATCGCGCCGCGGCACTGAACGCCAAGATATGCGGGCACTACGTCAACTCGGTGATCGCGAAGCTCGAGGCGATCCAGCGAGGGGCGGACGAGGCGCTCATGCTCAACGGTAACGGCACCGTTGCCGAAGGCACAGGGGAGAACATATTCATGGTGAAGAACGAAAAGGTATTCACCCCTCCAGTGTCCGCTGGGATCCTGGAGGGCATCACCAGAGACTGCATCATGACCATCGGACGAGAATTTGGTTATGATGTCATCGAGAAGGAGATCACCCGCTCAGAGCTGTACATGGCCGATGAGGTGTTCATGACCGGCACGGCAGCTGAAATTTCGCCGATAAAGACCATTGACGGAAGGGTCATAGGCGACGGGAGCATCGGTCAGATCACCAAACGCATCGGGCGGTCCTTCCACGCCGCGGCCATGGGCGAGGACCCCAAGTACGCACACTGGTTGGACATAGTGAAATGAAAATTCCTTGCTGAGAGAAACCCCTTTCCGTCTCAAATTTTTCAGACAGCACTATTTTTCAAAGCGACGGCCGCTATTGCAGCACCTTAATACTAAATAGCGTGGGGAAGATGATAATTCTCCGCTGGAGATAGGCCATGGACCGTCTGGTAAGGCTATCAAGTCTGCTGTTAGTGGTTATCATATGCTTCAGCGCGCTCACTGCCCTGGTCCAGCAGACCGAGACCTCCTCGTTGTACTCACAGGAGGTGATGGGTGGCATGTCCGCTGGAAATATGGACCTAAGATACGCCCCCTCCGGCGAGGACAAACTTTTCGATCTGGTGAACACTACCGGCGTCTCCTATCTTCGCGTGGAGGTAATGAACCTCTACCATGATGGAACTTGGATCAAGGAGGAGAGCGGTTTCGAGAAGATGGTCGAATGGTCCGATCTCAATGAACATACTCCGGAGGTGGACATGACGGTCGTTCCGGCCATGCGCATGAGCGGTGGCATCCCTATCCTCAAGGATAGCGTGGAGGTCGATTTTGGCAACCTGCCCAAAGGGCGTTATAATACCGAGCTGCAGGTGCTGCGCAGCAACACTCCGGTGCTATTCCCCTATCACGTGAAGGCGGCCAATATCATGTTCCCGCGGGAAACATTGGAGGCAGCCAGCGTCACGCCCGAAGAGGTATACACACAGGTCCCGGCCGAACTGCGACAGCGGTTATTGGACACCGCCAGCATGATCACTGTCGGTCTGGGCAGTCCGTACGAGAAGGCGCGTGCCCTCAACGAGTTCATCCGGGAGAACTACGAGTACCGCTTCGATTTCTCCAGTCCCCCGGACGGCGTCGACCCCATGGAATGGTTCCTTTTCAACAGCAAGGAGGGGGTGTGCGCTCATTATAACACCGCGTTCATCATGCTGGCCCGGAGCCTGGACATCCCCGCGAGGATGGTCTACGGTTTCATGGTCAATCCCTACCTTCAGAACCAGGAGGTGACCGGCGCCCAGGCGCACGCCTATGCTGAGGTGCGCTTCGACGGATTGGGCTGGATAATCATGGATGCCACCGGCCTTCGGGATGAACAGCTGTTCCCCGATGAGAGCACCGCCATGACCATGGCGGGAGTGGTCTTTGCGGACCTGAACATGAACAGGATCCGGGACCCGAACGAAAGAGGGTTGGCCGACCAGGAACTACGGATATCCGGCTCCGGCGGTCCGTTGAAGGTGGTTACCACCGACGAGAGCGGTGCGTACTCCTATAGATATCCCAACCCCGGTCCCTACGACATCGAATATATCGTACCGGAGGGTTGGCGTGTGACCACCAATTCCAGCATCCATATGAGCTTCATAGGGGTGAGGATGGAAGGGCTGCAGTTCGGGGCGGTCAGGGACCAGGACGTGGGCGCGGGCGCCTCAGCGATCCTTACGAGCCCTGTCGGACCAGACCTGGACAAGACGACGACCTTCTCCATTTCGGGGAGGCTAGAATCGCTGATCGGCAGGTCGGTGGAGATGACCAAGGTCCGTGTCTACCTGCAATCCCCCTCGACAGTGCCGGAAAGGACATTGGTGGCAGAGACGAACGTCATCGATGGTCAATTCTCAGCATTGTGTTGGATACCGAAGGAACTGAAGGTCGGTAATTACCGTCTGGTGGTTCGGTCATTGGGGAACAGCGAGCACTCCCCGGTGGAGGAAGAGTTCATTGTCAAAGTCACCGACCATGTCACCATGCAGTTCCTTCGCCCAGAGAAACTGGCGGTGGGCGTCCCGGTCACAGTGACGGTCATGGTCACGGAGAGGACCTCCAGCCGCCTACTGGACGGTATAACCGTACATCTGGAGGTGCCGGGGGCGGACATGTGGCCCAATGACCGGAACGTAACCTCCGATTTCTTCGGCCAGGCGGTGTTCACCGTCCGTTCTTGGAACGTCGGCCATTTGACCTTACGGGCCATTTCCGACGATTTCAGTTTCTTCAGGGGCTACCAGATCGAGGATGAGGTACCGGTGGTCCTGCCGATGCTTAGCCTTAGCTCGGAAAGCCTGGTTCGAGGGGAGATCAACAATCTCATCTTCCGGGCGCAGGCCGAGGAAGCCCCGCTCACCGAACTAAAGGTCCGGTTCGATCTGGAGGGCGGTGAAAGAGCGGGGTCCGAAACGGACAGTGAAGGCTTCGCCCTGCTCAGCGTTCCTATGGGCAACGACAGTCAGTTGGGGCCGAGGAACGTGACCGTTGTGGCGCTGGTCCGTGGTGACAGCATTCCTCTGCAAGAGTTCTCCATCGAAGTGACCGCCAGGACGGTGCTGCTCGGTTGGCAGGAAGGAGACGTTCTCAAGGTCAGATTGACCGACGACCACGGTGTGCCTTTCCCGGGCACTACCCTGACGGTCAGATCGGGGGGCAATGACCTACAGCTCACGACGGACACCAACGGGACCATCGCCCTGCCGCTGCAGGAGCTAGGTGCCTTGGAATGCACCGTGGCCTTCGCTGGCGAGGGCTCATATCTTCCGAGCACCGCCGATGTGGTTCTGCAGGGTGAGGTCGAGGGAGGCTTCCCGTACATAACATTACTGATGGTTCTGGTACTGGCCGTCGGCGTCCTTGGGGCGGTGGCCTACCTGCGCCCCCGACGCGCCGTTGCATCATCGGAGATCGATGAAACCGAACCGGACAACGTTGACGGACCGCACACCCTCACGTTCCCTCATATCCCTAAAGGGATGCCTTTGATGTGGGCTCCAGGAGAGCCGTTGGAGGTCAATGTGGCCACCCAGGACAAACAGGTCATATTGTCGATCGACGGGGGCGAGTTTATGTTGGACACCTCCTCGGGAGGGGCTACTGTCACACTTCTGCTGGATGCAGGGGCGAACGCATTGAGGGTCAAGGGCGACAGTGGAAGGACCAAACGGACCGTGTACATTGCCCCATTCCGGGAAGCGATCGCCGCCACCCTTACGCAGGTGGTGAAAGACCTCCCGGAGAACGACCTCCGGGTGCAAACACCCAGGGAGGTCCAGGCCATCATCGCCAAAGGGTTGGACGAATCAAGGGCCAAGAGCTTGGACGAACTGCTCGATCTGTTCGAAAGGTCTGAATACGGTCCGGCAGAGATGAGGTTGGATGATTATCAGCAGGCCTACCGTTTGATGGTGGAGGTGATGGGACGGCATCCTTGAGCTCGATCCTCCGCAGGAAGGATGTTCGGTTCCGGAGCGGTCCGGAGGTGTTGCGAAAGCTGGCAGCTTTGACCGCCGCCCTGGCATTGTTGATCATTTTGATCGGTGTCATATTTTCATTATTGGCACCAGGCGAGGAAGGTAATGTGGACCTAGGGTTCCTCTCGATCCCCCTAATGCTCTTTGTTCTCCTCTATTACGTATCCGCATTGCTGACCACCACGCTAGAAGGTCCACTGGCCCGACCGCTCTCATCCGGTACGATACTGTTAGGCAGCGCGATCTTCATGTCTCTGGTCCTGACCACCGGCCCCTGGTTCCGAGGACGCCTGGACGTGGGTGTCTTGGCAGTAATGATCGGCATATCCCTTCTGGCCATGACCGTCACCCGCCCCTGGAAGCGTAGCTGGTTCATGATCTCCCGCACAATGACACTGGCCGCCCTCGGCGCATTCGGGGCGGTCCTGCTCTGGGCATTGGGTGAGGAGGGCACCGCCCTGATGGCGATCGCGATCTCCTTGATCGCTATCGTCCTCTCGATATCATGGTTCAATTCAAAGGCTCGATTTTGGAGGTGGACAGGGTGGGCTGCTTCCACGCCTAAACTGTTCGGCTCCTATACCGTTCTGACCATCATCACCATCTATATCATGACCGCCCGGGGTCTGGTGGCCGAGATAGGACCGGACCAGCTTATCATGGTGGACTTCGGGCTGACCGCCGGCTGCGCCCTGATCGTAGCCAGTATACAGTTCGTTGCCAGTCGTTTCCCGGAGGAGGTCGTCCTCAAGACGATGGAGGCTCCCCGGTCCCTGACG
>SPCU01000112.1 GCA_004525545.1 Methanomassiliicoccus sp. | reverse complement strand
GGTGTTGTCATCGTATGTCGTCACGTCCATGCCGACGGTGAACTCCATGAGCCCCGTGGTGAAGTTTGCGTCATCAGCCCTCTGCACGATGAACGCGGTTTCATCCAGTGAATTGTCCGTCCAGTTCAGACTGACGCTGCTTCCGGTCACCAGGGCGTTGATCCCGGTCGGAGCTTTGGGTGTGACGGCGAGGGCGACGGTGCGCATCATGTCGTTCTCTTCGTGGGTGAGCATGTGGCAATGCATCATCAGCTCCCAGCCGAAGTTGACCTCATGGTTCACCATGGTTATCGGTTCGCCGCTCGGATCGAAGACGTTGGTGGTTTTCAGTACTGCACCTTCAGGCATGGTGGGGTCGATCAACCTGATGCTGTTCGGTATGTCGAACGGGATGTCGGGTATGATGGGGCGCAACGCCACCAGAGTGTTCTGGAGCGGATTGACCTTCAAGGTCTCCTTCCACCCCAGCTCATTGGCGTCCGGCCATCTCACGGTATTGTCCCAGGCCGTTCGACCGATCAACTGCACCTCGAACATGTGCCAATGCACGACGTGGGTATCGACACCGTTGTGAACTATGTTCCACAGCTGCGTGCCGTCCTCCAACGATCCGACCAGCGTTCCGCTTAAGGAAGCGCCGATCACCTCGGTCGGTGCGTCAGCGAAGCCGTACAGGATAGTAGTGGCCATGAACGGCTGGGTCTTGGGTATCTCCACGCCGAAGGTGGCCTTCATCCTTCCATACTCGTCGAAGGTCTCGCCCATCTCATCGTGTATGGCCTTCAAAGTGAACGGAATGGTCACCGGTTCGGTGCCGCCGATCGGGGTGAAGGTCAGGTTTTGGGCGTTGATATTGGCCCAGACATCCGGGAACACGGCACCATAGGCGTCGTTGTAGGCCGCCTGCGGTACGATGATGTCGTTCTGGGAAGCGGCGAAGGCACCGGTCTGGGTATCATTGGTTATGAACGCTGCCATCAGCGCGTCGAGGTCGAACGGTTGGGCCGGGGTGATGTTGGCCACCCGTATCTGCATTATGGTGCGGGTGTTGGGCCCGAAACCGGCTATGGTCGAGGGCGCTCCGCCGATATCCTCATGGTCTGGATCATCGGTGTAATAATCCAGCCGGGGATCGTTGGCCGGTACTGGGGCCGGAGCGTCGTTGTATAGGATCAGGGTCTTGCCCGCAAACTGCGAGAAGTCCACGATCACATCAGCACGCTCCGCCGGTCCCATGTATAATGAGTACGCGTTCAGCAGACCTACATCGAAGGTACCAGCGTCCATGTTCCAACCCGCCGGCATTTGATCGAGCACTACCGGCGATGGCAGGAATCCTCCCTCCGTTCCGATCTGTATCATCTTGGGGCCAACCGTGGCCGGGTCCGGAACGCCTCCTGGTCTGCCATCAGTAGGCCAACCCTCAGGCCATCCCACGGTCGGAATGGCCGGGACCATCTTGACCTCGGTGTTTAGACGGTTATCGAAAGTGGTGATCGTTTCATCCGCTACGAACAGCTGCAGGTTCCAGTAACGGTCGTTGGCAGCGTTCAGTATGCGGAACCGGTAGGACTGTGGGTCCACGTCCAGGTACGGATATGCCGCACCGTTCACTATCGGGGTGTCCATGAAGGACTCTCCCGGGATGGACGGGTTGGGAAGACCGGGTATCATCGGGACGTTCATCATCGGATCGATTGGCATGGATGCGTTGTAGTAGGGGTTGGGTATAGGCGGATATTTGATAGTGGCCGGAGGCCAGAAGTACGGCGCGTACATCCAGCGCCCGAACATGCTCATGCCAGATGGGTCATAGGGATTCTCCATTGGCATGTACACGTGCGGATACCATAGTTCCCCCACACCTCCCCACATGGTGGTGTTCCAGGTGGGGTCTTGGAAGGCCAGTTGGGAATCGAAATCCCCCCACATGTTGCTGTACGGCACCATGTTGTCCGGTACGAAGGTCTTGTCCTGAATGATCAGGGGTATCTGGTCGCTCGGAATGACGCCCGAGGAGACCAGAGCCTTCTCGATGTCGTCCTCCAGCAGATAACCTGCCGCCTCACCAGCCATGACGTTCAGGCGAGTGATACCGTAGGAGTGGTCATGATAGAACATCAGCCTGGCGCTCTGCTGGTTGGTATAGTAGAACGTCTGTGCTCCATCGCCGGGGTCCGGCATGTCAGGGACGTTGTATACGCTAACGCCCTCTGGATAGGCCGTATCCTCACCGGCGGGGGTTATCCACTGGTGCGGCGTACCATCGCTGATCCAGGGGGTCCTGCCACCGTGCAGATGGAGGGTGGCTCGGTTCTGAGTGTACATCTCCATCATAGGACTGCCATCTGGGTTCTCCATTGGCATGCCCATTCCGTCCAGCATCTCGACCGGTCCCATTCCAGAACCCATGACTGTGGTGTCCACCGGTATGAACAGGTTACCTTCCATTCCGGTCGGCAGGAAGTTGTAGAATTTCACTCTGACCGGAACATCCTTCTCGGCCATGATGAACGGCCCCATGTAATGCGGGTTGTCCACGGCTGTGACCTGTGTCGTTGTGCCGTTGAAGAATATTGGCGATCCGCTGCTGAGATAGGTCAGGGGAACGCCGGCGCCCGTGACCTCACTGGTCTCCAGCTGCACATATCCCCTCAGCTTGGTGGCTATGGGCAGGTCCGGATGCATCTGTTCCCGGAACTCGACCAAAGCGATCTCGTAATAATCGGACCCGGGATAGGACACTTTATCCGGTACGGCCACCGGCATGTACTGCCCGAGGTCGTTGGCGTTCTCCGGTCCCAGTCCGGGCAAGGAATCAACGAACTTCCTTAACCCACCTGTGACCGATAAAATATCCCCGGTCCCGGGGTCCCTTTCAACCAATGGCAGTTGACTTGTTGCATAATTCGGATATGGTCCGAAGTAGTTAGGAACCATGGAACCATCTGGCATCATGCCCATTTGGACCGTTGTTTCCGAGCTAACGCTCAAGGCGGACAACGGTGTCAAGAACATGAACAAGATGAGCACCGATAATACGGTTCCAAATATTTTCCTACTTTTGGACCCTGGCTTACCTGTTGCAGGTGACCTCATTGCTTTTCCCCCAATCTATGCCCTCATGTGAGAATGATGTATGCGTAATGAGGAGCATTACAATTGATAAAAAATAGTTCTTGATCGAATATATAATCGTTTATTAAATCAATTGTAACAATATTATTATAACATCGTTTAATTTAAAAAAATCATATCATCAAAATCTAGCCTTGGACGGAACGGCTGGATTAACTCAAGTTCGGGATGCTTCCGCGTCGATCGTATCCAGCAACCTTCGCAGCCGCCTCCCCTTTTCCTGCACCTCGTCCCGGGTCAGAGTCCCCCCTTCAGGGCAAAGCTCGTCGATGACTATCTCCCCGTCATCGGTCAGGTTGACCGGATAGATGCTGCATCCCAGCGGTCTTGAGGCATATTCCTTGCACCGTTTCTTCTCACCGTCGAAGAAGTAGCAATGACCGTCAACGTTCTTCAAACGGGGGATGCCGTCCTCGCCTATCGAGTAAAAATCATTTTCCTGGTATCCGCGTCGCACCAACCGCGCGATGTCCGTCCGGCATAGCTCCATCTGGGTGTCCTGACAGCATTTGGTGCAATGGGAGCAGCGCATCGGAACCTAAGATTACCACGGCACGATTTAACCTTGAGCCTCGACCTTCGGTCATGTGGTGCATCGCTTCGGAGAAGTTAATTACTTGACATGGACCTTGGAATACATACTAAAGATCGATAGGGGGAACCAAGAATGGGAGTAAGATACGGAGTTTTCGATCACACGAAGAAGGAGTATGTCCTTCCAGACAACATACCGGTGGATGCAGCAGACCCCACGACCTATCCGTACGCGGCCTTCATCGTCAACCTGATGCTCTACAGCTGGAAGTTCGATAACGTCGCGATCATCGACGACTCCAAGGATTTCGACTGCCAGGTGATGTTCGGACACAAGTACCG
>SPCU01000046.1 GCA_004525545.1 Methanomassiliicoccus sp. | reverse complement strand
CAACCAAGGCAAAATATCTCGACAGTTCAAAAATTCTGCTCCCAATGTGGAAGGTCCAGCGACGGAACGCTGTACTTCTGTCCTTACTGCGGGACCAACTTCGTTCAGGCACCGAACCAAACAAAAGAATCCCCGGTCGATGATCGTTTGCAAGTCCCTAACGAACCCGCGTACGATCCATATCAAAGGCCACTCACAGATACCTATCCGACAAGCCCCGTTGAAAATTCGTCCCAGTATTCCCAGGTCGGATACGGCCAGATGACATATCCAAACGATAAGAATCCTCGGTTCGCCTTCATTCTTGGTCTGGCACTAGGGTTCCTGGGATTCATGGGCATCGGTCACTTGTACATGGGAAAGGTCGTCAAAGGCCTGATCCTCCTGATCGTCGGAGGATTTCTGGCAATGTTCTCCCTGGTGGCGATCAGCATGCTCTTCGGGCCTTCGGAATTTGAACTGAGCATAAGGATGGTCACGACCGCCATAATGTCCGTTCCATATCTGCTGCTTCAGCTCTGGCAGGCCTTCGATGCCCCCAAGCCAGGAAAAGGGGGTTTAGGAAGGAGATACTGATACCGTTGTATCGCAAAGCGCCTTTCCCAGCAAAGTATTAAACACAGGGCGCACTTTGATTGACGAATCATATGGCCGAACGGAAGCCCAAAGTGGAAGACTACATGATCAGGGAAGTGGTCCAGATCCCCCTGAATTACACGGTCAAGCAGGCGGTCGACCTTTTAATATCCAGTGAGTTCCATGGTATGCCAGTTACCGAGAACGGACGGCTTGTAGGGTTCATCACCGCCAAAGAGCTTCTACGCACATACAAAACACCTGACAACCCCATCAAGGACATCATCCACAAGGGGACGGTGACGGTAAACCCGAAGATGGACCTTGACGATGCGGCGCGCATCCTTTTCCGTTACGGGCTGCGAAATGTACCGGTCATCAATGATGACAGTACGCTATTGGGCATAATCTCCAATCTGGACATAGTCCGTTCCCATATTGAAAGGGCTACGCCGAACAAGGTGGCCATGATCAAGAACTTCCTGGAGACCAAGCATGGGGTGTCCATCATCGTACGGAGGAAGATCGTTCCCGTGGAATCCTTGCGCCCAACTCAGAAAGAGGTCTACGCTGACGAGCTGCTAGGGCGGAAGGAGGAGATCAAACGCGGTCTCGTGGAGCCGATAATCGTTATCCAGAAGAACGATCACTTCATTCTGGTAGATGGACACCATCGTGCACTGGCATCCAAGCAGATGGGGGTGCGGCAGTTCTCCGCTTTCGTACTGGAACCCAGCCGGGAAGTGGAACTGGGGTTGGAGCGCAGCGCCGAAGAACAGGGTCTGCACACCTTGGAAGACGTGACGATCATTGACGGCTCCCACCATCCACTGGTGGAGATCACTACCCGACTGCTCAAGGACGTGCAGTTAGACATCAAGAACGAATAGAATTATAAAAAAAAGGAAGAGGTTTTACTGAAAGTTCTTTCTGGCAGCCTCCAGCAATATCCTCTGTTCCGCCGAGGCGATGACGTTCAGGGTGTTCACCACGGTGTCCGGGTTCAAACTGATGCTGTCGATGCCCGCCTTGACCAGGAACTCAGTGAACTCCGGGTAGACTGACGGGGCCTGTCCGCAGATGGAGACGGTGCGCCCCTTACGGTGCGCGGCGTCTATGAGGAACTTGATGGCACGCTTTATCGCATCGTTCCTCTCGTCGAAGTAACCCATCTTCCCTAATACATCAGAGTCGCGGTCCGCGCCCATGGTCAGCTGTGTCAGGTCGTTCGAACCGATGCTGAAACCGTCGCACCATTCGGCGAACTCCTCGGCCATGAATATGTTGCAGGGGATCTCCGCCATCAGGTATAGCTTGAAATCGAGGTTGCGCTCCAATCCCACATCGGTCATCATGGCACTGATCTTCTTCAGCTCATCTATGGTGCGGACGAAGGGCAACATGACGTGCAGGTTCTTCAGCCCCATCTCCTCACGCACCTTCTTAATGGCCTTCAGCTCCAATTTGAAAGCTTCGCGGTAGGAATCAGAGACATATCGGGAGCATCCGCGCCAACCGATCATGGGATTCTCCTCGTGCGGTTCGTACTTATCGCCGCCCTTCATGCCGCGGTACTCGTTGGTCTTGAAATCGGAGGTCCGTAGGATGACCGGACGGGGATAGAACGCCCTCGCCACCATGGCTATGCCATCGGCCAGCTTGTCCACCAAGAAGTTGGATTCTCCCTTCTCTATCAGGGCACAGGGGTGCTCCTGAATATAGGAGGTGAACAGGAATTCGATGCGCATAAGACCGACTCCCTGCACTGGGAGCTTGGAGACCTCCTCGGCCTTCTGAGGAATGGCCAGGTTGACCAGCACCTTGGTGCCGGTGATCGGGGTGGCGTGACCGATCGCTACTGTCGGTGCCAGCTTGCTCTCCTTCTTCTCCGCAATACCATCGTACACCACGCCCATGGTCCCGTCAACAGTGATCATGGTCCCTTCCTTCAGCAGTTCGGATGCGCCGCTCGCGCCTACAATGCACGGGATCCCTAATTCCCGGGCCACAATGGCCGCGTGGCAGGTCATGCCCCCTTCGTCGGTGACAATGGCCGCCGCTCTGGTCATTGCCGGGACCATGTCGGGCGAGGTCATGGTGGTGACCATGATATCCCCGCTCTTGACCACCTCTAGGTTCATTTCCTCAGAGACGTGACGGACGGGACCGCCGGCCGCGCCCGGAGAAGCCCCCATTCCCTTGACCATCACCTTGGCACTTTTTGTCAGGCCATGGTCCTGCGCGGTCTTATTGCTGGGCTTGAAGCCGTTGGACGAGAGCGTTGTGACCGGACGCGCCTGCACCACGTATATGATCTTCTCTTCAATACACCATTCGATGTCCATCGGCCTATTGTAATGGGCCTCGATGTTGCGGCCTATCTCTCCCAGAGCTAGGATCTGCTCGTCGCCCATCTTCTGTATGCTGCGCATCTCCTCGGGGACGTCGGCCTTATCACAGTCTCCGTGCGCTCCGCGGATAAGCTTCCAGCTCTGTTTGGAGATCCTCTTGTTCAAGATCTTGTCGTGGAATTTGTCGACCACGTAGGTGTCGGGAGTCACCTTGCCTCCGACCAAAGCCTCTCCCAGCCCATATCCAGCCTCGATGATGATGTGAGGCATCTCGGAGTTAGGGTCGACGGTGAACATGATACCGGAAATCTCCGAGTTGATCATCTTTTGAACGACCACGGCGAGCTTGACCTTGGAGTGCTCGAAACCTTTGGTCACTCGATAGGAGATCGCTCTAGGGGTGTACAATGAGGACCAGCATTTACGCACCTTTTCCAGCAGCTCCTCCGGGCTTCCCACGTTTAGGTAGGTGTCCTGTTGACCGGCGAAGCTCGCTGTGGGTAGGTCTTCCGCCGTGGCACTGGACCTTACGGCGACCAGCCCTTGCTTCTTGCCCTTGAACATCGCTTTGAAGGAGACCAATATCTGGTCCTTTAGGTCGTTTGGTATTTCGTACTGATCAAAAAACTCCCTTATGCGAGCGGAGGCATCCTGTAATGAGGATTCAGAATTGGCATCCAAATCAGCCAAAACGTCCTTGATGCGTTCCGCTATCTTGCTGGTATCCAAGAAATAATCGTAGGCCGCTGTGGTAAGAACGAATCCGGGAGGGACGTTGAACCCTGCGGACACCAACTCACCGAGGTTAGCCCCTTTGCCACCGGCGACGTCGATATCGTTCTTGCCTAGGTCAGATATGCTCATTATCCTTTTCATGGGTTTTTTCACCACTCTAAGAACGTTTGATGCAGGCAAGTTCACCGGGGGCCGACGGCCCTTCAATGTCCTAACCCGGATGGAAAATAGGCGGGAGGTCTATTAATTTTTCTAAATACTGAATGAGTCTGATTGTATCCTTTTATTGACTGTTTACTAACCTTAACGCTGAGGAAATAACATGTCCAGTCACTCAATGGGCGCCCGATCGTGATGTTTTACCTATGAATCAAGCATCGAAAGACCACTTACGTCAGGAGGTCGATGATTCCTTTAGGAATATGTATCCGGAAGGGCGGAAGCATCGGGAGATGAGATGATATAGGTCTATAATAAATTCTGAATGGACTAAACGATTCCGTAAATACTATGCGTTTTCCGTATTTTCGAAGTTTTTTAACTGTTTAACTGTGTCTTTCGTAAACAATTTTTTGAAATGGTTATATATTATTACTAATTAGAGAAAATACCGTGTGAGGAGTTGATGTGAGCACCATTGAAATTAGGTGGCATGGAAGGGGCGGTCAAGGGGCCGTCACCGCGAATGAGATTTTGGCTGCTGCTGCTCTCGCAGAGGGTAAGTACATCAAGGCCTTCCCCGAGTTCGGACCAGAAAGGATGGGAGCGCCCATCAGGGCTTTCGCCCGTATCTCGGATCAGCCTATAACCGTACATAGCCAGGTCTATTATCCTGATGTCGTTCTGATCATCGACCCGACCTTGTTGAAGGCGGGCAAAGTGGTGGAGGGATTGAAGGAGGGGGGAGCGGTTATCGCCAATTTCCCGGATGATAACGCCAAGCTTGAGGAGATAGTCGGCCGGACGGAAAACGTACACGCGGTCAACGCCACCAAGATAGCTTTGGAAGAGATCGGTAGGCCAATGACCAACACCGCTATGTTGGGGGCGTTGGTCAAGGTCACCAACGTGGTCGGCATCGACAGCATCATCGATGAGATGAGGAACAAGATGTCCGGAAAACTAAGCGATGCCGTGGTGGAAAAGAACTTGAAGGCTATCAAAAGGGCATACGAGGAGGTGCAATAATGGCCAATGAGAGATCGAGCGAACTACCGGCCGGAGGTATGATCATCGAGCGAGGAAGCTCCAAGAGATACAAGACCGGTGAGTGGCGGTCCAAGAGGCCGGAAGTGGACCAGGACAAATGCACCAATTGCCTGACATGCTGGATATACTGCCCGGACAACAGCGTCTTAGTGGAGAACGAGAAGATGACCGGCTTCAAATATTCACATTGCAAGGGCTGCGGCATCTGCGCTAACCAGTGCCCGGCCAAAGCTATCGCCATGATTGAGGAGGGAGTGTAATGAGCAAACCTTTGGCGGTCAACGGGGACACGGCCATAGCCATGGCCTGGAGGCAGATCAACCCGGACGTGGTGGCAGCCTACCCCATCACCCCACAGACCATCATAGTGGAGTCATTCTCCGATTTCGTTCACGACGGGATCGTGGACACAGAGTACGTTTGCGCGGAGTCCGAGCACAGTGCCTTGAGCATTTGCATCGGGGCGTCGGCCGCGGGGGCCAGGGTGGCCACTGCCACCGCCTCGGCTGGACTGGCGTTCATGTGGGAAGTACTGTACATCGCTTCCTCCATGAGGACACCTATTGTCATGGCCATCGCCAACCGCACCTTGAGCGGACCTATCAACATCCATTGCGATCACAGCGATGCCATGGGCGCCAGGGACTCTGGTTGGGTGCAGATATTCGGGGAGAACGTGCAGGAGGCCTACGACAACACTCTGATCGCTTTCCGTGTAGCTGAGCACATGAAGGTAAGGTTACCGACCATAACCTGCATCGACGGTTTCATCATCACTCACGCTTTGGAGAGATTCGAGCCCTTGGACGATGATGAGGTAAAAAAGTTCGTTGGGCCATACCAGGCCATAAGACCATTGTTGGACCTGAAGAACCCCACTACCTACGGACCCATCGCCTTGCCTGATTACTATTACGAGATAAAATACCAGCTAGCGGTGGCCATGGAGAACGTGTTCGAAGTGACCAGGGATATCATGGCGGAGTACGCCAAGCTTTCTGGACGCCAATACGACCTGGTGGAAGGTTACCGGACGGAGGATGCTGAATATGTGGTGGTGGCCATGGGCTCCACCTCCGGCACCCTGCGCTACGTGGTGGACCAGATGCGGGAGCAGGGTCACAAGGTGGGAACGGTCAAGATACGTTTGTTCCGTCCATTCCCCTCTGATGACATCGCCGCGATGCTGAAGGGCAAAAAGGCCGTGGCGGTCATGGACCGAGCCATGAGCCCGGGTACTGGTGGAGCGCTCTACTCCGACATCGTGCAGTCCCTCTATTCCATGGAGGGAGCGCCCAAGGTCACCAACTACATTTACGGACTGGGCGGAAGGGATGTAATGCCCGAGCAGCTTGAAGGAGTGTTCGAGGAGATCATGGCCGGCAAGGGAGATCGCATCAACTACATGGGGGTGAGGAAATGAACCTCAAAGAGCTGACCCACCGCGAGGTACGCATGTGCGAGGGGCATCGTCTCTGCGCCGGATGTGCCGAACCGATCATAGCGAGGCAGGTACTGATGGCCACAGACAAGCCAGTAGTGGTAGCCAACGCCACCGGTTGCTTCGAGGTGTCCACCTCCATTTATCCGTTCTCATCTTGGGAGGTTCCGTGGATACACACGGCTTTCGAGAACGCGCCCGCCACCATGAGCGGGGTCGAGGCGGCCTATAACGCCCTGCGTCGACAGGGCAAGCTGGACCAGGAGATC
This sequence comes from Methanomassiliicoccus sp., assembly GCA_004525545.1. Classification (GTDB taxonomy): domain Archaea; phylum Thermoplasmatota; class Thermoplasmata; order Methanomassiliicoccales; family UBA472; genus UBA472. Next base: position 4,932 of record SPCU01000046.1, on the reverse strand, counting down.
AAGTTCCTAGCGTTCGGCGGGGATGGTGCCACCTACGATATAGGCTTTCAGTCATTATCGGGAGCGATCGAGAGAGGACACGACTTCCTCTACGTGTGCTTCAACAATGAGGCATACATGAACACCGGGATCCAGAGGAGCGGGGCCACCCAGAAGGGTGCTTCCACCACCACATGCCCAGCAGGCAGCTGCATCCCGGGAAAGAGGGAGTTCCCCAAGGACATGACCAAGATCATCATAGCCCATGACCTGCCTTACGCCGCACAGGCCTCACCGCACAACTGGAAGGACCTGGTGGGGAAGTCGCGCAAGGGTTTCGACATTCCGGGACCGGCGTTCATAAACGTCATCTCCCCCTGCCCCCGCGGTTGGAGGCATGACGGTTCGCAGACCATCGCATTATCCCGCCTGGCCGTGGAAACATGCATCTGGCCGTTGTACGAGTTCGAGGCTGGCACTTGGACACTGACCGGAGAGAGCCTGCGCATTGCCGAAGGTTCCAAGGAAAAGAAACCAGTGGCCGACTGGCTGAACTCCCAGGGACGGTTCAAGCATCTCATGAAGGGCAAGTTCACCTCGGTGGCCGATGAGATCCAGCAGAACGTGGACCAGAAATGGGATCAATTGATCAAGCTCTGCGAGATGTGAGAAACCCCTTCCCTTCCTTTTTTTATTCTTTCTCTTGTGCGCAAGCGCAGCGAACACCGACGAACTTGTCCAAGGCTGTCTGCGCCTCTCGTTTCGTTACCTGATGCAGCGGGTCGCAATTCTCAGGGTTGTTGATGTAGACAAAGTCGGCGCAGATCTCCCGGCATATCTGAGCGATGCCTTCCAGTTCATTCAGGTTCTCTCGTACCAGGGTCACCTGCACCCGGAAGGACCCCTCGAATAGCCGTCTCGCTTCCTTCAGACCTTCCAACATCTCGGAGAACTTGATAGAAGGATGCGGTCGGTTGACCCGCTGGAATGTATCCTCGTTGGCCGCGTCCAGCTTAGCCACGATGATATCGAACGCTCCCAGGCCGCTCAACACTTCCGGATCTCGCAACAAAGAGCAGTTCGTCAATAACGCCACTTGCTTGGGAGCGGCCTCCTTCAATTTCCTAACCATGTTGAAAATATTACTGGCCAGCAAAGGTTCCCCGGTACCTTTGAACATGATCATGTCGCATTCGTCGCGGAAAAGACACTCCCTTGCCTGTTCCACGATCGATCTCTCGTCGAGGAACCTTGTTCGCTCCAGGATCAATATCCCACGCTGTCCTAGACGGCAGTACACGCAATTGAAGTTGCACACCTTTGGATGCCTGCATATCGGATCTACGACCATGGCCTTTCCCAAGCCCAGAGATCTTATCGGCCCGTAGACGATCCTCATGTGTGCTCCTTTCACTCCGGTCCTCTTAGGGCAGGGGCTAGCACATAAAGGTTTCCCGCTCAGGCCAACTCGGACTGCTCCAAGAACTCGGACCAGAGCTTCAGGGTTTCCCGGGCCTCATCCTCGTCCACCTTCTGAATGGCAAAACCGGCGTGGATGATGACGTATTCGCCTACCTTGGCGTCGACCATGGACAGGTTGGCCTTACGTATCGCTCCGCCGAAATCGACCTCCGCTTCCGTACCGTCGACGGAAAGTATCTTTGCTGGCATTGCTAAACACATTTTCTTACCCCGACATGATCTTCAAAATGGCCTCGGCGGGCTGTCCGTCGCAGTCCTTCAAGGCTTGAACGGCCTTCTCCTTGGAGGCACCGGTCTGCGACATGACCAGTTCGATGTCCTGGTCCGGAATGTCGGCCTCTCCCTGTTCGACCGCCTGGCGGAGGTGCTCTTCGGCCTCGCCTACCACCTGATAGGTCTTCTGCCCTTGCATGACGATGCATGATACTGACGCGCCTTTGATGACGTACTCCTTATCAGCGGTCCTGATGATGACCTCCTCCACGCCCTGCATCTCCTCCTGAGATATGCCCATGCGCTTCATGGCCTGCTTCATCTGGCGCGGGTTTACCCCTCTTCCCATTCCTGGCATCATGCGATCGTCGACGGATTATTGCTACACATATAAATATGGTTGGGAAATCGGAACCGCCGTCACAATCAGAACAACGTGGATTGCTGCTTTTTGTAGGGATCGACCATCCGGGGGTCGTCCTTCCGGGAATCGTTGACCAGGTCCGATACCTGGTAGATGTCCATATCTCCCGCCGGATAGGGGGCGAACAGACCGTGCAGTTCATCTTCGGAAAGCACCCCTTTGGTCAACCATGCCTCCTCCCCTTGAACGTTGAGAATGACCGGCATTCGGTCGTGAACCGCTTTCACCGCCTCGTTGGCCTGGGTAGTAAGGATGCTGAAGGTGATCAGGTCCTTCCCTCCCTTCGTCCAGAGGTCATAGATGCCGGCCATGGCGAAATGCTCCTGCCCCCGCACCCGGATATGAAAAGGTTGTCTCCGGCTGCCCTGCTTCTGCCATTCGTAGAACCCTGTTGCGGGGACCAAGCACCGTTGGTGGTTCAGAAGGGGCTTGAACATGGGCTTCTCCAAAGCGGATTCGGATCGGACGTTGATCAACTTGAGACCGAACTCCTCCCCCTTGGCCCAGTTAGGTATCAGTCCCCAGCGCATCCATCTCAGTGAATTAGGACTTTCCCGGACTATGATGGGCACCTGTTGAAATGGGGCGATGTTGTAACGAGGAACGATATTCGGATCCTCTGGCACCCCGAACCTGGTCGAGAAACCGTATACTAGGCCGAGGGAGAAACGGCCGCACATGAAGTATATATTGGGATACAAAAGAATAAAAGGTTTGAGGAAAGGGGTTTAAAGAACCCTGAGGTACCTTTCGATTTCCCAGTTCGTGACGTACTTGCGGTAGTCGTCCCACTCCATGCGTTTGATGTGCAGTTAGTGGTTGAAGATGTGCTCGCCTAGCGCCTCCTTCATCACCTTGCTTTGGGACATGACCTCGATCGCATCGCCCAGGTTCATCGGCAGGTCGGTGATCTTGTTCTTGATCCTCTCTTCCTTGGACATATGGTAGATGTCCTTCTCCACCGGCTCCGTTGGGGTGGTCCTGTTCTTTATACCGTCTAGACCGGAAGCGAGCATGACCGCGAACTGCAGGTACGGGTTACCAGCCGGGTCAGGGTTCCTCAGCTCCACCCTGGTCCTCATGCCGCGACCGGCAGGGACACGTATCAGGGCGCTTCGGTTCATGTTGGCCCAGGAAATGTAGCAAGGCGCTTCGAATCCAGGCACCAGGCGCTTGTACGAGTTAACGTATGAGGCCAGTACCGCGCAGCTTTCCCTGGCGTGGTTCAATAGGCCGCCCATGTAGTGCATGGCCATCTGGCTTAATCCCCATTTACCGTCCGGGTCGTAGAAGGCGTTGGTGTCCTTGGAGCACAGGGACTGGTGAACGTGCATCCCTGAGCCGTTGCATCCGAACAACGGCTTGGGCATGAAGCTAGCGAACAGGTCGTACTTCATGGCAATGCATTTGACACCGTACTTCAACGTCAGCATGCGGTCGGCCATGGTCAAGGCGTCCTGATAGCGCAGATCTATCTCGACCTGCCCCGGAGCGACCTCGTGATGCGAAGCTTCCATATCGTACTGCAGTTCGTCAAAGGCCAGTACCATCTCCTTGCGGGCGATCTCGCCTTTGTCCAAAGGCATGAGGTCGAAGTATCCGCCGGCGTCGGCCGGTACAGGGACCGGTATCCCGTCCTTCAAAGGGAACAGGAAGAACTCGAACTCAGGGCCGACGTTGAAATCGTATCCCATCTCCTTGACCTTGGCCACCATCCTTTCCAGGGCCCAGCGGGGATCACCCTTGAAACGGTTCCCGTTGTGATCGGATATGGTGCACATGAACCGGGCGGTCTTTATCCCATTGTCTATCCAGGGGTATATTTGGAACGAATCCAGTATGGGGTTGGCCCTCATGTCCGATTCTTCAATGGTGGCATAACCCAGGATAGAAGAACCATCTAAGAAGACACCGTCATCGATCATGCTCTCCAATCTGGAAGTAGGGATCGATATGCTCTTTACCGTTCCCAGGATATCGGAGAACTGCATTTCGATGAACTTCACTTCATCCTTCTTCACCTTCTTCAAGATGGCCTCTTTTATCTCACAGAAGTCCTTTTCGGTCGCCATTGACATATGGTTAAACAAATGTACATTAAATAATTTGCTTTGCAACAAATGAGCAATATATAACTGTTAATTAGTTCATATGTATAATATTGACCCAAAACAATGAACAAATAATATATTGAGCGTGTTTAATTATTATTTTTGATGATATTCAATACATTTTCCAGCAGTCTTTCCGCATCCACTTGGTCGTTGGTACCGCCGCTAGCGAAACCGGACCTGCCCCCTCCGCGACCGCCATGCGCGCCTAGCACCTTATTGAGCAGTGAGACGCAGTCCAAACGAACGTCCGATGAACAGGCCAAAACCAAAAAGGTCTTGTCATCCTGAGAGACCAGTGTCACGAATGAATTGTTCCCGGAGACGATCTCAGAGGCCTTCTCCATCAACAACTTCCTATCCAGACCGGTGAAGACGCCGGAAAAGACCTTCATGCCACCGACCTCCGATGGTTCCAGCTTGGAAAGGGCCTCTCGAGCATAATGCTTCAGGGATTCTCGGCACTTGACCATCTCCCGCTCTCGGTTTTCGAACGCGGTCAGGCTGTCCTGGGGAAGGGCGCCCATCCTCTCAGCCAACATTAGTGCTCTGACCGAGTGGACCAAGACGGCGCTGACGGCCGCCGGCCCCACGAGGAACTCTATCTCCCAATCCCCGGCCGGTTTGGCCGATGAAAGCTTGTCCACCATCAGCATACCTATCTCACTGGCGTCCTTCAGATGTACCCCGGCGCAGGCTGCCTGGTCATGCTTTCCGATGAAT
>SPCU01000060.1 GCA_004525545.1 Methanomassiliicoccus sp. | reverse complement strand
GTTTCTTGAGGTGATATTGGGCGTTCTGCACGCTAAGTCCCAGCAGATTAGATACCATGGTGGTGGTCAATTCTCGCATCGTTAGCAGTGAGAGGATGGCCAGCCGATTGGGGTCCGACAGTACCTTCAATTGTTCGACGTCTATTTCGGTCATGTTTACCACTAAAATCATTTTTTAACGTCTTAGTATAAAAGTAATGCTTAAATATTATTTCAAATATCGCTCAAATGAGATTATAACGATAAGAACTCACTAAAGAGGTGATATCAATGAAGAAAAAGTTCGATAATCCTAACTACGTAATCGTTCACGGCAACATAATTTTCGTAAGGGCCTGAACGTCCAAATCACAATGGGCGTTCCTCCTTTTTTCTCTCTCCCGACCAGACGATAGTTCATTAATATTCGCATACATTGTCCGATGGATGCGGTACAAGGCTGGACTATTGTTCCCGATAATACTGATAGCCTTGGCGGAGGCCTTTCTTTTCACCTCCCAAATCGAGGCCAGCCTGAGCCTGCATGCTTTGAACATATTCCTGTGCATTCTGCTCCCTATCTGGGTGGAAAAGCGCATGATGCTTTACCAGGCATTCGCCCTCATATCATTGCTAAGGGTGTTGAACATCGGCATGCCTATATTTTTCACCTGGACGCTTTATTGGTTACCGTTCATCTATGGACCGATAATACTGGCTGGCTACATCATATGGAAGCAGTGCGTAGTCGACGTGGGAAGATTTCATCCGCGAAACCTGGTTCGATTCCTCAACGGTCATGGACTGCGTCCTAATGTGCAATGGAAATGGGAATACCTCCTCTATGCCATCATCTTCGGTTTCCTGTTGTCTAACCTGGAGTTCTTGGTACTGAGCAACGAAGCGCTGGTGCCGGACCTGGGGCTCATAGACCTATCGTTCCTTCTTCTGATCATGGTGGTGTTCGTGGGTTTCGGCGAGGAGCTGATCTTCCGTGCTCTGTTCCAGAGCGCCGTGACACCGGAATACGGTAGGTTGGTAGCGATAATCCTGTCCGCCCTGCTTTTCGCCGTCATGCACTCCGGTTATCAGAGCATAGTGTACCTGTTCTTCGTGTTCGGCGTCGGTCTCACACTTAGTTATGCATACGATAGGACCGGCAGCTTGGGATTGGTCGCTCTGATGCACGGCATGCTGAACTTCTTCCTTTTCTCCTTCACACCTTTCGGTTACAACCTTATACCATAGTCAAACGACAATAAGAATTCAAGGGATACCATTTGATCAAAGGGGATAACTACATTCACAAAGCATGCCCAAGATCGCGGTCCTGATACCAGCCTTCAATGAGGAGATCGCCATCGGCACAGTGGTGGCTCTCAGCAGGCGATTCGCGGAGCATGTAATCGTAGTGGATGACGGTTCTACCGACCGAACCAGTCTTGTGGCCCAGTTGGCAGGCGCAGAGGTAATTCCAATGCCCAGGAACGTTGGCAAGGCAAAAGCCTTGATGCTGGGCTTCCAAAGATGCCTTGAATTGGAACCTGATTGTGTGGTCACCATTGACGGGGACATGCAGTTGGACCCAGTAGAGATTCCCAATCTGGCTGGACCAGTGCTTCAAGGTAAAGCGGACAGGGTCATCGGTTCGCGTTTTCAGAACGAGAAGAACGTCATTCCTGCCTATCGTCGTACCGGGCAGAAGGTCCTCGATCGAGCCACTAACATTTCTTCGGGGATAAAGATATCCGACAGCCAGTGCGGTTATCGTGCATTTAGCATAAAAGCGCTGAAGCAAATGAACTTCTCCCCATCGTCCTTCAGCATTGAATCAGAGATGATCATGCGCTTCAATGAGATGGGTCTCAAAATAGAGGAAGTACCGATCTCTGTACGATACGACGTTCCAAACGGACATAAGATGGCCCCCTTCAAGCATGGTATATCTGTCCTTAGTGATGTGGTGGGCTTCATTGGATATCGCCGCCCATTGCTGCTCTTCGGCGTTCCCGGAGCAGTGCTGACTCTCATCGGGCTATTACTTGGTCTATTTACCTGGCTAGACACAATAGTAATTTTCGATTGGACCCTCGTGGTCCAGTCCTTAGCCGCGCTTGGGTTGCTCATGGTCGGAGTTTTAATGGGCGTGGCAGGCCTCATCCTCAATTCCCTCGCCGTACTGATGGCCGAGAAAAAGAGGGTATAGTACCATGTTTGGACAATAAACCCCTATTTTGTCATTTTCCTAACATCCCTTTTATCATCGAGGTCTCATTCATACGAACTCCTGCCGATAACAATATTATCGCTGCGGTGAATTAGAATAACGGTGCAAGTGATGAAGCGAGATATGATTTCGATGCTGGACGTCCAGGATGATATCCTGGACATACTGGAGGTGGCTGAGGACATGAAGAAGCGGAGGTACGAGGATATGGCCCCTTTGAAAGGTCAGACCTTGGCCATGATCTTTGAGAAGTCCTCCACCCGCACCCGGGTCTCTTTCGAAGTGGGAATGAACGAGCTGGGTGGTTTCGCCGTCACTTTGAACACCAAGGACCTACAGATGGGTCGCGGGGAGACGGTGGCTGACACCGCCCGTGTGCTCTCCCGTTACGTCGACGGTATCATGTATCGCGCTTTCGAGCACAGCATGGTTTTGGAACTGGCCAAGTACGCCACGGTGCCAGTTATCAACGGCCTGGACAATTTCGAGCATCCCTGTCAGATCATGGCCGATCTTCTGACCGTCAAGGAACGCTTCGGTCGCCTGAAGGGGATCAAGATGGCCTATGTCGGCGATGGTAACAACGTCTGCAACTCTCTGATGTTAGGCTGTGCCATGGTGGGCATGGACCTGGCATGTGGCTGTCCCAAGGGGTACGAACCGGATTCAGGCGTCATCGAGAAGGCCAAGGAGATCGCCAAGGCGAACGGGTGCAGCCTGAAGATCACGGAATCGGCTATAGAGGCCGCCAAGGGCGCCGATGTGGTATATACCGACGTCTGGGTGTCAATGGGGCAGGAGGAGCATTCGCGCATGCGCGAGCAGATCTTCAAACCCTATCAGGTCAACGCCGACCTGATGTCCGTGGCAGATCCGAAGGCCATCGTCATGCACTGTCTGCCGGCCCACCGGGGCATGGAAATAACCGACGAGGTCATCGACAGCGAGCGCAGTGTCGTGCTGGACCAAGCTGAGAATCGGTTGCACGCGCAGAAGGCCATCATGATCGCTTTGATGGGTTGAATCGGGAGACCTGCTCTCCTACTTCCTCGTCCAAGGCCTTCAGGAACTTTTTTATCTGTTTCTGGGGGATGTTGGCCCCGGCGGCGACATCGTGGCCGCCCCCGTCGCCACCTACGATACGGGCGGCATGACCGATGGCACTGCCCATATTGATGCCCTTTTTTAATAGTTCCCGGCTCATCCTGCTGGAGACCTTCACGACCGGATCACCGCCCTTTCCTCCGGAGTCCTCCTTTTCAGCTAAGGCCACCAAGGGTTTCGAGATGTCCATCTCCAATTTTTCACCCCCTCTCTTCTGGTCCAAGACCATGCCGGTGATAATTCCGAGGATCGTGTCGTTGACCTTCAGGCAAAAGCTGTTCTTCCTCTTCGGCAGGAGGTATTGAATGTTGATCATCTGTTCTACCCTATGAACCTCCTTCATGCCTTCGCGTATGTTGACCCGATGGTTGTTCACGTTCTCCAGGGCCTTCTCCGAATAGACCTTGGGGTTCAGGCATACGTTGATGATGAGGTCCCCTCTCTCCTCCTCTCCCCGGCTATCATTCGTCAGTACGTAACGTCCGGAGGCGTTCAATAGGGTGGCGAACTCTTTGGCCTCCCGGGTCGGCGAACCACTGGGATGGTTCGGAAAGAGGTATACTTCACCCAACAGACCGTCCAAAGCGTTGCGGTCGAGCCCGATCTCACCCAGACGGTCCCTCAATGCCACCTTCATGACGTTCCGTTCTTCTTGGGTCAGTTCCGACCAGCTGCGCCATTCGAATCCCCGGTCTCCCGGACGACCAAAGGATTGCGAGCTGCTGCGTTTCAAGGGGATCCCGGATCGATAGAACAGGGAAGCCACTTCTTTGATGGTGTCTGAAAATCCTACGGCCTTGAGATCATTGGAGAATGCCAGCATGGCCGCTGCCGACCTTGTCACCCAACCGAAGAACTGCAGTTCGTTGGTCACCACCTGTAGGTCGCCGCGGGACTCCGCGTCCTTGATCACCAACGAATGCAAGGGCCCCCCCAATTTCCTGGCGTTACGGTCCTGCATGTCCCCCACCGCTCCCACCACTGCCAGATATGCCAGGTCCAGGTTTCGCTCATCCAACTCCCTGGCAACGAAGTAGGTGTTCCCCGCTCCGCTCAGTTGGGTGGACCCTTCCATGCCGAACAGCAGAGGGTTCAACATATGGTCCATATCCCCGAAAAGTTCAAGACTGGATTGTCCAGTCCCGAATATCTGATGATGATCGGTGATGACGCATTTGCGATCGGAGATCCTTTGACATGGTCCTGTGCCGAGATCGCATATCCATACCACATCCTCATGCATCTTTGAGATGGCCTCGATCTCCTCTTCTCCCAAGGAACGCACGAATTGTACACGATGGGGTAAATCCAGCCTTTCCAGTGCCCGCTTCGCTATGGCGGCTGAGGATATACCGTCAGCGTCGATATGGGAGACCACGACCACGGATCCGGCCGATGATATCACCTCGGACAGGTGCTTGGCCCTTCTCAGGAATCCTTTTAGGTCCTCGGTCACAGCGAGCACTCCTTTAGCACCTTCTCCGTCAAAAGCTGGTATACCGTCTCGGCTATGGGCACGAGGTTCCTGGTGTCCTCTTGATTATAGCGACGTAAAAGGTTGATGGCGTTCTCACTGCCCTTTTTTTCCCACAATCGCCAGAGGTATACCGCTTCCTCGCCGGTCACGTACTCTATCTCCTGCGGACGGCGATAGCCTAGTTCCACCTCCACATGCTTCAGTCCTCCGCGCAGACCGACCTTGGGGCAAGCGTGTCTTAGGTCATAGTGCGGCACCTTGGGCACGGCGAAAGGGAACTCCCGCTCGATCATAGGCAGATCGAACGTGCTTCCGTTGAAGGTGACCATCATCTTGGCTCCCTCCAAGGAACGTCGTACAGTGTCCACGTCAAGGTCCTGCCCTCGGACCAGGGTGGTGGTCTTATCACCCCGGTGAACTGATATCATGGTGATGATCGCCCACGGCCCCAGCCCATTGGTCTCGATGTCCAGGTAGGCCACGTCCTCTTTCAATCGTTGGTACATGCGCCAATGCTGCCCGCTAGGCAACAGCTTGCAGAAATATTCGGTCTGACCCCGTTCCCAACATTCCGAGGAGGTCTCCAGTTCCTGGTCCATCACCGTCTTACGTTTGGAGGATATGCCCTCTACGCCATCCCTTTGGATGAATTCCTCCCAGGATAGCACTCCGCTCTCCCATAGCCGGCGCTCCTTCACTTGTCCAATGCCCGCCAGATGCAGGAAGGTGCGCTCGATCATCGCCCAATCAGCGGACTGGCCATATAATATTGTTTTGCAACCGCCGCTGAAAGTGTAGGAGGGGTTGATATCCTCAACCACCCTTGACATCGACGGATGCGCCAACTCGAGATCGCTCCGGGATTGTGGATCACGAACGACCGCTGTGTGATTCTTAGCTCTTCAGATACATTGATCCTGGGAGACCTTCACCTGGGCGTCGAGGCCAGCTTGGAACTGGAAGGTCTGCAGCTACCCAGGGCTCAAAGCCTGACGATGAGACAGAGGATATCATCGATCGTAGAGGACCACCATCCTAAACGGATCGTGGTGCTGGGAGACCTCAAGCATGAGTTCTCCCGCAATCTGGACCAGGAGTGGCGGGAGGTACGGGGTATGTTGGAGTACCTCGGTTCGTTGGCTCAGGTGACCGTGGTCCGGGGCAATCACGATAACTATCTGGCCAACATCACCTCCCGGCTGGGTCTGGACCTGGTTGACGGGTTGGAGCTGGACGGTTATCACCTGGTGCACGGGCACACCGCGGTGACCGAACGACCTTTGATACAAGGGCACGAACACCCTTCCATACGATTGTTCGACGGTGTAGGCGGTTATCTGAAGCTTCCAGCCTTCCTGCATTTTTTCCAGGAAAGGGTGCTGGTTCTACCGGCCTTCAGCCCTTTGGCGGCAGGGAACGACATCAATAGGATGACCTCCGACGACATGCTATCACCCGGCCTGAAGGGGGCGGACCTGGAAGGTGCGGATATCTACGGTTGCAGCGACATCGGTCTTATTCGTTTAGGTCGTAAAGGGGACCTCCAACGGGGAAGGGACGGAGCGCCATAATTTGAAATGCGTTCAAAGTGTTAAGGGAAACATCCAAACATGAAAGGGAAAAATATAGTTGGAAGCCGGGTCTGCATCACCGGCGGCGCCGGTTTCATCGGTTCGCATATAGCATCCGCTCTAGCGGAGGAGAACGAGGTCATCGTTATTGACGACCTATCTAGCGGCAAGCGTGAGAACCTGAAGGGGGTCAGGGCCGAACTCTTGACCGGGAGCATCAGGGACGTCGATAAGGTGCGTGAGGCCATGGAGGGTGTGGATTACGTATTCCATCATGCGGCCATCGCGTCTGTGCCGCGAAGCGTGGACGATCCCATATCGAGCAATCAGGTCAATGTCTGCGGAACATTGCGTGTCCTGATGGAGGCCAAGGCGGCCAAGGTAAGAAAGTTGGTGTTCGCCTCATCCTCGGCCATCTACGGGGACGCTCCGTCTCAGATCAAGTATGAAGGCGACCTCCCAATGCCTATCTCGCCTTACGCGGTCACCAAGTTGACCGGGGAGCATTACTGCCGTAATTTCTGGCTGAATTACGGTCTGCCGACCTGCAGTCTGCGCTATTTCAACGTTTTCGGACCTCGCCAGGACCCCCATTCCCAGTACGCCGCGGTCATCCCTCGCTTCATAGAAATGGTCAAAAAGGGCGAGCCTCTGATCATTTACGGCGACGGGGAGCAGACCAGGGACTTCGTTCATGTGAGCGACGTGGTCCAAGCGAACGTGCTGGCAGCTTTGGACACCGAACACAACGGTGAGGTCTTCAATGTGGCCCGAGGGGAACCGATCACCGTCAACCAACTGGCCGAGATGGTTTTACAGTCGTTCGGAAAGGATGTAAAGGGCAATGTATTGCACCAACCTGCCCGGGAAGGGGATATCCGGTACTCGCTGGCCGATATAACCAAGATCATGGCTGGATTAGGTTACTCGCCGCAGATCACTGTTCAGAAAGGTCTCGGTCAGCTCTTGGATAGCTCGGTCTAGTTTCAGATCATTGCTCTTATCGTTCGGGATTAAACAGAGAACCGTTCTATTGGTCACCACCAAGGCCATAGGTCCTGAGACCAGAACTGGGTCTGGCCTCATGATTAAGTGATCATCAAGGTCGTGTGAACATCTGTCACCATTACAAAATAAGGAACCTGGACCGAAAATTAGTTACTATTCAACTACTATAATGCAATGAGGGTTATATTGGTCGAGTGCATCGTTTGCGGATGTATTTTAAAGAAGAACCAGGACAAATGCCCCGTTTGTGGTGCCTCTCAATCTGAGGATGACGACTATTGATCCGGGCATATCGGGGAAGGTCTTCCGTCGAGCACGATGGTGCATAGAGGGAACTCCCGCCTGGGAGTGTGCGCTATGCCCTCACCATTGTATGCTGAAAGAAGGTGAGTTGGGCATATGCCGCGCTCGAGGCGTAAGACAAGGTGAAATGCGGGCCTTCAATTACGGCAGGGTGTGCGCCCAGGCCGTGGACCAGATCGAGAAGAAGCCCATATACCACTACCGGCCCGGGTCGAAGCTGCTTTCCCTGGGCACCTTCGGGTGCAACCTGGACTGTGATTGCTGCCAGAACGCCGCGCTGGCGTCCGCAGGACTCGAAGGGATCGATTGTCCCGAGAGGACCGCGGAGGAGATTATCGCATTCGCCGTGCAGAAGGACGTGCAAGGTGTAGCTTTCACATTTAACGAGCCTATCATTTGGTACGAGTTCGTGATGGACGTGGCCCGGCTAGCCCGAATTTCTAATTTATATACGATGATGAACAGCAACGGCTTCGTTGAGATGGAACCGCTTAAGGAAATGGCCTCGGTGGTGGAGATATTCAAGGTGGATGTGAAGGGGTTCACAGAGGACTTCTACCGTCGATATTGCGGGGGCTCGCTTGCTCCAGTGCTTCGGACATGCGAGTACTTGTACGGGAACGGGAACCATCTGGAACTGGCTTATCTGATCATCCCTGGTCTTAACGATAAGGCCGATGAATTGAACGCTTTCTTCCAATGGGTCAAGGCCAGTTTAGGTAGCCATGTGCCATTACATCTTTATCGATTCATGCCAGCGCATAGGCTCTCCCATTTACCGTCGACCAGCATGGATGCGATGAGGACCGTCAAGGATCTGGCTGAGCGTGCGGGTCTGAACTTCGTTTACCTGAGCGGTATGGTCGAAGGGGACGAGCATCGTACATCGTGCCCCAGGTGCGGCCTTGTGGTGATCGAGAGGACGGCGAATGAGGTCTCCGAGAAGATCGTCTACAGTAGGGAGCGACTTAGCAAATTCTGTCCTTCTTATTCTGATATAATCGATAGAACGGTGGAAGGGAAGTGCCCCGAATGCGGTGAAATTATCTGTCGTTTATTATAAAGTTTTTTATTTTAAACGGCCTTAACAATAGTAGATGGCCATCCTTGTATGGATGTATAATCCATCCATTAAAATCGATATGGATAATTCATCCATCCATCCAAGGGTTTATTAGTCTTAATTGAAATTTCGACGCAGAAAACTTCTTAGGAGGAAATCTAAAATGGCAAATATGGACGCATTGATCGAGATAGTTGTCAAAGGAAAGATCAAGGAGGCGAAGGGTGCCACTCAGGCTCTCCTCGACGGCGGAGTTACCGCCCGTGAGATTATTTTCGACGGTTTGAGCAAGGCAATGGAGATCGTTGGTGAGAAGTACGAAAAGAAGGAGTACTTCCTGCCCCAGGTCCTGCTGTCCGCTCAGACCCTGTACCAGGGATTGAACG
>SPCU01000063.1 GCA_004525545.1 Methanomassiliicoccus sp. | reverse complement strand
CTCGACGCCAAAATCCCTCCGTTGGATGCGATAGAGAAAGGGCTTGGAAAGGGAATGATGACGTTGAGCGATAGGTTCGACCGGGCGGAAGTATATCTGCCCCAGATCCTAGCCGCAGCCATGGCGATGCAAAAAGCCATGGATGTGCTCAAGCCGGCCATGAAGAGCGGTGATGCACAATCAAAAGGCAAAGTCGTCATCGCCACCATCGAAGGGGACATCCATGAGATAGGCAAGAACGTGGTAGCCGCACTGTTAGTGGGATCGGGCTTCACGGTCTATGACCTGGGAAGAGATGTTCCCATCGATAAGTGCATCGAGGTGGCGGCGGAGCACGACGCGGATGTTATTGGAGCTTCGGCTTTGATGACAACCACCCTACTGGGCCAGAGAGACATAGTAGAAAGAGTGAAAGAGGAAGGGTTGCGTGCGAAGACAATTTTTGGAGGAGCACCCTGCAATCAGCAATGGGTCGATGAGATTGGTGGTGATGCGTATGGTGAAAATGCATCCCTAGCGATCGCAATGGTAACCAAGCTGATTGAAAAATGAGGAGTGAATGAAATGACAGCAAAAAGACCAGTGGATGTGCTTGAGGCCTATAACAGGTCTAAGAAAGGCCCAAAGGTCGCAGAGAAGGTATGGGATTACGAAATAATTCCTACCTCCGCTGCAGCTTTGAAAGCCAAGTACAAACTGAACTTCGGAAGGCAGATCATCCCGACGGACAAGAGCACTATGAACAATCTGTTCCTGGCAGGGTTGGAGATGCTGGTGGAGACCGGTATCCACAACTGTGACACAGGCAGGGTGATCAAGGTAACCGAGGAAGAAGTGAAGGAGGGCATCAAGAGGGCCCCCAAGGAATTAACATTGGGGACAAACCGCGACGCGGTCAAAATGGTTCCCAGAAAGGGCAACTCTAGCGCCAAGCCAATAATCCAAGGTGGACCTACCGGAGCGCCGGTCTCAGAAGACGTGTTCATCCCGATGTTCCAATCCTATGCACAGGAAGCCATAGTTGACACCATCGTGAACGGTGTTATGGCGACCTTTGAAGGGAATGATGTGAAGACGAACACACCTTGGGAGATCAAGGCGACCCTAGGAGAGATAAGGGCCATAAAAGAAGCCACGCGACGCGCTGGCCGCCCTGGGATGGGCATATAGGGCCCCGAGACCCCGCTGTCCGCAGCGGGACGTCTCTCTTGTGATCTGGAAGGAGGCATGAAACCATGGGATGCTCATGAGGTCTCTCAACTGAATGAGCTGAAGGTCGACAATTCCGGACTTGTTTTCGTAGCTGGCTGGCTCGCCCAAGGGAACATAGTTATGGTGGAGCAGATGCCGATCTTCGGCGGATATGCCGGAGGGATAGAAGAGACTGCGATTTGCGATGTGGCAACCACATTAGCATCGTTCTCGATTCTATCGGGAAGTTATCACCTAGATGGACCGATCCATATTCGCTGGGGGATAACCACCGCTAGGGAGACCTTGCAGATTGCCGCGCATGCCGCGGCAGCTATCGACGCCAACACCCACCTACTGATAGCCAACCAATACTACCCGGTTGCCGGGCCGTGCACCGAGATGTGTCTCTTGGAGACCGCAGCTCAGGCCATCACGGACACCGCAAGTGGAAGGGAGCTGCTATCTGGCTCCGCTTCTGCCAAGGGAGTGGCGTTGAACTACACCACTGGGATGGAGGCCCGTATAATGGGAGAGTCCGCAGTGGCCGTAGCTGGAATGAAGGTGGAAGAGGTGAACAAGATACTGGAAAAACTAGTGTCTGGTTACGAGAAGAACTATGCCAAGGCCCCCAAGGGTAAGAGCTTCCCGGAGTGCTATGACGTTAGGTCGGTCACTCCATCGGCGGAATATCTCGAGATCTATGCTAAGGCGGTCAAAACGCTGAAGGGGCTAGGGGTACCCATGAAGGAGTAAACCTTCCCTCAAACCCTTTTAATTTTTTTTTTTGGGAAAAAGGAGGATAAAAGAATGAGGATCAGAACAACTACACTATTGGGTGTGCTGGCATTAACATGCTTGGCGTTCATACTCGTCGCAGGGGCGGCCTCGGCCGCACCTCTGGACCCTGATGTCTATAATGAGACGATGTTCAATAAGAACATGGACGTCTGGTTCATGCTGATGCTAGTGGCATTCTTGATGTTATTCATCAGAAAATTCGAGTGGGGCATATGTCTTGCCGTGCTGCTCGTCACGACCACGAGTTTCGTTACCTACATGTTCATCGACCAGTTCTTCCTGGGAAAGGATGTGGAACAGGTCTGGAACATGGCGAACATGATCATGGCGGTGGTGTGTTCCATAACGGTGGTGATCGCCATCGGTGTCTTCTTGGGTACAATCAGGATGTGGCAATATCTTGTTGTGGGAATCTTCTTTGGAGTTTCCTTCCAGCTGATATTGTGGGTCCTGTACACTTGGATGCCGGAAGCTGGCATAGGAACCCCGGTGGACCCTGGTGGATCCATATTGGTACACATGCTGGCGGCCTATTGGGGATGGGGGGTTATATTGGCCCTGAGAGAGAAGAGAGCCTTCAACGAACCGATGTACATAACCAAACATAGCACTTCGTTCGTCTGGATGGCATCTATGCTCCTCTTCGTGCTTTGGCCTTCCTTCGTCACCGGAACGCTGGACAACACGGCGGATATCACCATGGGGACCATCACTTGCTACATGGCAGGGATAGGATCACTTATCTCAGCCTATATAGTCTGCCAGGGAGTACAGAAGAAGGTCAACCCGCTGATATACACCTATGCGATGCTGGCTGGCCCTGTGGCCATTGGATCGCCACTGCTTGCTTGGGATATGTCTGTCGCCCCCTGGGCCGCGTTGGCATTGGGGCTGATCGCTGGAGCTATTTCCGCGTTAAGCTTCATATTCCTGCAACCCTGGCTGTGCAAGAAGGCCGGTGTCCTGGATGTGATGGGAGTGCACAACCTGCATGGTGTTGGAGGATGGCTTGGTGCAGTGACGGCGGCGGTAGTCGTCTCCGGAGCATTCGTAGCCAACGTCTCCGGGGCCATACTGGTGTGCGTCCTCGGGATTGTCACAGGAGGGCTCTGCGGGGTGTTCTTGAAAGTCATGCGCAAGGAACAGGAGTGGTTCACAGACGACACGGACTTCATAGACAACCCAGCACCAAAGACGTAAACGATTGTCAAACTGATCCAGTATAACCACTCCAATACTGGATCGGTGTTTTTTTCCCAAAATATCTTCTCCTAGAACAAGACGTTTGTATATCTCGTGCATCACGATCGTGATTCGAGCACTGACCAAAGACTATATTATCGTGCTACCATTGCATAGTAAGATTTTGGCTTGGAGATTGTTCTTTGCCGCATGGATCGCATAAGGACAATATCGTTCAAGCCATTGATCGCAGGATTAATCGATGAATTCATAGGGAGTTCGGTTCCAGACCGAGTGTCCATTAGATGCTCGGAAGTATCGAACGCTGAATGAACGTAAATTATTTTTTATTTCCTGGAACGCCAAAAATTTCATCAGTGATTCTCTAATCGGATTGCCAGCGGTCAGGGGGTAATAATGGGGAAGGTCGAGGATATACTAAAAGAACTAAAGGTCTCGGTCGAGACCTGGAACACAGATCTGGCCATCAAAGCGGTCAATAATGCCAAAGAGGCAGGAATATCGCCGTTCGTGGCCATCGAGGCGGGATTGGGGCGAGGCATGATCACCATCAGCGTCCTTTTTGATGAGGGTAAGATATACCTACCCCAGGTGCTAGCGGCCTCCCAAACCATGCAGAAGGCCATGGAGATGCTCGGACCATTGGACCTTTCCCATTCTTGGACCAAGGGTATTGTAGTGCTGGGGACGGTGCAAGGAGACATCCATGAGATTGGAAAACATGTCATTAAGGCGTTCCTCCGTGGAGGGGGATATACCGTTTTCGATCTGGGCAAGGATGTTCCCACTGAGAATTTCATAGCCGCGATCAAAGAACATCAGGCGGACATCGTGGGTGCTTCGGCCCTGATGACCACAACCTTGATAGGCCAAAGGCAACTCGTGGAAACACTCAAGGAAGAGAATCTTTCACAGGTCAAGACAATTTTCGGAGGAGCTCCCTGCACACAGAAATGGGTTGATAGCATAAGCGGAGATGGTTACTGCTCGAGCGGGGCCGATGTGATCGAACTAGTCCATCGTATGATGGGTGAATGAGGAGGCTAGATGGATATCGTGGAGAAAGCATTGACAGTATACGACGCCTACCTTCGTTCTATTGAAGGCCCCAAGGTGGCTGAGTCATTCTGGGATATGAAAATGGTTCCTGGGGCAGCAGCTCGGCTCAAAGAGAAGTACGATATTTGTTTCGGTGACGAATTCATTCCAACCGATAAGGACCTCAAGGAGAAGTTATTCCTAGCGGGAATGGAAATGCTGGCAACGGTTGGGATATACAACACGGACACCAGAAGGGTGATCAAAGTATCGGAAGGCGACATAGTTGAAGGGATTAAGAAAGCTCCTAAGAGGTTGCAGCTTGGGGAATATCGTGATGCGGTGTTGATGGAACCGAGGAAGGGAAACGCCTCGAAAAGACCGATCGTCCAGGGAGGACCTACTGGTTCCCCGGTCTCCGAGGATATTTTCATTCAGATGATACAAAGCTATGCCCAGGAGGCTTACGTGGACACGGTGGTTAACGGAGTCATGGCCACAATTGACGGGGTTCCAGCGACCACCAACACCCCGTTCGAGATCAAGGCCACCCTGGCCGAGATACGGGCCATACGTGAGGCATGCAACAGGGCTGGAAGACCCTATATGGCCATATAGGGCCCCGAGACCCCGCTGTCCGCAGCGGGACGTCTCGCTAGCGATCTTAAGGACTGCATGAGACCGAGCGATAGCCACGAGGTATCTCAGCTCAATGAGCTCAAGATCGACAACTTGAGCTTGAACATGATAGCGGGCTGGCTGCACAACGGGAACATCATAATGGTAGAGCAGATGCCCATACTCGGTGGATTCATAGGGGGATTGGAGGAGACGGCCATCTGCGATATTGCCACTACTCTAAATTCCTTCACCTTGATGAATGCCAGTTACCATCTTGATGGCCCTATACATATACGCTGGGGAATAACCACTTCCCGAGAGACGTTACAAATAGCGGGTCATGTCGCAGCGGCCCTGGACAGTCAGACCAATCTCCTGATAGCCAATTAATATTATACCTTGGCGGGACCCTGTACCGAGATGTGCCTGATGGAGATTGCGGCGCAGGCCATGCTAGATACTGCCAGCGGTCGAGAGCTGGTTTCTGGGTGCGCGGCAGCCAAGGGGGTTTCTGACGATTTTACGACCGGGATGGAAGCAAGGATGCTGGGGGAGGTGGCCAACGCCACAGCGGGCATGAACGTGGCAAAGGTGAACGACATGATCGAGATTTTGGTGCGAGACTATGAGAAGAAATTTTCCAAGGCCCCTCAAGGTAAACGCTTCCAGGATTGCTATGATATCAAATCAGTGCGGCCAACGCGCGAATATTTGAATGTGTACTCTCACGTCCGTGACCGTCTTTCGGACATCGGGCTCAAACTGAGTTGAATCGGCAGATCGAATTTCGACGGCCTCAATGAGAACATATGAGCACCTTAACCAGCGAATAGAACAGCAATGATTATATTTTTCAAATCCAATATAGAATATAGAAGGAGGGTCGGTCCGGGACCGCTAGGCCTCTACAGCCGCAGTAGCCGGGTTCGACTCCCGGGCCCTTCGCTATGAACGCATCAATGAAGTCGCCATGAGAACCCTTTCCTTCGAACCCCGATCTGAATGGCCTGCGACAGGAGGGAAGGAGCATGACAGAAGGTCGGACAATCGTTGGCGATGAACTTAGACGATTTATGATTTGGAAGGAATGAACAGCGGTTAGGGATCGAGAAATGAGGATTGGCGTGGTGGGGGGGGCCCTGCAGGGCATGGAGTCGGTATATTTGGCTAGGAAAGCTGGCTATTCAACTCTGGTACTGGACCGATGGGAGGACGCCCCCGCACTGTCCCTGGCCGACGAGACATTGGTTGTCGATGTCGTCAGGGACCCGGCGAAGACCAAAAATGCATTGGGCGATTGTGACGCGATCCTTCCTGCCAACGAGAACTATCAAGCACTGACCGCCGTCGTGAGCATGGCTGAGGAACTGGGGATCCCCCTGTTGTTCGATTTGAACGCATATGAGATTTCTCAGTCGAAGATCCGGTCCAACGATCTCTTCGCGGCGCTGGACATCCCTATGCCTGCTAAATGGCCGGGCTGTGGGTTCCCAGCGATCGTTAAGCCCACCATCGGCAGCGGTAGCACTGGGGTTATGAAGGTGCAGAATGAGATGGAGATGATGCATGGCGTCGAGAATCTCAAAAACGCTGGCCTGGAATGGGTGGTGGAGGAATACGTTCATGGTCCGAATATTTCCATCGAAATAGTGGGTGACGGCACTGAATTCGTGCCATACGTCATCACCGAGGTCATATTGGATGAGGATTATGATTGCAAGAGGGTGCGTTCACCTTATACATACGGTTCGGATCTTGAGGAAAAGTTCGCTGAGGCGGCCTATAAGGTCGCGCGAAGGCTTGGGCTCCGAGGGATCATGGATGTCGAGGCTATAGTGATGGACGGGGTCGCCAAGGTTTTGGAGATAGATGCCCGCATACCTAGCCAGACACCAGCAGCTGTACTAAATTCTCATGGGATAAATCTAGTGGAACAACTGGTCAAAGGCCTGGTGTGTAATGATCTGCAGGTGCCAATGATCACCGAGCATATGGAATCCGTTTACGAGCACATATGTATCGAGGGCGACGTCATGCGTTCCTGCGGTGAGGGTGTATTCGCGTCCGTGCGGTCCCCGTACATCGTCAGAGGCTTGTTCGGGGTCGACGAGATGATCACTGATTACCAACCTGGAAAGTGTAGGTGGGTAGCGACATTGATGATGTCCGCCCCGACGGAACGTGCTTTGATGGTCAAGCGCGAGGCGTGCCTGGAACGGATCATGGAGGAGAACGACATAGTCCGCTACCTAGACCTATTTCCGGAGGGTTACTTTGACACGTCTGACCGCTGACCTGGTAAGAAACATACCTGATGAACTCCCCCGAATAGACGATAGATTGCGCGAAGGCACCGGGATGGGATTGAGGCGGCTAGCTTCGTTCGCTGTCGATCAAGCGGATCAAGACAATGCCATCGGGCACCTAACTATGGCATCGGTCCCAATTAGCACGGGAAGGGGTGTGATCCCTGGGTTCAGCGAGGCAGTGGCCGCTATCATCGAGCACCTTGGATTCAGGTCGTTCGTAACGAAGGGCCATGATGCGGCCGGGCTTATGGAGGCTGTGGAGGCCGGTGCCAATATCATTTTCCTGGCCGATGACCACGATTTCATTGCACTTAACCTCGATTCCAAATACGTTGTATCGAACGTATCGTCCACCGCCCTGGGCTATGTATGTGCTCTCGGCAAGGCTCTTGGAGGATTACGAAACAGAGAGATCCTAATAATCGGTGCGGGGAGGGTTGGAACCGTGACCTTGAACATCCTAGTTGGGGCCGAAGCGAGGATAACCATTGTCGATACCGATTCTCTTATAGGGGAGATTTTCGAAAAGAGAAACCCGGGGATCAGGTATGCCACCGATCTAGAAAGGGAGATCAGAAGGGCTGATGCCATCCTGAACGCGTCCCCAGCGAGGATTCCGGCAGATTGGGTCAAGAAAAGAGCTGTGATCTCCTCCCCTGGATTACCGTACGCTTTCGATGATGAATGTAGGGAACGAGCTGCGGTGATCATACATGACCCCTTAGCCCTTTCCACTTCGGTCATGGCCATGTGGAGCGCCGTCCATTCGATTAGACCGGGATACGTGCCACGTTTGATGAGAGGTCGTTTCCCAGACGAGGAATTCGTCGATGTTCCGACCGGTCCTGATCTTGATCGGAGCCGATCATCTGTACAATGACATTGGAGAGTGATCGACCAGAAGCAATATTTTTAATCTAGAAAATCATGAAATGGTGCGGGGAAAGGCCCACGAACCATCGTCCATCCAGACATTTATTTTTTGATTTCAATCAAATGGATAATTGCACAAACCCTTTCCATCTTTATTTTTTCAAATCACCGGAGGGATCGTCTTGTGTGAT
>SPCU01000070.1 GCA_004525545.1 Methanomassiliicoccus sp. | reverse complement strand
GAAGAACGTACGACGCAGGAAGTCCATGATGCCCTTGCGCGTGTTCGTCGTATCGGTGGCGATGAGCGCCAGCACATGACCGCGCAGCACCCGCTCGTTCCCTACCTTGGACTGGACGTCCTCCGGCTCCCCCAGCAGATAGTTCTCGAAGAGCATGTGGCTCTGCTCGACGGTGGACGCGAGCAGCACCGCCTCGCCGTAAGGATCGTATCGAGGACGTCCGGCACGGCCGCACATCTGTTTGACCTCCATGACCGAGATCGGCACGTTCGTTCCGCCTTCGTATCGGGTCACATCACGAACGATAACACGACGAGCGGGCAGGTTTATCCCGGCGGCCAAGGTCGGCGTGGCTATGATGCATTTTATCTTTCCCTCCTTGAAGAAACGCTCGACCGTCCTGCGCTGCTCGTTGCTGAGCGCAGCGGTATGGAAGGCCATGCCGTGGCTCATACAGTTCTTAAGCGAGGAACCGATGGAGGTCTGCTCGTCTCGGAACGCATCGTCCAGCTGCTCCTTTATCTGAGCGTCTCCCTTCTCCTTGTTCAATTTGGAGAAGCGGGTGGCCAAGGATTCCGTGGAACGACGGGAGTTGACGAAGACCAGCACCTGCCCCCCTTCGTCAATGGTGTCCTTGACCAGGGACCAGACGGTGTCGCCCAACGGGCGTACCGCACGTTTGCTGTTGTCGGTGAAGTTGATGGTGTCGGCCAACAGCACTCCCTCCTTCAGCTTCACCGGGCGCCATTCGCTGGCCACGTGCTCCGCGTCCAACCACTCGGCCATCTCCTTGGAGTTGCCGACAGTGGCCGATAGGGCGATGACCTGTAAATGGGAGTTGAGCAGTCTCAGCTTGGTGAGGGTGATCTCCAACGTCGGACCGCGGTCCGGGTCGTTCATCAGGTGCACCTCGTCGGCGATGACCAAGGAAATCGCTTTCACCCAATCAGAGCGGTGGCGCATGATGGCATCGGCCTTCTCCGAGGTGGCGATGAGGATGTCCAAATGCTCGATGCCCTTGTCGACCTCGTCAAAATCCCCGATGGACATGCCGACCTTGATCCCCAGGCGCTCGAAGCGTTTCAGCTCTTCGAACTTCTCCGCGGCCAATGCGCGCAGCGGAACGATGTACAGCACCTTGCCGCCGTCGTGCAGCACCCGCTTGACCGCTGCCAGGTATGCAACCAATGATTTGCCCGATGCGGTGGGCACCGCCAATACCAGGTTCTTCCCGGACAGGGCGAGGGGTACGGCCTTCTCCTGCGGAGGGTACAGGGTGGTGATCCCCTCCTCCTGCAGGACCTCGATGACCCCTTGCGGCAATGCGCTCTTCCAGTCGCTCATAGTTATGGCGAAGGCATTGCAAAGCGGGTTATTACTTTTATCATGACGGTCCGTTGAATTTAGGCGACAATATCGGTTCGATCGAATAGTATGTATTAAGGGGTAGGAAAGGGCTAGTTGTTTCGTAGGAGGCGTTAATAGCTGGCCATTACCGAACATAGGTAATTGGGAAGAATATCTTTATTTAGTAGGGCTTACATGGGTTCGATTTGAGACAGGTGAATCATGGTTCAAGATGATAATGAACAGGTAGTGGTGCAACCCGACGTGGAGACCTGGATAGAGACCCAGGATTTCAGCAGCACTGCCGACATCAAGATACCTGAAAAGCTTTCCGACCAGGTCATCGGTCAGGGCTCCGCGGTCGAGGTGGTGCGCAAAGCTGCCGAGCAAAAGCGCCACGTCATGCTCATCGGGGACCCAGGCACGGGCAAGTCCATGCTGGCCAAGTCCATGACCGAATACCTGCCCAAGGACGATCTGCAGGACATAATCGCCTACCATAACGAAGAGGACCCCAACGAGCCGAAGATCCGGTCCGTTCCCGCTGGAAAGGGCAAGGAGATCGTGTCCGCTCAGAAGAAAGAGGCAATGGCGCGAAAGTCGCAGAAGTCCTCCATGGTGACAGCGATCATCATGATGGTGGTCGTCCTTACGGTCATACTGTACATACAGCAGCCCGATCCCATGATACTGCTTTTCGGCATCATGGCCGCGGCAATGATATTCTTTGCTACCAGGTACGTAGGCCAGCGCAAAGAGAATTTCATGATCCCCAAGCTGATGATCACTCACAAAGAGGGTGATTCCATACCCTTCATCGACGCCACCGGAGCCCATGCCGGCTCACTGCTTGGCGACGTCAAGCACGACCCCTTCCAGAGCGGAGGCCTGGAGACCCCGGCCCACGAACGCTTGGAAGTGGGCGCCATACACAAGGCGTCCAAGGGCGTGCTGTTCATCGACGAGATCAACATGCTGAGGATGGAGTCCCAGCAGTCATTGCTGACCGCGCTACAAGAGGGCAAGTTCAGCATCACCGGACAGAGCGAGAGGAGCAGCGGCGCCATGGTCAAGTCCGAGGCGGTTCCCTGCGACTTCGTACTGGTGTGCGCCGGTAACATGGATGCCATAAAGGGCATGCACCCCGCGCTCCGTTCCCGCGTCCGCGGTTACGGATACGAGGTGTACATGCGCTCCACCATGGACGATACCCCCGAGAACCGCACCAAGCTCATACGGTTCGTAGCCCAGGAAGTGGTCAAGGACAAGAAGATCCCCCACTTCGACAGGAAGGCGGTCGTGGAGATCATCAAGGAGGCTCAGAGGCGTGCCGGTAGGCGCGGACAACTGACCCTCAGGCTCAGGGAGCTAGGGGGTCTGGTGCGCGTGGCAGGTGACATGGCCCAGGAGGAGGGCAGTCCCATCGTTACCCAGGAGCACGTCATCAAGGCCAAGAAGATAGCCCGCTCTCTGGAGCAGCAGATCGTGGACCGGTACATACAGGCCAGGAAGCAGTACAGGACCTTCTCCGTCGAGGGCGGTGCGGTCGGCGTAGTGAACGGCCTGGCGGCCATGAACTCCGAGTCCAGCATATCCGAGATGTCCGGGATAGTACTTCCCATAGTGGCAGAGGTCACCCCGGCGCAGATCAAGAGCGGGGGGCAGATCATCGCCACTGGTAAGCTCGGTGAGATCGCCAAGGAGGCGGTACAGAACGTCTCCGCGCTCATCAAGAAGTACACCGGTGAGGATATCAGCAATCACGATGTGCACGTGCAGTTCGTAGGCACGTACGACGGGGTCGAAGGTGATTCCGCCTCCATATCCGTCGCCACGGCGGTGATATCCGCCCTGGAGGACGTGCCGGTCGATCAGACCGTGGCCATGACAGGTTCCCTGAGCGTCAGGGGGCAGGTGCTGCCGGTCGGCGGTGTGACCGCGAAGATCGAGGCGGCGGCCGAGTCGGGCATACTGAAGGTGTTGATCCCCAAGGCTAACATGTACGACGTGGTGCTCGAGGAACGCTACATCGGAAAGATCGAGATCATTCCGGTGAGCAACATGGGAGAGGTGCTCTCCCACGCCCTGGTGAGCGGCAGCAAGAAGGATGGGCTCCTTACTAAGCTGGCCGCCCTGGTCGAAAAGGGCGGCAGCGTGCTGAAGCCGACGGTGGTCAAGCCGACCACGCCTTAAACACCTTTCATTTTCCCTTTTCACTTTTTTAATTTCCTGATGGCAACGGTTTTATCGCTACAACTGGATAAGCGCAGCGTCATGAGCGACTTCGAACGCGTGGATTGTTTGCTGCTCGGCCGCTTCCAACCCTTTCATCTAGGGCATCTGGAAGTGGTGCGCAAGATAGCTAAGGAATGCGACGAGCTGATAATCGGAATCGGCAGCGCGCAGATATCTCACACCTTCGAGAACCCCTTCACGGCTGGCGAGCGCCATCTCATGATATCCCGGGCCCTGCGTGAAGAGGGCATAAAGGATTATTTCCTGGTGCCGATAGTGGACATCAACCAGTACGGCATATGGGTATCGCACGTGCGCTCCATGGTTCCGCCCTTCCAACGGGTGTATACCAACAATCCCTTGACGAAAAGGCTGTTCTCCGAGGCCGGTTACGAAGTGTCCGCGTCCCCTCTGTTCAACCGCTCTCATTACTCCGGCACAGAGATACGAAAGAGAATGGTGGCCGGAGACGACTGGCGCCGCTTCGTACCGCGGGCGGTGGCCGAGGTCATCGATTCCATCGATGGCGTCAAGCGCATCAGGGAGCTGATGGCCCAGGGGGAATGGGATGCCGGAGATTGAGCTCCTAAATGCCCTTAAGCGGAAACGGTTGACCATCGCCGTGGCGGAATCCTGTACCGGTGGTCGCATTTGCGACAAGCTGACCAATGTCCCAGGTTCCTCCGACGTTTTCCTGGGCGGGGTCGTCGCCTACAGCAATGATTCCAAGGTCAAGTTGTTGGGCGTTTCCCTGGAAGTGCTAGGAACGCACGGTGCGGTAAGCTCGGAGTGCGCGGCGGAGATGGCCGCAGGAGTGCGCAAGGCCTTCGGGGCGGATGTAGGCATATCCGTCACCGGGATAGCTGGCCCAGGGGGCGGAAGCGAGACCAAACCGGTGGGATTGGTGTTCATCGGCCTAGATTACAAAGGCAAGAAGGAAACGTTCCGTATCGATAATGACGGAGATCGGGGGCGGATCAAGGAGGACTCGTCCGACCATGCTTTGAAACTGGCCTTGGACCTGTTGCTATCGTCCGATCGATAAGAACGAAGGGCAGATATTATATATCCAGAATAAATTTAATTGCTGAATAGAGATCGAACGTCATCGAGCTCATGTCGTATCTATCAATTTCGGGGAGTTTAGGGTAATGAAGGCCACCAATGGTCAGAAAGGTATCGTCATATCGTTGATATTGATGGTCGTCCTGGTATCCACAGCTTATCTGGCTGCCGGAGCGCTGCACGACAAATTGGTACCAGAGGTGGAAGAGCCAGTGATCATAGCCACCATCACCTTCGAGCAGGTGAACCTCTATGGCCTGCGCGGGTCCGATGAGCACCCCAACCTCACGAACAACGTGATAAACGGAACCGAGTACGACGCCGGCATCAGGATGGTGGGATTGATGGATGAGGAGAGTGCGGTCCTCAAGTTCTACGTCACCCAACCAGGGATATCCATCGAGAGCGCGGAAGCCTACTATTTCAACTGGGTCAGCCGAACATGGGATCCCATCACTTTCATCGATAAAGGTGATACCCTGGTAGGGGTGGTAGGACCGGCGGGCGGGCAGGATATATTCGAAGGCTTCGACCAGCTCAATCTGATCATCATCAGCTTCAACGGGAGCGGCAGCATCACCTTCGGAGCCTATGTGGAATAGGCGGTGTGAACAGGATCGGCCGGTGTTATCCGTTCGTTGCATCAAAATTCCTTTGCTCGAAATACCTGAAAAATATTTATTAATAATTTATCATATTTATTTAAATCGTTGAATACACGGTCAGGTTCTGCAAAACTCTATATTCGCTGATCCCGATAACTGCCAGGTCAGGTGTGGGAATGGATGGCACGGTCAAGAGGATCCCCAGCGGTGTCGCTGATTTTGATAGTATAATCAAGGGCGGGATACCGGCCGGTTCCGTTATTCTGCTCATGGGAGATCTGGGTGCGGGTCAGCAGGAATACGCGCTGACCTCCGCATCAAAGTTATCTCTCGTCCGAGAGAACCCCAATACAATGGATTATTACCTGGGTCAACGGGTTGGCCAGCGTATCCTGCCGAAGAAGATATGCTACGTCACCTTCGCCCGATCCAAGGAGGACATCCTGCAGGAGATCAAGACCTCATTCAATCAGGACTTCTACGGGGCGTTCGAAAGGAACGTCGTCTTCAAGGACTTCTCCAAACAGTACTTCCGCAACACTATGGTGCCTAGAAGCTGGACCGGCGACACTTCCAGCGGTCTCTTCTCCGACGACGGGGAACAGAACACCCTGGAGGCCCTGGTCGACTTTTTAGATACCAACGCCCACGACAGCATGGTCATCATCGATTCCTTGACGGACCTGGTGGTCAACACCGGCATAGAGGAGATGGACCTGGTGGCGGTCATGCGAGGGATGCAGCGCATGGCCAAACGATGGAAAGGGGTCATCTATATCCTGCTCACCAAGGATATCGTGGACAAGCGTAAGGAGAAGCTCATCATGGACTCGGTGGATGGGGCGCTGGTGTTCGAATGGAGCAAGTTCGTGCAATCCTCCCGCCGTCAGAGGTACATGTATGTGGAGAAGTTCATCAGCATACTGCCGCACCTGGACAAGGAACGTATAGCCAGGTTCGCGACCATCGTCACAGCGCAGCACGGACTGGTGGTCATAGACACGGAACGGGTAGGGTGATGGGAATGGATAAGGTCAAGACAGGGGTAAACGGGCTGGACGAGATGCTTTTCGGAGGGATACCGAGATCCTCCACGGTAGTGGTGATGGGTTCCTTCGGTACCGGTAAGACGACCCTAGGCCTGCAGTTCTTGAACGAGGGTCTGGCCGTGGGCGAGAAAGGCATATACATTTCACTCGAGGAGGACAAGGAGTCCATACTGGCCGACGCAGAGGCGCACGGTTGGGACCTGCGCGGAAAGATGGACGCCAAACAGCTGGAGATCGTGAAGCTGGAGCCTTCCGATGCCAAGATCACCATCCAACGCATCAAGAGCGAGCTGCCCGATTTCATCAAGAAGTTCGGGGCCTCCCGCATCGTCGTCGATTCCGTTTCCTTGCTCAACATGCTATTCGACAACGATCACGACCGGCGGACGAACCTCTTCAACCTGGCACAGATGATCAAGAAGACCGGTGCCACGCTCATCCTCACCGCGGAGGTCAAGGACGACAACCCCTTCGCTTCAAGGGACGGGCTCATCGAATACGTGGCCGACGGGGTGATATCCCTGCGGTATATCGAGCTCACTGACCGCAACGAGCTGATGCTGTCCCTGCGCATAATCAAGATGCGACGGACGGACCATTCCCGGAAGATCACTCCATATTCCATCACCAACAAGGGTTTGGAAGTGCACGCCGGTTCGGAGTTCTAGGTAAGATTTATCCTTACTACTGTGTTCCGTGTACGATGAAGCTCTTCCGCGTGGGCAATGTCAAGAAGGTCTTCGAGGTCGACGAGAGCACTCTGGAGTTTCAATTCACCAACAACATCTCGGTTTTCGACAAGATCATTCCGACCGAGATCCCCTACAAGGGTGAGGTGCTATGCAGAACCTCCGCATACTGGTTCAAGCTTCTGGCTGAGCACGGTATCCGTTCGGATTTCGTCAAGCTTACCGGAAAGGACCGCATGCTGGTGAAGCGCGTCAACGTCATTCCCGATTATTCTGAACTGAACAGCAAGAGTACCAACTACCTCATCCCCCTGGAGTTCATCTGCCGCCATTACAACGCCGGCTCCCTGAACGACCGGGTGAAGGAAGGCAAGATCACCGTGGAACAGCTGGGATTCCCCAAGGGGCACCAGTTGAAGTACGGCGAGAAGCTGCCGAGGATGTTCTTCGAGGCGACGACGAAGCTGGAGGAGACCGACCGGAATCTGGACGACGCGGAGGCGAAGCGCATATCCGGTCTGAGCGAAGAGGAGTACGATCAGGTCTTCGAGACCATAGCCAAGATCGACGGGCTCATAGCGGAGAGGGCCAGAAAGGCCGGGCTCATCCACGTGGACGGCAAGAAGGAGTTCGCCTACGATGAGAAGAGGCAGCTGATGATCGTGGACACCTTCGGCACGTTGGACGAGGACCGATGGTGGGACGCTGCCGAGTATGAAAAGGG
>SPCU01000084.1 GCA_004525545.1 Methanomassiliicoccus sp. | reverse complement strand
TCGATGATGTCCACCGCCACCTGGACCAAGGCATCGGCCATGGGGAACAGGGAGGAGGCCATCCGCTCAATGGGGACATCGCCCAGGCATTGTTTGAGGGTCTTCCCGAGCACGATGGCCACATCCTCCACCAGGTGGTGCTCGTCATCGCCCTCGGCGCTCATCGTCAGATCGAAATTGGCATATCGCCCTAAGGTCTCCAGCATATGGCACAGGAACTGCTCCTCGCACTCCACCTTCGTCTCGCCCTTGCCATCCAGGTCCAGCTTGAGGCGAACCTCGGTCTCCCGTGTCTTGCGAACCACTTCGGCTTTCCGGTCCATGCCATCATCTCCAGATAACTTGATGATTCAATTTTCCAGTATAAAGTGCTAATCCCACCACGGACTCCTTTACGCCCATTCCGTTCAGCAGATCGATGTCCCGTTGGTCGGTCACGCCGCCGGAAACGATGGTCAGGTGCGGGCATTCGGTGACGAACCCACTAACTGCCTGGGCGTCGATGCCTTTGACCCGACCTTCCACATCCACATTGGTGTAGAGCACCCCGGCCAAAGGCATATCGGCTATGTCGGCGAAGACATCTTTCAGCTCCAGGCCGGAATCCTCCTTCCAGCCGTGCGTCTGGATCCTGCCGCCCTTCATATCCATGGCCAGGATCATCCTTCCTGGGTGCTTGAGGGACATCATCCTCAGCCAGGCAGGGTCCTTCAATCCCTTCGT
The DNA here is from genome assembly GCA_004525545.1 of Methanomassiliicoccus sp. Taxonomy (GTDB): domain Archaea; phylum Thermoplasmatota; class Thermoplasmata; order Methanomassiliicoccales; family UBA472; genus UBA472. The sequence goes on along the minus strand of SPCU01000084.1, from coordinate 5,139 downwards.
GCCGACGATGACGCGGTCCGCGCCGCAATCCATGTAATATTCGGCCACCTCGGTGGAACGGATGCCCCCGCCCACCTGCACCGGCACTAGGGAACTGGAGATCACCCTGCGGATGATCTGGGCGTTATGCCCCCGGCCCAAGGCCGAGTCAAGGTCTATCAGGTGCAGGCGGGGGGCACCCTTGCCCTCCCAGTCCTTGGCCACGTTCAGGGGATAGGGCAGCATCACCTGCTCCGTGCCCGGAACGCCGCCGACCAGCTGTACCACGCGGTGGTCCAGGATGTCCACGGCGGGAACGATCATCATTGGCATCCCTCCGCAAAGCTCAGGAAATTGGAAAGGAACTCCAGTCCGGCGGTGGAGCTCTTCTCCGGGTGGAACTGGGTGCCGTAGGTGTTGCCCTTACGGAACAGCGTCGGTATCTTCCCGTAGTAATCGGTGTGTCCGATATCGGAGTAATCCTCCGGTTGACCATGGAAGGAGTGGGCGAAATAGAAATGCGGGTCGCTTATGCCGTTCATGATGGCGTCGTCAGAGATCACCTGGTTCCAGCCCATGTGCGGTATGCGGGGGGTCTGCAATCGGACGACCCTCCCGTGCAGGTACCCGAGCCCGGGATTCTCACCCTCCTCGCTTTCTTGGAAAAGGACCTGCATGCCGATGCAGATGCCCAGGCAAGGTACCCCGGCCTGCAGCCTGGAGACGATGCTCTCGCTGAAAGGCTGCATCCGCTCCATCGTCTTATCGAACGCCCCGACGCCGGGTAGAACGATGCAGTCCGCTTCCGGCAACAGTGACATGTCCTCGACCACGATGACATTGGCCCCGCACAGCTCCATGGCCTTGCGGATGCTGTGCAGGTTGCCCACGCCGTAATCGGCCAGGGTGACCTTCAACGACATTCCTCCAGCACCTCCCTCATCTTGTTCAGCAGGGTGGAGTTCATCTCCCTGGTGCCTATGGTCGTCCTGACGCAGTTCTCCAGGCGGCGTACCTTGCCGAAATCGCGTATGAGGACGCCCTTGTCAGAGAGCTTCCTGGTCAGCTCGTCAGAGGGTATCGTGGAACGGAAGAGCACATAGTTGGCCTCGGAGGGGTAGACATGGAAGCCCAGATCTCTCAATCCCTCTTCCAAATACGGTCTCTCCTCCTTGACGACATTGACGCTGCGCTCCAGGAACTCCCGGTCCTTCAGGGCGGCCATGGCCACCCTCTCGCCGATGGCGTTCAGCGAGTAAGGGATCTTCACCCGCTGCATGGCGTCGGTCATTTCCAAGCCCGCTGCCAAATAGCCGATGCGCATTCCGGCCAGGCCATATGCTTTTGAGAATGTCCTGGTCACTATCAGGTTGTCGTACCTCTTCACCAATGGTATGAACGAGGCGCCGGTATACTCCCCGTAAGCCTCGTCCACCACGACCGGACGGTCGCTTCCCTCGATGATCGCCCTGACGTCGTCCATGCGAAAAATGTTGGAAGTGGGATTGTTCGGAGTGCATATCAGCACCACCTTGCCCTTGGTGGAGTTGATGGCCTCGACGTCCAACTGGAAATCCTCGTCCAGATCCACCGTCACGGTGTTCCCGCCGTTGATCTTGACGAAGAAGGAGTGCAATACATAGGCCGGGTGCGCCGTGATGACCGTCTCCCCCGGTTCCACGAAGGTCTTGATGATGATGTCCAAGGCCTCGTCGGAACCGTTGCCTACCACGAAATTGTCGATTTTCAATCGATAGAGGTCGGCCAAAGCGCTGCGCAGACCATCACCGTAAGTGCTGGGATACTGTCCCACATCCAGGTTCGAACATTCCTGCAGAGCCTTCCGCCCGGCGGGGTTGGTGCCCAGGGCGTTGGTGCTGGTGTCCATGCGGAGCTTGTTCCCCACCTTCGGGTTGTAGTAGAGCTGCAGGTCCCGGCAGGTGGACCGTATCCAATTCTTGTCCATCAGGGCACCTCAGGGGACCATGCGGTCGATGGGGATGAGCAGTATCCCAGTCGCCCCCATGCGCTTCAGGCGGTTGATGGAATCGTATGCGTCCGATTTTTCGATGACCACGTGCACCGCGACCACGTCATCGCGGCCGATGATGTTCATGATGGTCGGTCCGGCTATCCCCGGGAAGGCCTTGAGTACTTCATCCAGAGAGCTTGTTGGAACGTCCGCCATGAGATACTTCTTGTTCTCGGCCTCAGTGACGCTGTGCATGGCGGAGATGATCTCCTCCACCTGCTGCCCGCAACCTTCGTACGCTTTTCGGTTAGCTATCACCACAGCCTGGGATTCGGTGATGACCGCCAGCTCCCGCAGGTGGTTCATCTTCAGCGTGGAACCGCTGGATACCAGGTCGACGATGATGTCCGCCACGCCCAGTTGGGGCGCTATCTCCGCCGCACCGGCGATGTAGGCGATCTCCACCCTCTTCCCCAGCTTATCAAAGAATTTACGGGTCATGTTGGGGAAGGAGGTGGCGACGATGATGTCGTCTGGCAGCTCCTCCGGCGTCTTGACCTTCATAGCATCAGGCACGGCTACCGACAGGCGACAGCGACCGAAGTTGAGCTTGTAGGGAACGACCACGTCCAGGCCGGATTCCAACACCAGGTCCATACCGGTGATGCCCACGTCCACCGCGCCGCTGTGCACGAACTTGACGATGTCCTGGGCCCGGAGGAACATGACCGCCAGGTCTTGGCGTTTGACATTGGCGTAAAGCCTGCGCTCATCGCCGTTCTCGATCTCCAGTCCAGCGTGTTCGAGGATCTCTACGGACCGCTCGCTCAGCCTTCCTTTGTTGGGTATGGCCAGCCTGAGTGTCATATGATAACCCTTGGCAATACCACTTCAATGGACAATTGCTACTTATATTTACTGACATTCTGGTCATGTACGCGCGCCCGGCCTGGACAAGTGTCAGGAATGACCATATTTCGTTCCTTCTCCTCTTAAGCGGTATCAGTAATAATTTTCAAATAATCATAACACTCATGCCCGCCGCATGGGGGCGGACTTCGATTGGCATTCTGCTTGGGAGTCCGCTCGTTCCCGGCTCCCATACCATGCCTTCCCGGTGGAACGTTCCCGTCTGGTCCAGCATTGGGACCGTGTCTCCACCTATTACGATTCCGAGACCATGGGGCTCATCGATCAGCGTCTCTGGGACATATTACGCCAGGATGGGGTCGTTCCGTCGAAGGGAAGGGTGCTGGACATCGGCTGCGGCACTGGCGCGTTGACGGAAAGGTTCGCTTCCCTGGGGGGAGGCGTCGTCGGCCTGGACATATCTCCCGGTATGCTGTCGGTGGCGCGTGAGAGGTGTTCGCCCTGTAACAACGTGGAACTGACCTGCCAGGACTGGGCATCCTTCTCCGGCGGGAGGGATTTTGACCTGGTGTTCTCATCCTTCTGTCCGGCGGTGGACGGCCTCGATTCGATCCTCAGGATGGAGGCTTTGAGCAGAGGCGGATGTTGCCTGGTCTCGCTCGGCGGTCACTCGGGGGACACCATGGCCTTCGATCTCTGGGAGGAACTGGGGCACGCCGGCATGTCCATGAAGGGTTTCGACCCCCTCTTCCCGTACTTCGTCCTAAAGGACATGGGTCGATGCCCGGTGCTCAAGAGCTTCGATGTATGTGAGGAATCGCTGATCTCCCGGGAGAACATGGTGGAACACCTGGTCTCGTACTTCTCGTTGTTCCAGGACGTCTCCCCTCAGATGTTGCTGGCGATAGAGGAAGGAGTATCGCGCCGGGTCCGGGACGATCATCTGACCCTTAGGGAGGAGAGGACCGTGAGCGTTCTCCACTGGTCTCCTTTCGGTCCTAGCGACCGTACCATACCCGTGTGATCTTGTCCTCAGGGATAGTGCACTTGACCAGGCGAGGAACATCGCCGGCCATGCCGAGCTTCCCATTGATCATCGTCAGGGCGCCGCGGACGCCCACGATGCTGAGGACCTTGCGCAAAGCTCTCTCTATCGTATCCGGGTCATCGTCCACGATCATGTTACCCAGCTTCGTGGCGCAGGCATCGGCCAGGGCGATCTCCGTCGAGATGACCGTGGCCAGATCGGCCTTTCCCAATGATATGGACGGTCCGACGGTCCCGGAGGAGGTGCATATGCCCAGCATCCCTTTTGTCGGCGGCACGTTGAACGCGATGTACTTGGGCGATATCTCTCCGGTGTACAGTCCCACGGTGATCGTCTTGGAGGTCCGCATGGCGATGTCCCCTCCGTTGTCCACCATGCAGTGGGTGCAGCCGGCCTTCGTCATGGCCAGCACGGCCTCCTCGCCGATGGCCCCGGCCACCGTGGCCATCGGTCCCACGTTGGCCTTCTCCGCTGCCAGGCACATGCGTCTGATCACCGGGGCCATCTCCGGGCTCAGGGGATATGGGTCAAAGGTGGTGCGAAAGAAGGGATCCCGGGCGATGTGAGCCTCGATATGCTTTCTGGCGTCAAGGATGGCCCTTTCCGCGATCGGTATGTAATCATCCGCCGCTTCGATGGTCACGGCGCTCTCGCGGTACTCAAAATGCTTTCTCATATACGGAACGTCATTGCTCCAGGTGGACAGGCGTCGATGCACATGCCGCAGGCGATGCACTTGTCCGCGTCATAATGCACCTTCCACACGATCTTATCCATGGTGAGCGCTTCCACGGGGCAGATAGAAATGCACATGCCACAATGGGTGCATCGCTCCTCGTTCATCTCCACGTAGTTGACCAGTTCCTTGACATCGACCTTGGTCTCTTTCAGGAAGCGAACGGCGTCCTTGATGTTGGGCGATTTCCCTTCCACCTCCATGAGCAGACGGCCTCCCAGTTCCTTGACCTCGGCGCGCAGGATGTTGATCTTGAGATCGTAATCCTTGACCAGCCGGTAGACGATGGGCTCGTTGACGAGTTCAGGGCTGAATCCCAGCATGTACTTCTTCCTGGCCATCAGACCGCCTCCTCTTTTGAACGGACTTCCAGGGTGCCCATTCCCCTCTCCGGGGGCAGTGGGGCCACCGGCTCCGTCAATGTGAACTCTCCGCTCTCGATGCGTTGAGCGAGCATCTCGGCGATCTGCTTGGCCTTTAGATAACTGGAAAGCGAGGACGTGCGTACCTCCTTGCCGAACAGTTCGATCTTTC
>SPCU01000054.1 GCA_004525545.1 Methanomassiliicoccus sp. | reverse complement strand
TTGGCGAAGGTGAGCGACGAGCGCCGATGGCTAGATTTCGTTAAGAAGATCAATACAAACTAAGCTCTTATACACGAAACATTTCAAATTATACGAGCTTTTTCGGAAAATATTAATAATATTTTACTATTAACTTAGTTTTGAATACGAATTCAGAGAATTTCAATGAAGTGACCTAGGAGCGTGAATTTATTGATAGATCACCTGGATGATAAGATCATAGAGATATTGAAAAAGGATTCGAGACGGCCTTTCGTAGAGATAGCTAATGAGTTGGAGGTCTCGGAGGGGACCATCCGGTCCAGGGTCAAGAAGCTTTTCGAGGAAGGCGTGATACAGGCGTTCACCATCAAGACCAGCAGCAAGAACGTGAAGGCCCTGGTGGAGGTCAAGATCGATGTCAACGTGAACACCTCCGATATAGCCGACCAGATCGCCGGCTTCGAGGGAGTGTCCGAGGTATTCGAGGTCACCGGGGAGGAGGACATCGTAGCTATAATCGACGTCACATCCTCACCGCAGCTGAACGAGATCATCGAGCGTATCCGCCGATTCGATAACGTGGAATCGACGCGCACGCGGCTCATACTTAAAGAGCATTTCGGAGCTGATTAAAATGTTCAAGGGATGCGCTACGGCGCTAATCACCCCCTTCAAGGAGGATGGTGAGATCGATGAGGACGGGCTTCGGGAGCTTGTCGCTCTGCAGGAGAAGGCTAAGATCGACGCCATCGTGCCCTGCGGTACCACCGGAGAATCAGCCACTCTCTCTCACAAGGAGCACTTGAAGGTGATCGGAATCGTCAGGGATGAGGCCAAACGGGCCAAGGTCATTGCCGGAGCGGGCAGCAACGCCACTCACGAGGCCATCCACCTATCGAAGGGGGCCAAGGACCTGGGTGTAGACGGCGTTCTGTTGATATCACCTTATTACAACAAGCCGAATCAGAAAGGAATCTTCCGCCATTACGAGGCCATCGCCAAAGCGGTGGACATTCCGATAGTGGTCTACAATGTTCCCAGCCGCACAGGCTCCAACATAGCCGCCCCGACCATCAAGCGCCTCTCCGAGGTGCCGAACATCGTGGCGGTGAAGGAGGCCAGCGGGAACATGTCTCAGATCATGAGCATATTAGCGACGGTATCACCTAAGTTCAACGTGCTTTCCGGGGACGATATGCTCACCTTTCCCATGTTAGCACTGGGCGCACAGGGCGTCATATCGGTCACATCCAACGTTGTGCCGGAGATGATGGTAGAGATGACCCATGCAGCCTTGGAAGGGGATTGGGCAAGGGCCCGAGAATTGCATTTCAAGATGCTCCCGCTCTTCAACGACCTGTTCCTGGATACCAATCCCATACCGGTCAAGACGGCGATGAGGATGATGAAAAGGCCATCCGGGATCTTCCGGTTTCCCCTTTGCGACATGGAACCGGGAACCGCTGAGATACTGAGGAGGACACTAACGGAATTTAAGTTAGTGTAAGGTCAAGGAGGCACCTAGACATGATCGATGTAGTAGTAGCAGGAGCCACCGGTAAGCTGGGTTCTATGGTGTGCTCCCTAATCAGGGAACAGAAGGACATGAGACTGGTTGGAGCGGTCGTCTCCGCCGAGGGCGGGAAGGCCGGGCAGGAACTTTACCCTGGGGTGATGGCAACGGGGCCGGAAGGGTTGGACGAGCTATGTCGCCGATGTGCAGTGTTGGTGGACGTGACCAATGCCTCGGCCGCTGAGCGCAACTTGCCGGTAGCGGTAAAGGCCGGAGCGAATGTCGTCGTCGGTACTACCGGACTTTCACCAGGGTTCATGGAGAGCTTCCGCTCCACGCTGGGCAAGACCCACCGTTCCGCCCTGATCACACCAAATTTCTCTATAGGGGTGAACGTGTTCTGGAGGGCCTGCCAGACCCTGGCGAGAGCCTTGCCGGATTACCAGGTGGAGATAATCGAGATGCATCACGATAAGAAGAAGGACGCTCCATCGGGGACGGCGGCCAAGGCCGCTGAGATCATTTCCGCTGAAACCGGGATCGACCGTATGGTCCACGGCCGGGAAGGGATGGTCGGCGCCAGAGGGCGGGAGATCGGCATACACGCCGTGCGGGCCGGGGACATAGTGGGCGAACATACCGTCATATTCGCCGGGAACCGCGAGAGGATAGAGCTGACCCATAAGGCACATTCCCGAATGGCCTTCGCCGAGGGTTGCGTGACAGCGGTCCGATGGGTCGCCCGATTGAGCGACGGCAAGGTTCACGATATGGAAGAGGTGCTGAATCTGTGAGGAAGATCATGAAGTTCGGCGGCACTAGCGTGGGTGAAGCCGAGGCCATGTCCCGAACTGCCGACATCATTATGGGGTACGACTGCCAGCGAGCAGTGGTGGTCTCAGCCATGTCAGGAGTGACCAATTCGCTCCTCGAGATGATGTCCGATAACCGAAAAGAGGTGCCGGAATATCTGTCATGGCTCAGAGCGAAGCATCTCGATGCCGCGCGGGAGAACATCTCCGCGGAACATATGTCCGAATACCTCGACGAGCTGGAGTATCGCTTGGTTGGACTGGGCCGCCTGATACATCTCTTCCGCCAGGACGAGGGCCGGATCATGTTCCAGGACGCCCTGTCCAGCTGGGGAGAGAGACTCTCCTCGCTCACCCTTTCTTACATATTGCGCAGTCGGGGCTTGGACTCCGTGGCCGTGACCGCCGAGGACATCGGCATCGTGGCAAATGGCCCGCCCGGAAATGGGAGCGCGGACCTGCTCGCAACGGAAGCCAACTTGCGGAGGACCCTGGTCCCCCTGCTGCAGGCGGGATGTGTGCCTATCATAACCGGTTATTACGGATGCGATCAACGAGGAAGACCGCTCACCTTCGGCCGGGGTGGTTCCGATTACTCAGCCGCGGTCGTAGGCTACGGCGTGGACGCTGACGAAGTGGAGATATGGACCGATGTCGACGGCTTCATGTCCGCCGACCCCCGGGTGGTGAAGAACGCGCGCACCATTACCGAAATGGATTACGGCGAGGCAGCTGAGCTGGCATACTTCGGTGCCAAGGTGTTGCATCCCCGGACCATCGAGCCGGCCAAACGTAAGGGGGTGGCCGTGATGGTCAAGAACACATTCAATCCCCAGGGCAAGGGAACCCGGATACACGGTCTGAACCGGAGAGGCAGCGATATGCTGAGGAGCGTAGCCCTGAAGACCGGGCTGTCCATAGTCAAAGTTTACTCATCCGAGCTAGTATACCAGCCGGAACTGGAGGCCAGGATAATAGGGGTGATCTGTTCCAACGGGGTATCCATATACGCCGTTTCCACCTCCCTTTCCACGTTGGCCGTGGCAGTACCGTCGGAATCGGTGGACGAGGTATGCGGGCGCCTGCAAGGGTTCCAGGATGAAGTGGAGGCGGTCAAGGTCAAGAAGGATGCCGCCCTCATATGCGCCGTTGGCGATGGCATGCTGGAGATCTGCGGGGTGTCGGCAAAGATATTCACAGCGGTGGCTGATGTCGGGGCCAACATCGAACTGATCTCCGAGGGCGCCTCGGACATCGCCCTGAACTTCATGGTCGGCGACACCAAGGCCGTTGATGTGATCAAGAGACTGCACGAACTGTACATAGGTGCTTGAATGAGAGAATTCCAGAGCAAGAAGGACGTAATGATCATTGGCGGCATGTCGACCACTAAGATCGCCGAGCGTTTCGGAACCCCGGTCATGGTTACTGACGAGAGCGCGCTGCGGGAGAACTACAGGGCGATATACAAGGCGTTCAACGACAAGTTCCCTACCAGGATAAACTACGCCTGCAAGGCCAACACCAATCTGAGCATACTGCGGATACTGGAGCAGGAAGGGTCCTGTATAGACGCCGTTTCCATCGGAGAGGTGGAATCGTGCCTTCGCGCTGGCTTCGTCCCGGAGCGTATACTATACACCGGGGTCAGCGTTTCCGACGCGGAGATGCGAGCCGTGGCCGAAAGAAGGGTCCCTATCAACGTAGACTCCGTTAACCAGATGCATCGTTTGGCGGGTATGAACCCAAAGCACCCCATCTCCCTGCGTGTCAACCCGGACGTCGGTTCCGGGCACTCGCAGAAGGTGGTCACCGGGGCCAAAGGGGCCAAGTTCGGTATTCCAAAGGAAGAGATAATCGCCGCTTATGCCGAGGCTATAGAGCTTGGCTTCCTGCCCAGGGGCCTGCACGCCCACACCGGGTCCGGGGGACGCGACCCCGCCGTGTTCGGCCGGGTCACCGAAGTGATGGTGGAGATATTCGAACGGATACGCTCTGAACTAGGACTCAAACTGGAGTTCCTGGATATAGGTGGGGGCATGGGCATACCTTATCGTCCGGAGGAAGAGATCATGGACCTGGACGCGGTGGCCGCGGAGGTCGCATCCAAGCTCAAGGGGAGCGGGGTCAGAACACTGGTCATCGAACCAGGGCGCTACATCGTGGCCGACACCACCGTTCTGCTGACCAAGGTGAACGACGTCAAGTCCACGCCAGTGCGCGATTACGCTCTTGTGGACGCCGGTTTCAACACGCTCATCAGACCGGCCTTCTACGATTCCTATCATCCCGTCGCCGTGGCCAACCGCTTTGGTCATGCGGCCGATGTCAAGTACGATGTGGCCGGGCCGATCTGCGAGAGCGGGGATTACCTGGCCAAGGAACGCATGCTGCCCAGGGTGCAGGTTGGCGACCTCCTTTGCGTTTACGATGTCGGTGCCTACGGCTTCGCCATGTCCTCCAACTACAACTCGAGGCCACGTTGCGCCGAGGTGCTGGTGTTGGACGGTAAGGCGTCACTCATCCGGGAAAGGGAGAAGGTCTCGGACATGTTCCGCCACCAGAAGGTACCGGCGAGGCTGAGGGAATGAAGTTCTGGAAGTATCATGGGTTGGGCAACGATTTCGTGCTGGTCGAGAATCTTGACGGAAAGGCGCCCAAGGACCCGGATCACGTTAGGGTGGTCTGTCACCGGCGATTCGGGGTGGGTGCGGACGGCATCCTCTACCTGGAACGGAGCGAAAAGGCCGATTACGCCATGCGAGTGATGAACTCGGACGGCTCCGAAGCGGAGATGTGCGGTAACGGCTTACGCTGCCTGGCCAAGCATATCTACGATCTCGGACACATTTCTAGAACCGAAATGAGCATAGAGACACCGGCGGGTGTGATGCACATCAAGGTCGAGGTGGAGGGCGGTAAGGTTTCCACCGCCACGGTGGACATGGGCGGGCCGATATTAGACTGTCCAGCCATCCCCATGGTCTGTCAAGGACGTTTCATAGATCAACCGATAAACGTCGGTGGCCGGGAACTACATGGTAGCGCGGTCTCCATGGGGAACCCCCACCTTATCATCTTCGACGAACTGGACCAGGAGGAGATGGATCGATTCGGCCCATTATTGGAGAGGCACGAGCTTTTTCCCCGCAAGACAAACGTAGAATTCGTTAAATCGGTAGATGGGATATTGGAACTCAAGGTCTACGAAAGAGGGGCCGGATGGACGATGGCCTGCGGGACTGGCGCTTGCGCCACCGTGGTGGCCGCTGCTCTGTTGGGTAAGGCGCACTTTAACGAGGAGGTGCAGGTGAGATTGCCCGGAGGTGGCCTGTGGATCAAGGTCTGGAAGGACCTTTCCAAGGTGACCATGCGAGGGCCCGCTAGCCTGGTGTTCGAAGGTCAGATATGAGGTGTTAAGATGGGATTCGATTACGCTAACAGATTGAATATGTTGCCTCCTTATCTCTTCGCCGAGATAGAGGATAAGGTCAACAAAAAGAGGCACGAGGGTGTGGACATAATAGACTTTGGCATCGGCGATCCCGACCTGCCCACCCCTTCGCCGATCATCGAGTTCATCCAGAAGGAGCTGGAGAACCCAGACAATCACCGTTACCCATCCAGCGCCGGAGAGGCCGGGACCCGCAAGGCCATCGCTGAATGGTATCAAAAGCGCTTTGGCGTGGAGGTCGATCCCAACGGAGAGGTGGCCATACTTATCGGGAGCAAGGAAGGGCTGGCGAACATCTGCCGCGCTTTCGTGAACCCAGGGGAGAAGGTGCTCTCTCCAGATCCGGCCTATCCCGTATACGCTCAGGGCGCGGCGCTACTGACCGATGCCGTTCCAGTGCGCTTCCCGCTGCTTGCCGAGAAAGGTTTCCTTCCGGACATCGAATCCCTGCCAACGGACGCCCGCATGATCTACCTGAACTATCCTAACAACCCAACGGGGGCGGTTTGCGATGAGGTGTTCCTGCTGTCCGCGTCGCGCTGGTGCGTGGAAACGGACACCATATTCTGCTACGACAACGCCTACTCGGAGATGACCTTCGATGATTACGTTGCTCCGTCAGCGCTCCAGGTGGCCCAAGGGGATGGGACCATCGAGTTCGGTTCCCTCTCAAAAACGTTCAATATGACCGGGTACCGCATCGGATACGCGGTCGGGGATGCAGATCTTATATCCGGTCTGAAGAAGGTCAAGTCACAGATCGACTCCGGCGCTCCCAAGTTCCTGCAGAGATCGGTCATAATGTCCCTAGGCCAATACAAAAACGCGGAAAAACCGCAGATGGTCAAGGACAACATCGCCGTCTACCAGGAGCGAAGGGACGTGCTGGTCAATGGTCTACGTAAACTGGGGTTCAAGCTGGATCTGCCAAAGGGGACGTTCTACCTGTGGATGAAGGTGGACGGTCCATCGATCAAGTTCGCCGATGAGATGCTCAAGGCCGGTATCGTGGTCACCCCGGGAATAGGTTTCGGGCAGAATGGCGAGGGGTACGTGCGCATGGCCACCACGCAATCCGTTCAGCGGATCGAGGAGGCCCTGGAGCGCATGGCCAAAGTGCTCTGAGCCAAAACCACTTACACCAACAATTTTTTCCTACATTTACCAAAAAGGACGATCGACGCGATCCAAATATTATGAGGGCCGTCGCTCAGCACCCGCCGGTGTCTCTATGCTCATTCTGAAACATGACGACGGTAGGAAGCCCTGAGGGCGTCGACGACCGGCATCGGCTTGCCAAGGATGTATGTCTCGAGAGCCCCTCCACCGGTGCTAACATATGAGAAACGATCACAGCAACCAAAGCGTTGAGCAGCGCTGACGGTGTGCCCTCCTCCTATCACCGAGAAAGACTTGCCGCCGACTGCGGCCTCCATAAGCAGATGGGTTCCGAGCGCGAAACCATCGGTCTCTATCTTACCCGCAGGTCCGGACAAGAAGATGGTACAGGCATCCCTCAATATCTCCACGAACGCCTTGGCACTTCCGATGCCGATGTCATGTATGGGGTGCTCGGATGGAAGATCGGAGACAGGGATGTCCATCCTTGCCCCGTTCACTTCCAGGGCGACATCGAAAGGCAGCTCGATGCTATCGCCGTACATCTCCATAATGCGCGAGGCGGCCCTGATGTTCTCCTCGGTGAACTCTTTCATAAGGTTGCGCTCGCTTCTCTCCCCCAGATCGACCCCTTTGGCCTTCAGGAACGCATTGGCCACCAGGCCGACAAGTATGACCCGGTCGGCGATCCCTTTGCCCAAGACACGGTCGACCACCTTGATCGCGTCAGAGAACTTCGCCCCGCCGAGAACGAAGATGCAAGGATGCGAAGGCGAGCCGAAAACCGTTTCCAAAGCTTGCAGCTCTCTCTCCATGAGCCTTCCAGCGGCAGAAGGCATAACGGCCGGAAATCCCACCAAGGAACATTGAGAGCGGTGCGCCGCCCCGAAAGCGTCGTTCACATAGATGTCAGCGAGCTTGGAAAGCACCTCGACCATTGGAGATCTGGCATGCTCATCCATCGACCTCTTCTCCATCTCACCTGGCTCATCCCTTACGTTCCGAAGCATTATGACCGTGCCCGACTTCATATTGGAGATGGCCTTTCGAGCATTCTCTCCATAGAGGTCGTCCACGTAGCACACTTCCTGCCCCAAGAGCTCGGCGGTACGTCGGGCGTGGCTCTCCAGTGAAATATAGTCCCACTCCCCCGGCCGGCTCTGGTGCGCCAATATGACCACCTTGGCCTTACGGGCCAGCAGTTCTTTCAGAGTGGGAAGGATCTCCCGGATGCGATTGTCATTGGCCAGTTCAAGGGTCACTTCCTGTAGCGGACAGTTGATGTCTACACGGTAGATGACGGTCTTATCTTCAAGATCAAGGTCGTCGATGGTGAGATGGTCCTTCATGTCATTTTCCCCTGGTGGCCATATCGAGAGCTGAGTGGCAGCTCTCCATCACCAGCATGGCGATGCAATAAAAAATGATTTGCTCGGCAACCAACGATTCTGGTCAATTTTTCATAAGGGTGGAACCGGGCCGCAGACGGCCTTTTGGCTCAGCGCAGACCGATGGCCCGGTCAGTGCGCTCAATGGAGGCTAGGTTGTCCTGCTCCAGTTTCATCATGGCACGGATGCAGTCGATGTTCTCCGGGACCACGTCGCTCTCCTGGTGGACGGCCTGATAATAATAAAGGGTGGAATCGACCATCTTCACCCCGTCCTTCCACACGGCTATGTCCATCATGTCCCCGCGTGGTCGGCCCAGGTCCTTGGCCAGCTCCATTATCTGCCCAGTGTTCTTGACACCATCCTTTCCGGAGACGAGCCTGACCCGCGGTGAGGAATCCCATAGGTCCAGCACCTCCTTTTCACCAGCCTTCTCCTTAAGGTCCACTACGATGCAGTGCAGGTGCATGAGCGTGGTCGGTGTCATCACGGCCATGGTCTGTATGTCCAATCCGTGCATCACGGTCTTGACGTCCGGTCCATGGTGGGTCGGCAATTTGAGCGACGGTTCGATGGCGTTCAGCGCCGACCCCTTCTTGTCCGCAGGATCAGCACCGCGACGGATGAGGGAAGCGAACACCTTCTGAATGCCGAAGGTCTGCTGTAACGGGAACAAGGTACGGACCAGACCGGTGGTGTTACAGGAGACCACCCTGGCCGAGGACGCCCCCCAGGCCTCGTGGAAATTGGCCAGGGCGTTAAAGGAGACGCCGGTCAGCGCGTGCCCCTCTCCCCCTTGGAATATGCTCTTGACCCCGACCTTGTCGTAAAGTATCTTGTACTTCTCGCCGACACCACCTGGGGTGCAGTCCACCATGACATCCACTTTGGGAAGAAGATCGTTCAATGTGCCCTGGACCTTCACACCCGCCTTCTCGAAGTTATCCGTATCCTCATTGTGAGCGGCGTAGAGAGGGAGACCCTCGCGAATAGCGGTGGATGACTCGTATGACGGTCTTGTCTTTGTTACCCCCACGATCTCCATGTCGTCCTGCTTGTTGACCGCCCAGGCCACCCTCTTGCCGATGGTACCGTAACCGTTGATGCCGACCTTGACCTTCATACAATTCCTCCGCTACGATTTCCCCATGGTCACGACCTATTATCATTATTTTGGTGCAACGAGCGGAATTGTGGGTCTAAAAGGGCGTATCAAAAATTAAATGAAAAAAGGGAGGAAAATGTTTATGCTGATCTCTTTTTTATTTCGCGGTCCCCTCTTCGGCCGCCTTCATCTTGTTGTAGGTCCTGGCGATCATTATGATGGCGATGACGGCGACGATGGTTATGATGATGGCGTAAACGAGCAGTCCCATCGTCTCATCTTCACCTTCTCCCAGCCAATCTTTCATCAACTTGCTGATGGCTGCATTCCAAGCAAGTGCGGCCACTAGACCGAAGGCCGCGGTCATCAAGGCAGCTATCTTATCGATCACTTCAAGTTTGAACGAAGTCATTCGTCTACCCTCCTATTAACAAGGTTAAATAAATTACTAAATTCACAAGTATAAATTATTTACCACAATCTTAAAATGCTGGCTTATGGTGTGGCCTCCTTTACTGGATATCGGACGATGGTCCTCAATTTCTCCTTACATTTGCATTCGTCGTCTTATTCGTTCGATCGACGACGGGCACATTTGAAATATCGGGGTTCGGATGAGGTTAGCATGGGTGCGCTGAAGACGCTGGGCCAGACCGTTTACTACGGCATTTGGTTCTTCAAGGGGCTTCTGGGGTTCAAAAAGCCACTGGTCAACACCATGATCAT
>SPCU01000021.1 GCA_004525545.1 Methanomassiliicoccus sp. | reverse complement strand
CTACCTGGACCTGAGGAGGAAGGAGATGAACGCCAACCTCCAGTTCCGGTCCAAGCTCATCTCCCACGCCCGCCACTTCCTGGATATGGAAGGGTTCATGGACGTTGAGACACCCATGCTGACCCGTAGCAGCCGTGAAGGTGCCAGAGATTTCCTGGTGCCCTCGCGCAACATGCCCGGGCAGTTCTACGCCCTGCCGCAATCACCGCAGCTGTACAAACAGATGCTCATGGTGGGCGGAGTGGAACGCTACTTCCAGATAGCCCGATGCTTCCGTGACGAGGACAGCCGGGCCGACCGTCAACCGGAGTTCACCCAGCTTGACCTGGAGATGTCGTTCGTGGAGATGGAGGACATACTGTCCTTGGTGGAGAGGATGTACGCATATGTGTGGGAGCAGATGTTCGATCAGGAACTACCTGTCCCATTCCCCCGCATCGACCTGATGGACGCCATGTCCAAGTTTGGCACCGATGCTCCTGACGTACGCTTCGGCCTGGAGATGGAAGAGGTCACCGATATCGTTCGCAACGCTCCTTACGAGATCTTCCAGAAGGTCCTGGCCAAAGAGGGGATGGTAGCCTGCATCAACCTCAAGGCCTCCCTGATGAAGGAACAGGATGAGGACGGTTCCGTCGGGCGAAAACAGGTGGACCGGCTCATCGAATGGGCCAAATCCCAAGGTATGGGAGGGATCACCTGGATGCGCATGACCCCTGAGGGGCTCATCTCCAATATCGTCAAGTACTTCCCAGACGAGGTGCGAACCTCTTTGGCCGAGACAATGAAGGCCGAACAAGGCGACCTTCTGCTGTACCTGGCAGGCTCCAAGGAAAACGTCCTCAAGGCCGGTGGACAGCTCCGTCTCAAACTGGCGAAGGACCTGGGTCTGCTAGAAGGCAAAGGCCACCAGTTCGTATGGGTCGTTTCGTGCCCCCTGTTCCAGAGGGACGCGGCCACCGGTGGGCTGACCAGTTTCCATCACCCCTTCGTACGACCGGTAGGCGATAGGATCCCCGACGGCAAGGAATGCGAGAACGTAAAGGGCCACTCCTACGACCTGGTCCTGGACGGAAGCGAGATCGGTTCCGGATCGCTAAGGAACCACGACGCCGATATCCAACGCCAGATATTCTCCGTTCTGGGAATGAACAAGGAGGCCATGCAGAGGGAGTTCGACTTCTTCCTGGAAGCCTTGGAGTATGGCGCCCCGCCCCACGGCGGCATCGGTATGGGGATCGACCGTCTGTGCTGCATGCTGCTGGGATGCGAGAGCATCCGTGATGTGATAGCGTTCCCGAAGAACAAGAAGTTCCAGTCGCTGGTCGACGGCGCTCCCACGAAGGTGGAGGAGGCCAAGCTAAACGAGCTGCAACTGCTCTGCCTGGCCGATGAGGACGAGGACTAAACCCTTTTCTCCAATTCCTTTCTTACTTCTTCCACCACATCTTTCGAGGAGTATCGTCCCCGGCTCTCTTTCATGACGTGACCGATGACCGTGTTGGCGGCCTTGACGTTCTTGCGGTAGTTGGCCAGGACCTCAGGATGGGCATCAATGAAATCGGATATCATGTGGTCCAGATCGGCATCTCCGGCCTCGGCGGTCTCCTGCTTCACCCCGGCCAGCGACAGTATCCTGCGCTTCGCCTCGTTATCTGTTATCTCGCCGTCCGAATCCGCCTTCACCGCGGCCACCACTTCTGACCATAGTTCGTGGTGGTCCTGCAGAGCGGACCAGTTGCTGGAGATCGGCCCCATGGTCCATGTGACCGCCTTCTCCGAAGATACGCTCCGGCACAACAGCTCGAACATGTCGGCCAGCGATGAAGAGGTCAGCACCAGCTGCTTGGCAGTGACTTCATTGATCCCGTGGTCCGCCATCAAGCGCCTGGCACGGACCAGAGGCGTCTCCTTCAGGTCCAGCTCCTCGGCCATTTGGCCAATGTGGAACTCGCCCAGGTCCGGTTCCCCGATGTAACCGTAATCCTCTTCCGTTTCTTTCTCCCGGGCGGATGTGGTGACCTTGCGTTCCTCGTCGTAACGCCTGGTCTCCAGTATCACCTTCTTTCCAGCGGCCAAAAGCTTCGTTTGACGGGCAGCCTCGAACTTCAAGGCCCGTTCAACGTTGCGCAGCCCCTGAACGTTCTTGATCTCCACACGTTCTTCGCCCACGGAGATATTGGCGTCCACCCTGACCTTCTGCTCGTCCTGGGCATCCAGGTCGCAGAGCGACCTTAGCTCGATGATCAGTTGGTCGATGAAGGCACGTGCCTCGGCCGGCGACTGCATGTCGGGGGCGGTGACTATCTCGACCAAAGGGATCCCACTGCGGTTGTAATCGACGAAGGACACTTCCTCCCCTGAGCGCCCCACCCTCTTGATGCGTCCTGGATCCTCTTCCAGATGAACACGCCAGATACCGATCCTGCGCCCGTTCAGATCGAAATGGCCATCAGTGCCCAGCGGTGATTCGTACTGGGTGATCTGAAAGTTCTTCGCCAGATCGGGATAGAAGTAGGTCTTGCGAGAGAACCACACCCTCTCCTCGATCCGGCAGTCCAGGAAGCGGGCGATGCTCAATCCTACTTCCAACGCCTTACGGTTCAGCGAAGGACGGGAACCTGGATATCCCAGGCAGACCGGGCAGATGTTATGGTTCGGGTCGGCCGCGCTCGTCGGGCAGGAACAGAACAGCTTGGACCGTGTCGGTAATTGGAAATGCATCTCCAGCCCGATCTTCATGGTCCCACCTCCGGGAATCGGTAAGGGAAGTGTCCCTCCCATTCGGAGGACATCTCCAGCAGGTCCATCTCCCGCCAATGGTCGGAGACCAGCTGCATTCCCACTGGCAGTCCCTGCTGGTAAGCGCATGGTAAAGATACATGAGGCATCCCAGTGAGGTTCGGTGGGATGGTCAGGAAGTCCGCTCCATATATCTCCAACGGCGTCATCTTGCGAATGTCCTCGAAGCGCGGAGGCAGGAATGGCATGGTCGGTGTGAGCACCATCTGATGGTCCTCGAAAACCTTGCGGTATTCCTCGATGAGCATCTGCCTGACGGCCAAGGACTTCAGGTAGTAGCGGCTGCGGAACCCGACCATGCGGCAGAACGTGCCCAGAAGGATGCGGCGCTTCGCCTCATCACCGAAGCTCTGCGAGCGAACGCCGGAGAAAAAATCGTTGAAGTGCTGATTGAGCTCTTCCTCCCGGCGGCCGAAACGCATACCGCAGTAACGGGCTAGGTTGGTGGAGGCCTCCGAGGTCGCCAGAATGTAATAGGCGGGCATCGCGTAACGCAGGGAGGGCATGGAGATCTCCTCGACCTTCACCCCCATTTCCTGAATTCTACCGACGGCCTCCTGAAATCCTTTGCTCACAGCCGGGTCCAAGTTGGCCAGGGCCTCCTTGGGCACGGCCAAGGAATCGGGCATCCTGCCTTTGGTCGGAAGCTGAGGTTGGGCGCAGGATGTAGGGTCCTTGGGGTCCGGTCCAGCGATCGTCTGGAAATGCTCTCGCACCAATGTTGCCGAACGGGACAGCAGACCGACCTTGTCCAGGGAGTTACCGTAGTCGATGAGACCGTAGCGGGAGACCCGGCCATAGGTCGGCGACAGTCCGACCACCCCGCAGAAGGATACGGGACCGGATATGGAGCCTCCGGTGGAAACGCCCAAGGCGATATGACCGGGGATCAGGCATGCCGCTGCTCCAGCACCGCCTGACGACCCTCCGCAGCTGCGCTGGATGTCAAAGGGGTTCAGCGGTATCCCGTGCGCAGAATTGACGCAGAAGGTACCAAAGCCGAACTCGTCCATGGTGGTCTTACCGACCAGTTGTCCGCCGGCGGTCTTTAGCCTGTGGACCGGTGTGGCGTCGAAAGGTGGAACATAACCTTCCAGAATGGCCGAACCGGCCCGGGCCTGGAATCCATTGGCGCACAGATTGTCCTTGGCCGAGAAATGGAACTCAGCGTCGACAAAGGTCTCCGCTATCTCGGTGAAGGCATGATATCGTTCCTTGGCGAAACGTATTAGCTCATGGGGAGCGGGGACGCTCACGATAATCGAGGCCCCCTGACATAATCCTCGTAGGTCCTCATCTGCTTACGCAGCAGCTTGGGATCGATGTCCTGGCCAGGCTGGTCCTCCCTAAGAACGTCCACAACCGCTATGGGGTTGAAGGTGAAGGTCTCGCACATGGGAGCCTCGTCCAGGATCGAGAAGCTATTGAGGATATCGTCCAGGTCCTGGGCGTAGCGTTCCATCTCCTCCTCGGTCAGTTCGAGCCTGGCCACTTTGGCCACCCGGGCTATGATCTCTCGGTCCATGCTATCGACGTCCGTGCCGTCTTTCGGCGGCGATGATGGTATATGGTAGCATATTGTCAAAGTTTCGGATACCAGGAGGAATTAATACCCAAAACCATTCTCCGGCGATGAAATTGCGCTTGTACAGCGATGGCGGTTCGCGAGGCAACCCCGGAAACTCGGCCTACGCCTTCATAATCTGTGACGAGAAAGGCAAGGAGATCGGCTCCGGGTCCAACTACATAGGGACGATGACGAACAACGAAGCGGAGTACCACGGACTATTGGCCGGCCTCAAGGAGATCAAGAGCCGCGGCGCTGCCGAAGTGGAGGTGTTCATGGACTCCGAACTGGTCATAAAGCAATTGAAAGGACAGTACCGGGTCAAGGCGCCGAATCTCATACCTTTGTTCGCCGAGGCGATAAGATTGCTTGAGGGCTTCACCTCCGCCAAGGCGAGCCACGTATACCGCGAGAACCCCATCATAACCAAGGCGGACGCCATGGTCAACTGGGTCCTGGACCAGCACGCCCTTGCCCGACAACTTCGTAACTGACGAAGGTTCGGACAAGACTAATTGCAGCAACAGAGCTATTATATACTAGATGGAATTTGCAGGGTTATAAGCGCTAGGGGCCGGAGGCGATTATCCTCCTATTTAATTCACTCCCTTGTGATCCCCCCATCCTCAGGTCCCAACGCGCCTATCACTTCAATTTTGCAACAATGTCCACCATGCTCACCAAGGACTGCTCTCCACTGGAAAGGTCCCGCAAAGTGACAGAAGCGCTCTCCAGCTCCTTCTCCCCCACGATTATGGCATACTTGGCCTTGACAGCGGCGGCGAACTTCAGGTTCTTGCCAACGTTCCGCCGCATAAGATCGATGTCAGCGGAGATACCGGCGCGTCTCAGTTCTGATACCAGTTTGAAAGCGTGTCCTCGCATCATGTCGTTTACCGGCACCACAAAGGCGGTCAACCGCTCCTGCGGAAGAGCCGCTCCCTCGGTCTGCAATGCCAACAGCGTACGGTCGAAACCTATGGCGAAGCCGGTGGAAAAGACCTTTTCCCCGCCGAAAAGCTCCGCCAGCGAATAGGAGCCACCGCCGCATATCTGCTTCTCTGCCCCCAACTTGGGGGCGTCCACCTCGAAGACCATGCCCGTGTAGTAGGCCAGACCGCGAACCACGCCGAGGTCCACGCTCACATTGCTGAACCCCATGGCTAGAAGGATGTCGCAGACCTCCTTGATGTAATCCCGGGCCGGTCCCTCGAATGAATCCAGCACGGAGATGGGGCCGGTGATCTTGGTGGTCTCGACGATCTCGGTCATTACCTCAGGGGCGATCCCCGCTTGGGTCATGAGATCCTCCGCCTCCGTATACATCTTCTTGTCCAGCTTCTGCAATATCGGCAGCGCTTCGTCTCCCTCGACCCCGGTCCGGGAGAGCAGCTCCCTCAGAATGCCGATGTGCCCTATACGGATGCGGTAATCCCGCAGGCCGGTGCGTTCCACAATGGCCGCGGCCAGTCCGATCACTTCCGCATCCGTCTCAGGCGTAGGGTTGCCGATGATCTCCGATCCGAACTGGAAGAACTCCCGGTAACGACCGGCCTGCGGACGTTCGTACCTGAAGCATTGGCCGAAATAGAACATCTTCAGCGGCCTTGGAAAGGTCGTCAGATCGTTAAGGAAGAACCTCACCACCGAAGCGGTAAGCTCGGGGCGCAGGCATATCTCCCGGCCGCCTTTGTCCTGGAAGGCGTATATCTCCTCGACCACTCCCGGTCCAGATTTGAGGGTGAATAGCTCTGTGTGCTCGAAAATAGGTGTGGAGACCTCACGGAAACCATGCAATACGGCCTCCTGGCGCATCATGTCCTCGAAGAACCGGCGTATCTCCATCTCCTCCGGGCCGAAATCCCTGGTCCCCCGGGGCCTTTGGATCATGGGGCGTGAGATAGTATGGTCGATAATAAACATTGCGCGACATAAAAGGGCGCAAGAAATATTTACCTCCTGGCACCATCGAACGGATATGATGCTCGAAGGCGAGCCAAAGGAAAGGAGGGACCGTCTGCTTCGGGCCTGGGCCGATGATCTGGACCACAAGGGTTTCACGGAGCTTCAGATCAACTTGGAGATGTTTCCCACAAAACCGGAAGGCTTCGGCGAGATGGTGCCGGACATCGTCGCCCGCCGTCAGGACGGCCGGCGTTTGGTCGGGGAGATATGGATGTGTGAATCCGTGGACAGGGACCACGACATGTTCTCCCGGGCCATGAACTACGCATACCATGGCGATGTGGTCATGCTTCTGGTGCCGTTCGATTGCCTGGAGGAGGCCGAGGAACTGGTACGACAATGGGGGCTCGATGCGGAAATATTCGTCCAGGGCATATTCGATTAAATCTGGCGCATAGCCTGTTCCAGGTCTTCGCAGAGGTCCTCAGGGTCCTCGATGCCCACGGAAAGCCGTATCATCCCGTCCCCTATGCCCAGTTTCTTTCGTGCTTCCTTGCCGAACAATACGTGCGAGGTGTTGACCGGCATGCTGGCCAGGGATTCCACACCTCCCAGGCTGGCGGCCTTGGCGATTATCTGGAAACGTTTGAGGGCGTTCTCGGCGGCCTTTCGACCGCCCTTCATTTCAAAGGTGACCATGCCACCGAAACCGTCCATCTGTCTCTTGGCCAAGGCGTGGTCCGGATGGGACGGCAATCCGGGGTAGATGCACTTCTCCACCTGAGGGTGGGATTCCAGGAACTCGGCCACCTTCCGGGCGTTGGAATCATGACGCCTCATCCTTAGTTCCAATGTTCGCATCCCCCTGCCCATCAGATACGCCGGCAAAGGGTCCAGCACCGCTCCCAACAGTTTGCGTTTCTGGTGCACCAGGGCCATGTCCTCCTTGGAACCGACGGCCAGACCGGCGATCACGTCCGAGTGCCCGTTCAGGTATTTGGTGGCGCTGTGCAGGACCACGTCCACGCCCATGGGGATGGGCCGCTGGAATATCGGAGTGGCGAAGGTGTTGTCTATCAGGACCTTGCAGCCCTTCTCCTTCGCCATTGAGCAGGTCTCCCGAACATCGATGAGCTTCAGCAATGGGTTGGTGGGGCTTTCGAGATACACTAATTTAGTCCTTCCGTCGATGGCCTGACAGAGCTTCTCGGCGGAGGTGGTCGGTACGAACTCTACGTCGATGCCCATCCGTGGCAGTTCGTTCTTGAGCAGGGCGTAGGTTCCGCCATACAGGTCCTCCATGGCGACCATCTTATCGCCTTTTTTCAGGAATGCCAGCAACGTGGTGGAGATGGCTCCCATGCCCGATGAGAAGGCCAGGGCGGACTCTCCGCCCTCCAGGGATGCCAACTTGTTCTCCACCGCATGTACGGTGGGATTACTGTAACGACTGTAGATGTAGGTGCCCTCTGGTACCTCTCCTTCCCAAGAGCGCGGGTCTTCGGTGGGAAATGCGAAAGTGCTGCTCTGGAAGATGGGTGTGTTGATAGCGCCCTCAAACCTCATCGATAGGTCGCCGTCGTGCACGGAGCGAGTGGACAATCCTTTCATTTCGATCGCTAGGGAATCCACCGTGAGCGGTATAATCATTCTCCCTACTCGCCGGTACGCTTGTATATTACTGAAAGGACGTCTCCGTCGGCCAACTTATGCTCCAATCCCACCATCTGACCGGGGAAGCGGGCGCTCTTCCCCCATACCAGGGCGTAACGGAAGTTAAGCCTGAAGATACGATGAAGGGAATCGCAGACATCGCCCACGGTGCTCCCGTTCTTGGCGATGAGCGGTTCATTCAGATCAGCATCCTCTCCCTGCTTCTTCATGTAGACCCGAATGAGCTCCAGCCTATGGAAGATCTTGGCCTTAAGTTCGTCGATGCCGATGTCCTTGACCGCGGAGATGAAGACCGGGTCCCAGTTCTTGAACTTCTTGCGTATCTCCTTCAGATAGGTCTCGTCGGAGATATCGATCTTGTTGACGGCCAGGACGGCGCTGATATAGATGCGGTTCCCGGAAAGAACGTCCACCAGTTGGTCCTGGTCGACATCCTCCCGAATTACAACGTCGGCGTTCACCAGCCCATATTCCACGATCATGGCCTTGGCCAGTTCCATGTCGATCTTCGTCAGCTTGACCGTCGTCTTCACGTCAACGCCGCCGATCTCCCTACGGGATATGACCACGTCCGGAGGGTGGGTGTTGATGCGCATCCCAGCATTCTCCAGCTCCCGCACCAGCACCTGCAGGTTGGTATCGTAGAAGTCCAAAACGAAAAGGACCAGGTCGGAGGCGCGCACCACTGAGATGCCCTCCCTGCCTCGGCCCTTGCCCTTGGCGGCATCCCGGATCAGCCCGGGCATGTCCAGGACCTGGATCTTAGCTCCCTGGTACTCGTAAGCGCCAGGGACCACGTCGATCGTGGTGAAATCATAGGACCCCACCTCGGACTTGGCGCCGGTCAGAATGTTCAACAGAGTGGACTTACCGACGCTGGGAAATCCCACAAGGGCCACAGTGGCGTTTCCGCTCTTTTTGACGGAATATCCTTTGGCAGGGCCTCCGCTGGAAGTCCTCCTTTTCTCCACTTCGTCGCGAAGCTTGGCCAACTTGGCCTTGAGCTTACCGATGTGGTACTCGGTGGCCTTGTTCTTCTGGGTCTTGTCGATCTCATCTTGGATCGCTTTGACCTGCTCCTCTATTGTCAGGGCCATTGTGTTTTTTCCTCATTCCACTGTGGTGCCCGCCCTTCCTTCCAGGGCGTCCATCAACCTTTCGGCCGATGTTATCACAGTCCTTCGGCCAGTGGACTCTACGAAGCGAGCGGCCGCCTCCACCTTGGGTCCCATGGACCCGGAGGGGAAATGACCTTCCTTGGAGTGGCGACGCATGTCGGCACCGGTCGCATTCCTCAATGGTCGCGGGCTATCGCTCATGAAATCCAGATAGACGGCCTCAACATCGGTCACCATTATTAAAATATCGGCATGCAACACCTGGGCCAATCTAGCAGAGGCCAGGTCCTTGTCCACCACCGCCTCCACTCCTTCATAGCCTTCGGCGGTGGAGATCACAGGGACTCCTCCTCCACCGTTGCAGAGCAGGATGAAAGGCTGTTCCATACGATCGCAAAGGGCGCTCAATTGATCCTCTTCCACCAACCTCAGCACGTCCGGGGAGGGCACCACCCGACGGAAGCCCCCCCGCTTGACGTCCTCGATAAACCTCCAACCCTCGGAGCGTTCCAGCTCCTTGGCCTTCTTTTCGGGATAGTACGACCCCACCGGCTTGGTCGGTTCGGAGAAGCTGGGATCGTCCTTGGGCACCACCGTACGGGTTATCACGGATAGCATGGGGACGACCGTCCCCGATCGCCGACACACGCGGTCCCAGGCCTGCATGGCCAGGTAGGCGATCTGCCCCTGGGACTCGGCCACGCAGACGTCCAACGGCAGGGCCGGGATCTCCAGATGGCACACCTGGTTGCGCAGCAGGATGTTGCCCACCTGTGGACCGTTCCCGTGTGTCAGGACCAATCTCGGGTAGAAGGAGAGCAACGGCAGGATGTGCTGGAAGACCCTTTCGAGGTTTCTCATCTGGGTCTCAACGGTGGCCTCCTCCCCTGCCTCCAGGATGGCATTGCCGCCTAGGGCTAGAACGGCTAGTTTATCTTCTTTCATCAAGCACCTCCTCCTTCCTGTTTAAACAAAAGGATTTAAACATACTATAATTATGGCCGGTTGATGTCAGTCCTTGACAAGTTCAACGAGCGAATGAAGGGGGTGCGCCAGTCGAAGATGGCCATTCCCCTGGGATTAATTCTTACCCTCATCGTTACGGTGTCCCTGACCCTGATATCGTACCTCTGGGTGTCGCAGATACTCTGCTTCCTGCCCATGTTGGTAGCATTCCTGGCCTATGGGATTCCGACATATTTCGGTCTGAAGGACCGGAAAAAGTTGGCCATGTTCGGACTAGGTCTGTTCCTGGTAATCGGGTTATCTTTGGGGGCAGCGCTTTACGCCACCATCGACAACTTCGAACCAACCCCGTTAAGTTCCGATGATAATTCCCTGATAGCGGGAATGGCCACACCTTTGAAAGGGGTCCCTGGCGACGCGTTCGATTTCACCGTCACCCTGGCCTCGACATCCGGTAACCCGGACGTAAGGGTGGTGCTCATCAACAATTGGGGAGATGGTACTGGGGACCGTAATCTCAGCATGTCCACCACTTCCGACGCCAATGATACGCTCTGGGTCTATAATTTGACCTTGAACGACATGGAAGAGGGCGTCTACTACTACAACTTCATTCTGGAGAACGACACTGCTAGCGTCACCACCGCACAATCGTTCGGACCGGTGAACGCCGATATGGGCAAGGTGTTCAGCAACTCCACGATCTCCGGAGTCATGGTCTCCTTCCTCAACATCGCGGTGCTGTTCTACATCCTGGTGCTGCTGACCTGGTGGATGGACCGCTCCAAGAAGAAGTTATTCGAAATGGAGCAGAAGCGCGGCAAGCCCAAGGAGAAGAAGGCCGTGGATGAGAAGTTCGTCTGCTCCGACTGCGGCGCGGACGTTCCGGCCGATTCGGACAAGTGTCCCGGCTGCGGGGCCAAGTTCGATGACGATGAGATCAAGTGTCCACAGTGTTCCTCGAAGCTCCTGAAGACCGATACCAAGTGCTGGAACTGCGGCCGCAAGCTCTGAAGCGCAAAAACCTTTTTTACTGCGCCCGGGGATATGCACCCCGGGATGCAACTCATCTTTTCTTTGCATAGGATGATCCAATGAGTTCGATAGCTGATGAGCTAGCCAAAAAACAGAAGGAGATATCAGTTTCCGAGTTCTTCGAGAGGAACCGACACATACTGGGCTTCGACTCCCAGGTGAAATCGTTGATAATGGGGATCAAGGAGGCGGTGGACAACTCCCTGGACGCTTGCGAGGAAGCGAACATCTCCCCGGAAGTACTGGTCGCCATCGAAAAAGTGGATGCGAACGAGTTCCGGGTGACCGTGGAGGACAACGGCCCTGGCATTGTCAAGAATATGATCCCTAACGTCTTCGGTCGGCTGCTCTACGGTTCCCGCTTCCACGCGGTACGTCAGTCCAGGGGGCAGCAAGGTATTGGCATTTCCGCCACCGTTATGTATGGGCAGATCACCACCGGGAAACCGGCAACGGTGGTGTCCAAGACCGGAACGGACGATGTCGCCTGGCGCATGGATATCATGGTCAACACCAAGAAGAACATACCCGACGTTCTGAAGGAGGACCCGTTCATATGGGACGGGAAGGAGCATGGAACGCGCATCGTCTACTACATCAACGGACGGTACGTGAGCGGCAAGCAGTCCGTGTTGGAGTATCTTCGGCAGACGGCCATCGTGAACCCGCACTCGCGCATCACCTTCACAGATCCAGATGGAAAGAGGACCACGTTCGAAAGGGCCACGGACAAGATGCCCCCAGCCACCAAGGAGATCAAACCTCACCCGCAGGGCCTGGAGCTGGGCACCCTGATGAACATGGCCAAGGACACCAGGAACAAGAACCTGTCCAAGTTCCTGCAGCTGGACTTTTCCCGTATAAGCGACCGATTGGCCAAGGAGATATGCGAGAAGGCCGGTCTGGACCAATTGGTCAACCCAGGCAAATTGAACCTGGAGGAGCAGAAGCGATTATTGGTGGCCATCGGGGCGGTCAAGATCATGGCCCCGCCCACCGACTGCCTGTCGCCCATAGGCGCCCAGCTGATCAAGAAAGGACTGCGCAACGTGCTGGTGGATGTCCGTCCGGAATTCTATGCCCCTCCAGTGACCAGAGACCCCAAGGTTCACTCCGGCAACCCGTTCCTGGTGGAGGTGGGCATCGTGTACGGCGGAGGCCTGACCAAGGACTCGCAGGTTCAGATACTGCGTTTCGCCAACCGCGTGCCCCTGTTGTATCAACAGGGGGCCTGCGTCATAACGAAATCGATCGAGAGCACTGATTGGAGGCGGTACGGGCTGGAACAGCGCGGCGGCTCAGGCATACCGTACGGGCCGGCCATCATATTGGTGCACGTGGCCTCCACCAAGGTCCCTTTCACATCCGAGGCCAAAGAGGCGATAGCGAACCTGCCGGAGATACAGGCCGAGGTGGAACTGGCGCTGAAACTGTGCGGACGAAGTTTGAAGACTCACCTGAACAAGAAGGAGACCAAGAGCAAGACCAGGGTCAAGTTCGAGATAGTGCAGGAGATACTGCCTATGATAGCCCAGAAGAGCGCCAAGATCGTCGGCAAACCCGTCCCCAAGCTGGGGGGGACCATCACCAAGATCATGAACGTGGTGTGGATAGACGATGCGGTAGCGTTCGAGAAGGGGAGGCATAAGATTCGCGTTTCCATTTACAACTACACCCCCCAAAGCCAGAAGTTCAACCTTCATATGGTGCTCCCACCGGGGTCGTTCGATTACAAGGGTCTGCAGTTCTTCCCCACCGAGGTGCGGGATGACGGTAAGGCATCGTGGGAACTACAGAAGATCGCTTCCACCGACCGCCTGGACGTTAATTTCGCCTTGACCGGTCTGAACAAGGACGACTACGACGAGAACGAGATCTATTCCTCGGGCATCAATCCGGTGATGATCATCGGGGCCGAACCGTTGCCGGGGGATTGGGACGTGAAAGGGTTGGAGATCACCGAAAGCGTGGAAACGCCAACGACGGAAGATGAGGAGGAAGAGGTCGACTACGACGAGTCCACGGAGGCGCTTAACGATGACTGAGGAAGAGAACAAAGCGGTGAGCTCCCTAAAGGACATCGCCCAATCAATTTACGACCAGATCGATTCCGGCAAGATACCGAAGATGACCTTGCCCCTGAGGACCAAGAGCAACATCCGTTTCAATCCCAAGCACGGGGTCTGGAAGTACGGCAAGGCCACCGGTGCTCGTTCTGCCAAGAAGGTCAACGGGGCTCTGATGCTCCTGCGCACCATGTACGTGCTCGAGTTCATCGAGGACATGATCGCCAACAGCAAGTCCTCCACGCTAAGGGAGATGTACTACATCTCCGAAGGCTGGGAGAAGGCCAAGTTCAACTCCCAGGACGAGAGCAATATGCTGGCCGAGGACCTGGAGATAGTCACTTCCTGCATACGGGAGGATTTCAAGCTGCGACCGGAAGAGGACGGGGCCAGGGTCATCGGCGATCTGACCATCAGCGAGATGGACCGCAAAGGCCGTTTGAAGAAGATCAACTGCCGGGACGACGTGGGCGACTCGGGATACGGCATACCGTACAACGTGGAGAAGGAGAAGTTGCAATTCCTCAGCACCAACGCCAAGTTCGTGATCGCGGTGGAGACCGGCGGTATGTTCGATCGTCTGGCGGAGAACGGCTTCGACGAGAACTTCAACGCCGTGCTGGTGCATCTGAAGGGTCAACCGGCCCGTTCCACCAGAAGGTTCATCAAGCGCCTGAACGAGGAGATGAAGCTGCCGGTGGTGGTATTCACCGATGGCGATCCCTGGAGCTTCCGCATATTCGCATCCATAGCATACGGCGCTATCAAGACCGCGCATATCTCCGAATACCTGGCCACGCCGACGGCGGAGTTCGTGGGCATCACCGCCTCCGACATCACCAATTACAAGCTGCCGACGGACAAGCTGACGGACATGGACGTAAGGGCGTTGAACGCCGAGCTGAAGGACCCCCGTTTCGCCGACGAGTATTGGAGGGGGGAGATCGAGACCATGCTCAAGCTGAACAAGAAGGCCGAACAGCAGGCCTTGGCGAAATACGGTCTGGACTTCGTCACCGACAAGTACCTTCCGGAGAAGCTGACCAACATGAGCATACTGCGCTGAGGTCTAAGTCATCACAACGCAACGACCGTTCACTTCGTTTCTAGGGGTCCATCGCCCTATCGCGTTGCCGCGACCCAATCTATTTACCATGGTGTGTGGTAATAATAAAGGAGGATGGAATTGGACCGCTTCGAGATGGAGATCAAGAGACTGGAAGGGTTGGGCGAGAAGGAGCTGGAGAGATGGGAAGGGCGTACGAAGGCCCTGTGCCGTTGCCCTGACTGCGCCACCTACAACGAATGTATCGCCCAGAGCAAGGACCTGCTGTTCTGCTACTTGGGCAAGAGCCGGAATTGCGAGATCGTGGCCAGAACGTGCGACTGCCCGGTATGCGCGGTCACCGAGGAGCTGGGATTGAAATACTCCTTCTATTGCCGCCTAGGCTCTGAAAAGCTGATGCATTGAGGAACGATCGCTGAGTGGTCAGGCGAACAGATGAAAGGGTAAGTTAGATAAGTTCAGCATTCCTATTGCACTTGAAACAAATGAAAGACCGTGCCTCGGTTACCCTGACCAGTCTGACAGTTTCGTATCTTATCATGGCGTTCGCCGCCTCGATCCTGATCGCCTGGATAACGGAGGATTGGACACTCTTCTTCCCTGCCATCTTCTTCTTGAGCGGAATGTTCGCCCTGTTCATTGGTTTCAGGCAGCGCTTCGGGGCCCTGACCAAACGGGAGGGCGACGATGGCAGCTACCTCATGTTCTGGGGAACACTGCTCATGGCCTTCGGCACCATCTGGTCGGTGAACCACGTCTACCCTGATAATCTGCTGTTCCTGTTCATCGCCTTCCTGATATGGTTGGCGCTGGCGGTGCTGTTGTTCACCTTGAATAAGGTACGGTCCTGATGGTCAAGGAGCTTACCATCATAGCGTGATGACCCTGTCGCTTTCGGCTACGATGCGATAGAGGTCCGCCATCTTTGACATCGGGCAGGCCTGGCTCTCCCCCTTGGCTCGCAACTTCATGCACGAGGTGCAGCTGTAGGTCCTGCCTCCTGCATCCAGGAAGGCTTTGATCTCCTTGGTTATATTGAACGTCTCATTGTCCAGGTCCTCGCACTCAACTCCCTTTGCCAGCAGGAACATGTTGACCTGGTCCCCCTGGGACAAGGAATATATGCTTAGCCTGAAGGCTTGGTAAACGGTCTCGGGATCGTTGGAATATAGAATAACCCCTAGCTTCATGGAAGTTAGGTTGGAGTTGAACCTATAAGATGATATGGAAGATGTTCGAACGCCCGGTCCTGGAGCTCACGCCTCGGACAATCTTTTGAGGACGAAATCCTTGTCCATGGTGGACAGGAAGAATCCAAGTTTGGGCCCGGAACGCCGAGAGATGAACAAACGGTACAGGACCTGGAAGCACACCTTGGGCTGAAGGCCGCGTCCTTTGGCCGTCTCGTAGATGGCGTTGTGGATCAGGTCACCGATCCATTCAGTGGTCCTCAGGCGCTCTAGGAGCTCGACGATGTAGCTCCGTTCGTCATCGCTGATCTCCATGTCCGGCCGCTCCGGACTGATGATATAGAGAACCTCCTCCGGGGCAAAGGCGTTCAACCAGTGGCGTACGCATCCGATCCTTTGCTTCAGGACGTTCATATCCTCCTCCGAGATGTCGTCGATGTTCATCGAGCGCTTCAAAACCTTGACCACGCCTTCGTATGAATCGGCTATCTGGGCTATACTGACCAGATGGCGATATGGGACCTGGAGCGGCAGTTTGGACCGGACGCCCGTGGGCTGGGCGATCTCGTAGGCCCGCAGCAGATCTATCTCCTTTTCATCGGCTCCGCCGTTGAAATAAAGGGACTCGACCTTGTCATATTCATCGACGATGTCAATTATCCCCAGGCCAGGATCATAGTCGATGTGTCTCTCCGGATTGTAGCGCAGAACGCCGAAGGCCAGTACAGGGGCGGGGGTGATCAATAGTGCGTCGCTCCCAGTGACCACATTGCCAGTGGACTTGTGCATCTGCCCCCTGCATTTGAACTGGATGAACTCGTAGGGGATCGGATGCGGAGGCTCCATCTCAAATATCTCCCTGGCCAGGCGTACTCCGCTGTCATAGGACCCGCCCGAGGCCGCATGGTCCTTGCCGAACGGTTCGCAGGTCACACCGAACAACTTCCACTTTGCTGCCCATTCCACCCGCCAAGGCATCTTGCCCTGACCCTTGCGTATGTCTGCATCGCCTTCGTGACCGCAACCACACTTGTAATGCACGTAGGGGAACTCGTAGCCCAGGACCTTATCGGTGAACAGTCCGCATTTCGGACATTCCGGGGTGAAGGGCCAGAAGTTCTCGGGCATCTTTCTGCCTGTGACCTCTCCCAGGATACTGGCTATGGTCGCCCTTTCCCTCAGTACCAGGTCGACGATATCAGTGAACTTCCCCTCCTCGTATAGCTTGTGCGTCCATATGATGCGGGGCTTGATGCCTAGTTCACCCAACGCTTCCAGGAAGGGGGTAATGAAATGTTCGGCATAATTGTCATGGCAATTGTCCGGACAGGGAATGTAACAGATGGGCTTGCCAACCTCCTTCTCGAAGCTTTCCGGAAGGAAGGGGTAGCGCTTGCGCAGCGGGTCGTAGGAATCGACCAAGTAGATGAAGTCGGCATCAGCCGATTTATCCTTCAATGCCTTGTATACCGCGTTGGCGGTTATCGATTCCCTCAGGCTTCCCACGTGAATGTAGCCAGAGGGTGTGATGCCAGTGGAGATCAGGTGTTTATCGCCCCTTGCCATCAAGGTGTTTGCTATCACATCGGCCCAATGCATACTATCAAGTCGTGAAAACCGCCCCGCATTAAAAGGTTATCGTAAACTGGATGCAGTGCTGCTTTCTAAGCGGGGTTTACTAAATATTTTTATATCCCGTTGAAGGTAGGAGGTTCGATTCAAATGGCGAAGGATAAGAAGACCGGGGGTTTCCAGTCCGCTGCGGGCCTGATCAGGTACTTTGACAACGAGGATGAGAAGGCCCTAAAGCTCAGTCCCGTTGTGGTCATGGCCTTATGCGCCGTCACAATAGCCATTGTGGTCCTGGCCACGGCCTTGTTCCCGACCTGAAAAATTAAAAAAAATTATTTTGGGCCCTCACTCCTTCAGTGGGGCCAATTCACATTTCTTGCCTAGCTTCCTTCTGAACGTGTAGGTCAGAAGCGGAGGCGCTATCAGCGTTGTGGCCAATGACATGAACACGATCACGTTGTAGATACCCGCGCTCAAGATTGGGATGTTATATTCATCAAGTAATGACAGACCGATGGCTGCCACAATCAGTCCCACCTCACCCCTGGGGATCATGCCCACACCGATGATGGCGGCGGACTTCCCTCCCAGTTTCTTGGCGCCTATTCCACAGCCAACGAACTTGGTGACTATGGCTAGCAGTGTGATGATGATCGCCAATATCAGGACGTCGGAGAATGCCGCCAGGGACACGCTGATACCTACGAACACGAAGAAGAACGGGGTCAGGAACTCGGTGATGGGCTGTATCTTCTCCTCACAGGGCCAGGTATCCTTGAACTCCGCGAAGGCCATACCGGCCAGGAAAGCGCCTATGATGGCTGCCAACCCGAGGAACGAAGATACTGATGAGAGGGCGAAACAAATGATGAGCGCCAGGGGCAAGGGGCTGATGCCTCTCGTCCTTCTCTCGGCGGTACATACTTGGGTGGCCTTCTTTTCGCTCCTTTTCT
Source organism: Methanomassiliicoccus sp. (assembly GCA_004525545.1). Taxonomy (GTDB): domain Archaea; phylum Thermoplasmatota; class Thermoplasmata; order Methanomassiliicoccales; family UBA472; genus UBA472. Next base: position 3,429 of record SPCU01000021.1, on the reverse strand, counting down.
TCATCACTTTTGGCAGTAACAAGGAGCCTATGAATATGACCGCCAGGACGAACAGCACCGCCTCGAAGGAGACCACGCCCACCTGGACTATGTCCAGGGCTCCACCGCCGGCGATGCCTATCACAACGGCAAGGATGATCATGCCCAGTATGTCATCGATGACCGCTGCACCGATGATCACCCGGGACTCGATGGCGTGCATGAGGTTCATGTCCTTTATGACCCGGGCGGTGATGCCCACGCTGGTGGCCACCATGGCCGCCCCGACGAACAAGGCCTCGACGATCCCGTATCCGAGACCGACCATCAGACCATATCCGACGAAGAACGGGAGGATCACACCGAACACTGCCACCATTATTGCCGTTTTACCGACCTTGCGAATGGTGCTGAACGGTGTTTCCAAGCCCACGGTGAACAAAAGGAATATGACACCCAGTTCTTTCAATACCTCGAAGACCTCGGTATCCGAACCCAGGTTGATGAAATTGTAAAGGAACGTGTTGGCGATCACGATGCCCACCATGATCTCCCCGATGACGGTAGGGACCTTGACCCTGTTACAAATCATCTTGGACACTTCGACCAAGACGATGATCATAAAAAGCTGGAACAGAACCATCTGTATGAAGTCTTGTGCCATTGCGTTTACGGGTATGCGTTATTCATATATTAAGTCCTAATGAACATCCCTGGCAATTAATTTTATTGATAAAATAGTAATTTAAAGGCAGTATTCACAGAATTCATAATACCAGGCGGACCGTGAAGGGAAAAAGGATAAGTAAGGCGATACAATCGAAGCGCAGAGAGGTAAATAATGTCACTATGGAAGAAGGTCCCCTCGGGACGCAATCCACCTGAGATCATCAATGTCATCATCGAGACCCCTAAGGACAGCAAGAACAAGTACGAGGTGTCCAAGGAGTTCGACTGCATGCTGCTGGACCGCGTACTGCATTCCAGCGTAGTTTTCCCGCTAGCATACGGGCTCATCCCCCGCACCTTCTACGACGACGGGGATCCCCTGGACGCCATGGTGCTCATAAGTGAGCCGACCTTCCCCGGCTGCGTGGTCGAGGCTCGCCCCATCGGTGTGCTGGAGATGAGCGACGAGAAGGGACAGGACGACAAGATCTTAACGGTCGCGTGCGGTGACCCCAAGAACAACCAGTATTTCGAGCTGGAGGACATTCCTCAGCATTATCTGGATGAGATATCCGAGTTCTTCAAGACCTACAAAAGGCTGGAGGAGAAGAAGAGCACCAACGTCATCGGTTGGCAGGGCCGTGCCCGCGCTACCGAGATCGTCGCCGATTCCCTGACCCTTTTCCGCAATAAGTTCGGTTACAAATAGGTCAGAAAACCCTTTCCCACAACAATCTCTTTCCGCTCACTGTACGCACCAGGGCGGCCATCTCCTCAATTTTCATCGAAAGCGGGATGCGATCCGCTCGTACGAAACAGCGTTCTTTGATCTCGGCGCCTACCAGATCATCATTTCCCGGTTCCAGGCGGAAGAGGAAGGACCCGGGATAGAATATCTCCTCCTTCGATATGCCGTCCTCGTCGCCGTCAGTGATGGCGATGACCGGTATCCCCAATCGGAACAGCAGGGCCGAAGCGATCTTGCTGGTATCGTCGCCCACCGTGATCACGTAGGAGGCGTCACGGCATCGGAATACCGATTCCTCGGCACAATGGTCGATGATGCAGACCGTGCTCCCGAGAGAACGAAGACTGCGCGGTCGGGAACTGGTTCGACGGACCTGACCGCTGCGGACGATCGCCGTGCGGATATCGAAATCGCCCAGGCGCTCCACCCCGGTAGGTTTGATGGTCAATCCCTCGGCCCTCAATTCCCCGGAAGGGGTTTGGGACAGGACCACCTCATCCCTCAAGGCCCGACCGATCACGTGACCGTTGATCCAGACGAACTCACCGTTCCTGACGCCGCTCAACCTTCTGACCGTAAGGTCGATGGTCTCTACGGACCCTCGGAGGTCCAGGACCTCACCTATCATCAAGGGGAGGATGCGAGGCAGCAATGGGTCGTCGGCAGACCAGATGATGCTCAGACCATTGTCCACCTGAACGACCGCGGCGGATATCGGCAGGACCTTGGCCATCACCAACCGGCCGAAGCCGAGCGCGGAGTCACGGTCCTTGCCGTAATTGACCAGCACCACGACGTCGGCGTCCGCGGCCATCTGCCTGATGGTCGTCGAGGGCAGTTCGCGAGAATCATGGGCGATCACGTCTTCCAGACCGGAATCTATGACCGCCGCCACCGCCGTAGCTCCACCGACCCGGGCTCTGACGTCACCTAGCATTGCGGCGCGCCGAATTACCTCCAAGGCCAGTCCGCTGTCCACCGCCTCAGGTCCATGGACCACCACGGCCATTCTCATGCCAGTACCCATTCGGTTCGGTCAACTCACCAGAAATATGTAACTATTGGGTTGGAGCGCCGATATCAGCTCAGCTCCTTCTCCACCTCTTTCCGTCCCTCTTCCATCTCCTCGCTCTGTTCATGGTCGATGAGCAGCAGCAATGTTTGGAACTCGCCTACGTGGGTCTTCTCCTCCTTGGCCACGTCCAAAAGGATCCGCTTGATCTTGTGATCGTTGGTCATGGCCGCCATCTGCTCGTACAAGCTCACCGCATCCAGCTCGGCGATGATCGCCGCCCTCAATATCTCTCGGTCCAGATGGTATTCCTTAACGCTCGTCAGATCAATAGGTAGTTTTGACATCATGGTATCAACGGATGTAATTACATTCCGTAGCAGATATATTTAGTGAAAATCCCCTTGCGTTCATAATGCTGCTGTAGCAGCAATCGATAAATGCGGACGACCCCATTCCCGAGGAAGGTGTGTGATCCGCCTTTACTAAAAATGGAAAATTTGACCGGAAGGATGGCGTTCCTCCCTCCCGGGAGGCTGTCAAGCACCAACCAGAGAGTGATAGGACAGATCCGGAACCAGTGCATGTTTCGGTACTAGTGATGGCGAGCGTAGGTGGAATGATATTCTTTCTGGGATCGTTCTTCGGCCTGATCGCCATTCTGGGGATAACGGGGTTCTTGATTCCGGCCCTGGTCATTTGCTCCATCGGTGCGTTGATGATGATAGCGGGGTGGCGATCATGGCGCAAGGACCAACACCATCATAGTGTAGAGTTCGAGAAAGAGAAGGAACGATTGCTCTGCGACTATTGCGGAGGACAGAACGCCGGAGGCGAACTGCAATGCCGTTTCTGCGGCGCTCCCCTACGTTAAGCTCAGATGCCTAGATATCCACCATAGGTGGCCTTTTTACACACTGGCAGTTTTCCTTTCAGGCATTTTTCCAGGATATCACCGACCTTGCCTTCGCAACCAGCGTGCACCTTCACCCCTGCGGACTCCAGCTGCTTGTACGCCCGG